>NZ_REFU01000001.1:1275626-1594532 GCF_003688915.1 Rhodococcus sp. SBT000017
TCGCCGCCGTCAGCATGAACGTCGCGAAGGTGAGGGTGTAGGCGTTCATGAACCATTGCAGTTGTCCGACGGAGGCGTTCAGATCTTGCTGGATGACCGGGAGCGCGCTGGTCACCACCAGATTATCGAGTGTTGCCATGAACATCGGTAGGGATGCTGCGAGGATGCCGAGCCACACGGGAACGTTCCGAGTGGCGGGCTGCACTGCAGGTGGGGAAGCTGTGGCGGTCATTGCGGTCGTCCCGTCTCGAACTTGTAAGCATCGAATGATTACTTAATCGAGACCGTAAGTTATCGACTGATAACCTGTCAACATGTCCGACGCCTCTGCACCCAAGCCCAAGGCCACCCGTATGGATGCAGCCGACCGCCGAGAGCTCGTTCTCGACGCGGCGATGCGCGCGTTCGCGCGCGGGGGCTACGCAGGCACCAGTACCGATGCGGTCGCGAAGGAAGCAGGTGTCTCTCAGCCGTACGTGGTGCGCATGTTCGGCACCAAGGTCGAGTTGTTTCGTCTGGTGTTCCAACGCTCCGTCGACGGCATCATGGCTGCGTTCGAGGCCGTGCTGGCGGCGGGCCCGCTCGACCCCGACGACGACAGCACCTGGGCGAATCTCGGCTCGGCCTACGCCGATCTGGTGGCCGATCGCGACCTGTTGATGGTCATGATGCACGGATTCGGCGCAGGGTCGGTACCCGAGATCGGCCGGGCGGCCCGGGAGGGAATGGGTGCCATCTACAGCCAGATACGTGACGGCACTGGCTGTTCCGAGGATCAGGCCCGGCAGTTCATCGCGCACGGGATGCTGCTCAACGTCCTCATGTCGATGCAGGCACTCGAGCATCCGAACGACAGCTCCGGACTGCACGAGATGACGTTATGCGCGTTCGGAACCACGCTGGTTCCGGCCGATCCCGGCTGAGCGTCCGAGCTAGGGACGCATCTCGTACCGGCCGTCGTAGGAGGCGACCTCGTTCCACACCGCCTCGAAACGAGTCGCATCGACCACCGGCTTGCGTATCGCGTCCAGGGCCCACTGCTGTTGCGCCGCAGACGATGAGGGCTTTCCGTACAGCGCGACGGCGTAGCCGGAGAAGTCTCTGATCTGGAAGTCGAAGATCTGGTCCAGCATCTCGGGCGAGATCTCGTCGGCTTGTTCGAGCACGAGATGGCCATAGACGACGAGCGAGAACAGGTGCCCCACCACGAGTAGGAAATCGAGATCCTTCTGCTGCGCTTCGTCGGGCGCACAGTCCTGAAGAAACGACCTGAACGCCTGGGCCTGCTCGTAGAACCGTCCCACGTTGGGTATCGCGGAGTGCTTGCTGTACAGCGGGTTCCAATCATGGAACCGGACCGAGCTAGCACCACGGGCGGGCCCCTGCGCGAAGAAGAAGCTGTCGTCGACCGGCTCGGTTCGGGTACCGACGTCCGGGTAGTCGGTGGGCGAGAACATGTACGCAGGCATGAATTTGAGCATCAGCGCCACGTTGACGTGCACCGTGCCCTCGAGCTTCGGCAGTGTTCCGATCAGCTGGGCGGCTTCACGGAAGTAGGTGTTCTTCTCGTACCCTTTGGCCGCGATGACGTCGTGCAACAGACGGACGACCGTTTCGCCCTCGGAGGTCACCTTCGCCTTGGTCATCGGATTGAACAGGAGGTAGCGCCGGTCTTCGGGTCCGGCGGCACGGAAGTAGTCCAGCGCTCGCGCGCTGAACAGCTTCATGGCGATCAGCCGGGAGTATGCGTCGACGAATGCGCTGCGGACGTGCGGGAAATCGGTGACGCGATTGCCGTAGAGAACTCTGTTGTTCGCGTGCGTGATCGCCTCGTAGAACGCGTGCTCACAGATGCCGATGGATCCGGTGCACAGGTTGAACTTTCCGACGTTGACCGTGTTCAGCGCAGCCGAGAATGCGTCGGCACCGGTGTGCAGGATGTCCTGTTGCCGGACGGGGTAGTTCTCGAGCGCGAAGGTGCTGACGTACATCTGCCCGTGGACGACGCTCTCGCGAAGCCGATAGGCCGGGTGCGCGCTGTCTGCCACGAAGAACACGTACGAATCCGGTCCGTCGACGTCGGTGCGTCGGCCGAACACCGAGACCATGCCCGCAACGTTGCCGTTCCCGATGTAGTACTTCTCCCCCGACGCGGTGAACTCGAGTTCGGAGTCCTCGGTCGAGGGCGTCAACAGCATGTCGGTGGAGTAGACGTCGGCTCCGTGTGCGCGCTCGGACAGTCCGAACGCCATCACACCGCCGCGGTCCAGCTCGCGTGCGGCGCGCCGTTTGGCGTCGTCGTTGGCACTCATCCAGATGGGCCCGAGACCCAGAACGGTGACCTGCCAGGTGTACCAGTAGGCCAGACCGTAGAACCCGAGAACCTCGCTCAGCGCTGCATTGCGAGCAGCGTCCCATCGCGTGTTCGGCGATCCGTCCGCGTAGGCGGCGGGCGTGGAGAAGGTTGCGAACAGCTTCTGCTCGGCGACGAACTCGATGAAGTCCGCGGGCCAGACTGCGTCGAGATCGTCCGCGAGCAGCCTGGCCTTGCCTCGATTCTCGAACCACTCGATCAAGGCGCGCAGCGCTCGACGAGAGTCGCCGTCGAGCTCGGCCGGATCGAAGGTTGTGGGATCGAACAGCGCAAAGTGAGACACGTGGTGACCTCTCATAGTCGTTGACCCGAAGCTACCAGCGGGTAAACGACCGCGCAGAGAGATCGCGAGACTCCCCTACGGTGTGTGCCGCACAGCCTTCACGATCTCCTCGACAGCCGAGTCGATGTCGAGTTCGCGACTCTCACCGGTGAAGCGATCACGGATCTCGACCTTGCCGTCGGCCCAGCCGCGGCCGATGACGACCACCAGCGGAACACCGATCAGTTCCGAGTCCTTGAACTTCACTCCGGGCGAGGCCTTGCGGTCGTCGAACAGCACCTCGATGCCCTGTGTATCGAGTTGTGTCGCAATCGATTCCGCGCCCGCGCGAGCAGCGTCGTCCTTGTTGGCGATCACCAGGTGGACATCGGCAGGTGCCACCTCCGACGGCCACCGCAGGCCCTTGTCGTCGTGCATCTGCTCGGCGATCACGGCGACCAGACGGGAGACGCCGACACCGTAGGAACCCTGCGTCAGGCGAACCGGCTTGCCGGTCTCACCGAGGACGTCGACAGCGAACGCATCGGTGTACTTGTAGCCGAGCTGGAAGATGTGCCCGATCTCGATTCCGCGAGCACTGACGAGCGGCCCGCGCCCGTCGGGAGACATGTCGCCGTCACGCACCTCGGCTGCTTCGATGGTGCCGTCGGGAACGAAATCGCGACCGGCGACGAGGTTCACCACGTGCTTGCCCTTGACATCCGCGCCGGTGATCCAGGACGTGCCGTCGACCACCCGGGGATCGACGAGGTAGCGAACTCCGTTGGCCTGCAATGCGCGAGGCCCGATGTACCCCTTGACGAGGAACGGATTGGCCGCGAAGTCCGCGTCGGTCAACAAAGCGAACTCGGCAGGCTCGAGGGATGCTTCGAGGCGCTTCTCGTCCACCTCGCGGTCACCGGGCAGCCCGACGGCGAGCAGTTCCCACTCCCCTTCGGCGTTGCGAACCTTGAGCAGGATGTTCTTGAGCGTGTCCGCGCCGGTCACGGTGCGACCGAGATCCGCGGAGTTGGCCCACTCCACCAGGGTCGCGATGGTCGGGGTGTCGCCGGTCTCGTGATCGACGGCAGCCGGCTGCCCCTCGATCGGCAGCGGTTCCGGTGCCGGAGTGGTGACGGCCTCGACGTTGGCCGCGTATCCCGACTCGATGCAGCGCACGTAGGTGTCCTCACCGATGTCGCTCTCGGCCAGGAATTCCTCGGAGGCGCTGCCGCCCATGGCACCGGACGTGGCGGCGACGATGACGTAGCCGACGCCGAGGCGGGCGAAGATGCGCTGATACGCCTCGCGGTGGGCGGCGTAGGACTTCTTCAGTCCGTCCTCGTCCATGTCGAAGGAGTACGAGTCCTTCATCACGAACTCGCGGCCGCGCAGAATACCGGCGCGAGGACGCTCCTCGTCGCGGTACTTGGTCTGAATCTGGTACAGCGTGACCGGCAGGTCCTTGTACGAGTTGTACTCGGCCTTGACCGTCAGCGCGAACAGTTCCTCGTGGGTGGGACCGAGCAGCATGTCGTTGCCCTTGCGGTCCTGCAACCGGAACAGCGCGTCGCCGTATTCGGTCCACCGATTGGTGGTCTCGTACGGCTCGCGCGGCAGCAGTGCGGGCAGAGATATCTCCTGCGCACCGATGGCGTTCATCTCCTCGCGCACGACACGCTCGACCTGCCGCAGCACCCGCAGACCAAGCGGCAACCAGGAGTAGACGCCCGGCGCGATACGACGAACGTAACCGGCGCGGACCAACAGCTTGTGGCTGTCGACCTCGGCGTCGGCCGGGTCGTCGCGGAGGGTACGAAGGAACAACTGCGAAAGACGGGTGATCACGGGTTGTCAGACTAGTCGCTCACACAGTGCCTGTGAGCAGGCGGCCGTACAGTGAGTAGCCTCGAGCCCGTGCTGATTCTGCTGCCTCCCTCCGAGACGAAGTCCGACGGCGGTTCCGGAGCACCTCTCGATCTGGACCGACTGTCGCTGCCCACGCTGACCCCGCTTCGCCGAAAGCTCGCCGATGCGCTGGTGGAACTGTCCGCCGACGTCGACGCGTCGATCGCGGCGCTCGGCCTGGGCCCAACCCAGGTGGACGAGATCGAACGCAACGCCCGGTTGTGGACCTCACCCACCACACCAGCACTGCAGCGGTACACCGGCGTGCTCTACGACGCCCTCGACGCGGCGTCGTTCACCCGGGCCGGTCGCGCCCGAGCGGAAGCGAGGCTGTGGATCGGCTCGGCCCTGTTCGGAGCCGTCCGCGCCTCCGATCCGATTCCGTCCTATCGACTTTCCGGTGGATCGACCGTTCCGAACTTCGGGACGCTGCGATCACACTGGAAGCCCGAACTCTCCGACGCCATCGAAGCCGAGGATGAGGGCATCGTCGTCGACCTCCGATCGGGCACCTATCAACAACTCGGTCCCGTCCCGGGCGCGATCACCGCGACGGTGCTCACCGAGAAGCCCGACGGCAGCCGATCGGTGGTGAGCCACTTCAACAAGCATCACAAGGGTCTGCTGGCACGCGCGTTGACGCTGACCACCGCCGAGCCGAAGGACGTCAAAGCCGTTGCGCGCGTGGCATCCAAGGCCGGCCTGCGAGTCGAAGTGGCGTCGAGCACCGAATTGATCGTGCTCACCGAATGAGCGAGATTCCGGAACTGCTCCGCCGCGGCGCCGACGCCTCGGTCGGCAAGACCATGAGCCAACGCGTCGCCGACGACGTCGCAGATCGACTGGTGTCGATGGACGCGACCGAACTCGGCTCTCGGGCGCTGACGAACATGATCGAGACGATGTACGAAAACGGCTGGCAGCCTATGGATCTGGTGCACGTCGTGCGGCGTCAGCACACGGTGGCCGTGGCCAATCTCGCTGCCGCGGTCCTGCTGCATCAGGCCGATCTCACCGACGCCGACGCACGGGCCCCGCAGGACTGGGTGGATCAGATGTCCACGATCTGTGAGCAGTTCCCCAAGGTTGCGGCCCGGGTCGAGGCCACGCCCGATTTCCTGACCGCATACCTGACCTCGTCCGGTAAGTCCGATTACATCGCTGCCAGTGATCAGTGGCTCGACGTACTCACGCTGCTCGGTCAATGGCAGACACTCCCCCGGTGGCCTCAGCTCGGCCCCAAGCCGTCCCAGTGGCCGCGCACTCGTCCCACGGTGACGGGTGTCGCCGGCTCCGACTCACCGAACACCAAGATGCTGAGCAAGATTCGCGGTCTGCTGGCCAAGGCCGACGCCACGGATTTCGAGGAGGAGGCCGAGACGCTGACTGCCAAGGCGCAGGAGTTGATGACGCGCTACTCCATCGACACCATGCTGCTCACGCAGGGCCACATCGATATTCACGGCCGACGCGTTCACGTCGACGGCCCGCATGCCCCGGCCAAGGCGCAGTTGCTGCACGTGGTCGGAACCGCCAACCGCGTCAAAGCGATCTGGGATCCGGAGTTCGCCGTCGCAACCCTGGTCGGAGCTCCGGTGGACGTGGAACAGACCGAGTTGTTGTTCACCTCTCTGCTGGTTCAGGCAACGCGCGCCCTCGGACATTCACCGCAGGCCAAGAAGCGCAAGAAGGCCGGATCGGCGGCGTTCGGGAAGGCGTTCCTCTACGCCTATGCCGTCCGCATCGGAGACCGCCTCACCGACGCCGATGCACACGCTTTGGAGGAGGTCGCGGTCGAATCGGCCGATCTGCTCCCTGTTCTGGCTGCCCAGACCGTCGCCGTCGAGGCCGAGTTCGATCGACTGTTCCCGACGGCGAAGCCGATGCGCGGTCCACGCCTGGACGCCGAAGGATGGGATTCGGGCCAGGCCGCGGCCGACGACGCCCACATCGGGTGACGTTTGCCCACAGAATATTCGGTTGCCTACCTGTACAGGTGCGCAGCTGAACATTCTGTGGGCATACTCAGCGTCGACGTTCGGCCCTGGCACACGCACGATCGAATCGCTCGCGCATCATGCCGAACTGCCACAGGTCCTTCCAAGTCCACCGGAACACCTCCATTCCCCGGTCCCGGAGCTCGTCCTCGCGAACCTTCCCCTGCGCCAACGTCTTTCCGGTCGCGTACTTGTCCATGCCGTCGAATTCGCCGATCACACGCCAGCCTTTCCAGTAGAAGTCGACTCGGGCAAGGAACTGGGATCCCACTCGCAGTACCTGTTGCAGAACTGGGTTCGGGAAGCCGTACTCCTTCATCCGCAGTCTGCTGAGGGATTCTCCGGGGCTTTCGCTCAGACCGTTCATTGCGGCGACCGCCCGCCGAGCCGCGCCGATACCGTTCGTGCGCGCCGAGACCTCCAACGCTGCCCGCAACCGATCCATCGACACCTTCTTCGATCGCAGAGCCGAGTCTCCGATCACGACGGCATGATCGAGATCGAGCAGCCGCGCGCAATCGACCACGGTGCGCTCCGGCGAGGTCACCGGTATTCCCATCTCCGTCGTCACGAATTCCGCCGGAAGCGGCGTCGAGTGCACGTGCAATCGCGAAGTCGTGCGCCCTTTTCCGTCGGGGATCGTCAGGTGCACTCGGTCCAAATCGGTGTTCCACAGATCGAACCCGCGGACGAACAGCAGCCGAGACATGGCTGGCAACTGCAGCGTCGGCATTGGTGGCCAGAGAGGCGACGGTCGTCAACCGGTGCATTCCGCGTGGATCGAGCGTCGAACACAACTGCCGCTGTGCATACATTCCGGGAACGATCCGAACCAGTTCGCCTCGGACGCACAGCCTTTGCAGATCGGTGTTGGTGTAGCCGGCCGAAATCGCCGAAGCGCGGAAAATCAGACCGTGCACGTCAGGATGCATGCACCGATCGTGCACCGACAGCGACTCCGAAAACCGAGCCGAACGGCAATTGTGGACAACTCGGCACCTGTGGATCAATAGTGGTGCGCCGGTACCAGAAACGGGTTTGTCAGAGAGGACTCAGCCCTTCTGAGCATCCTCCTGCGCAGCCTGGGCCTGAGCGACCTGCTGCGGGGTGAAGCGAATGAACACCGCAGCGATTCCCGCGACCACGGCGCAGACGGCGCAGCAGAACAACGCGAACATGTAGCCCGAGCTCAATGCATCGAGCTGGTTGTCGTTCATCAGCGTCGCCGGTCCCGAGATGCCGCCCAGCGACAGTGTTCGTGAGGTCACCAGCGCACCGATCACGGCCAGGGCAAGCGGCCCGCCGAGGGTCTGGGCAACCAGGGCAATAGCGGTCAACGGGCCGATCTCGGTGGGGCTCACTCCGGCGATGGCGCACAGCGGGAGCGGCACGACCGTGAGGCCGACGCCGAATCCGATCCCGATGACGGGGAAGAACAGGCCGGGGAAGTACGACGAGTCCGCGTTCATCGTCGCGACAGACACCATCAGCCAGCCGACCATGATGACGGCGCCGCTCAGAATCAGCCAGCGTGGGGCGATGCGCGTCACCAGCTGCGAGGCCAGGAACGCGGCGGCACCGAGCCCGAAGGCGAACGGCACGAACGCCAGGCCCGCGTGCAGCGGACTGTATCCCAGGATGTCCTGGACGAACAGTGCCACGTAGGCAGCGAGGCAGAACATCACGCCACCGGCGAAGAAGATGGCCACGAACGTCGCCACTCGGTCTCGGCTGCCGAACAACGAGAACGGGAGCAGTGGATTGTCTGCGCGACGCTCGACCAGCAGGAACAGCCCGAGGAAGAGCAGTCCGGCGAGCAGGGAGACGATGACGATCGGATTGGTCCAGCCCAGTTCGGTGCCCTCGCTCAGAGCCAGCACCACCCCGGTGCAGCCGAGCGTCGCCAGAATCGCTCCCGGCACGTCGAGCGGCAACTTCGCCCCCACCGTCTCCTGCAGCGAGACGACCGCGAGCACCACGATGACCACACCGATAGGCACGTTGATCAGAAAGATCCACCGCCACGACACCTCGGTCAACGCACCGCCGATGATCAGCCCGGCAATGGAGCCGACACCCGTCATGGCTGCGTAGATCGCGATGGCCTGATTCCGAACCGGGCCCGGAGCGAACGTGGTCGCCACCAGCGCGAACGCCGTGGGCGACGCCACCGCGGCTCCCACGCCCTGAAGCGCGCGGGCCGCTACCAGCGTTGCCTCGTTGACCGCGAGCCCGCACAGCAGGGATGCGATGGTGAACAACACGACGCCGGCCAGGAACATCTTCTTGCGACCGAAGGCGTCACCGAGTCTGCCGCCGAGGAGCATCAGCCCGCCGAAGGCGAGGGCATACGAGGTGAGCACCCAGTTGCGTCCGGCATCGGACAGACCCAGATCGGCCTGCAACGGTGCCAGAGCGAGGTTGGCGACCGTGCCGTCGAGCACCACCATCAACTGCAGGCCGCTCAGGACGATGATCGCCAACCCGAACGCTCGGGTCGTCACCGGGTACTTGACCTCGGTGCTGGAGGTATCGGACATCGATGATTCAGGCACGGGCGTTCACGTTACCGGCGTGTACAGAAAAACCGGCAACGGTTCCGATGACCACGATGGCCGGAGGCCTGATCTCCGCGTCCCGAACCGCATCGGCCACGGTGCTCAGCGTCGCGCGCACTTCGCGCTGGGTGCGCATGGTGCCTTCCTGAACGACGATCACCGGAGTGCCGGACGGCCGGCCACCGGCGATGAGAACGTCGGCGAACAGGCCGATGCGTTCGACGGCCATCAGCAACACGATGGTGCCCTTGAGCTTGGCCAGCGCGTTCCAGTCGACGAGCGAATCGGGATGGTCGGGTGCCACGTGGCCGCTGACGACGACGAACTCGTGGGTGACGGCGCGGTGCGTCACCGGGATCCCTGCGGACGAGGGCACCGAAATGGCGCTGGTGATACCGGGCACCACGGTGACCGGAATTCCCTCGGCGGCGAGCGCTTCGAGTTCCTCGTATCCCCTACCGAACACGTAGGGGTCGCCGCCCTTGAGCCGGACGACGAACTTGCCCGCCTTCGCGCCGTCGATCAACGCCTGGTTGATCGCCTCCTGCGCCATCGCGCGGCCGTACGGAATCTTCGAGGCGTCGATGACCTCCACGTGCGGCCCCAGTTCGGCCAACAGCTCGGGCGGTGCGAGCCGATCGGCCACCACGATGTCGGCATAGGCGAGCAGCCTGCGCCCGCGGACGGTGATGAGGTCCGGATCGCCTGGTCCGCCGCCGACCAGCGCGACGCCCGTCAACGGCGCATGTGCCGAATCGGCGACCACACCGGACTGCAGAGCTTCGATCACGGCATTGCGGACCGCGGCCGATCGACGGTGCTCGCCGCCGGCGAGGACACCGAGGGTCAGCCCGTCCCACTCGGCCGACGCCGGGGTGACCGCGGTGCCGTCCTTGGCGATGTCGGCTCGCACGCAGAAGATCCTGGACGCAGTGGCTTCGGCAACGATGGCGATGTTGGTCTCGGCCTCGTCGGTGCACGCGACGGCGTACCAGGCATCGGCGAGGTCGCCCTCCCGATAATCACGCAACTCCATCGTCACCTGTCCGAAGGTCGCCATCGCCTCCACAGCGGGCGTGGCCTCCCGAGTGATGACGTGTACCACGGCACCACAGGAGATCAGCAGCGGCAATCGACGCTGCGCGACGGTGCCGCCACCGACCACGACGACGCGTCGACCTTCCAGATTGAGGCCGACCAGATAGGGAGAGTCAGTCGCGTTCACGAGAGGAAACGCTACCGCGCGCGCTGCACCCGCTTTTCGTCCCATATGGGCTCATCGGATTCGTAGGCCTGACCGGTGCTGCCGAACACGAGGAATCGGTCGAAGCTGCGGGCGAACCAGCGGTCGTGGGTCACGGCGATGACGGTGCCGTCGAACGCTGCGATCGCGTCTTCGAGTGCGTCGGCGGACATGAGGTCGAGGTTGTCGGTCGGCTCGTCCAACAGCAGCAGGGTGGCACCGGAGAGTTCGAGGAGCAGAATCTGCACGCGCGCCTGCTGGCCGCCGGAAAGGTTGTCGTACGACTGTTCGGCGGCTCGGGCCAGACCGTAGCGGTCCAGTGCCCTACTGGCGGCCTCCCGGCCCATTCCGTCGCGGTGTTCGTTGCCCATGTGCAAGATGTCGAGGAGCGTGTTGCCCGCGAGATCCGGCCGAGTGTGGGTCTGGGCGAACAGCCCGGGCCGGACGCGAGCGCCGAGCACCGCGGTGCCGGTGTGCGGAACCGGATCGAGTGCCAGTTCCTGAACCGGCTCGTGCTCCTTCTCGGGATCGGTGCCACCGTTGGCCAGCAATCGAAGGAAGTGCGATTTGCCGGAACCGTTGGAGCCCAGCACCGCGACGCGGTCGCCGTACCAGATCTCGGTGTCGAACGGCTTCATCAATCCGGTCAGTTCCAGACCCGTACAGACCAACGCGCGCTTGGCAGTTCGGCCACCACGCAGACGCACGGTGACGTGCTGCTTCAACGGCACCGCTTCGGGCGGTCCGGCCTCCTCGAACTTGGCCAACCGAGTCTGGGACGCGTGGTAGCGAGCGGCGACCCCGTCGTTGAATTTGGCCTTCTCCCGTAGGCGCAGCACCAGCGCCCGGAGTTTGACCAGTTCCTCGTCCCACCGCCGTCGCAGTTCGTCGAGCCGAGCATTCCGGTCCTCACGCGCGGCGTGATACGTCGCGAACCCGCCGCCGTGCACCCAGGAGGTGGCACCGCTGACGCCCGGTTCCAACGTCACGATCCGGTTCGCGGCGTTGGCGATGAGCTCTCGGTCGTGGCTGATGAACAGAACGGACTTGTCGGAATCCCGAATGGTCGCTTCGAGCCAGCGCTTGCCCGGCACATCGAGGTAGTTGTCCGGTTCGTCGAGAAGCAACAGATTGTCCGAGCCGGCGAACAACGCTTCGAGTACGAGGCGCTTCTGCTCACCGCCGCTGAGGGTCGACGCAGCGCGCCACTTCGCGCGGTCGAACGGCATTCCGAGTGCTGCTGTGGTGACCTTGTCCCAGAACGGCTCGAGGTCGTAACCGCCGACATCGCCCCAATCCGACAGGGCCTGCGCGTATTTCATCTGGGTCTTCTCGTCGTCGACCTCGATCATCGTGTTCTCGGCGGCGTCGAGGGCCGCAGCGGCCGTCTGCACGGCCGGGGAGGCAACCGACAGCAGCAGATCACGAACGGTCGAGTCGTCTCGCAGCTGGCCGACGAACTGCCGCATCACCCCGAGCGAGCCGGAGCGCGACACCGACCCCTCGTCGGGGGTCTCGTCGCCTGCGATGATGCGCGTCAGTGTCGTCTTGCCGGTTCCGTTGGGGCCGATGAGGGCGGTCTTGGCACCGTCGCCGACGCGAAACCCGACACCGTTGAGGAGCTGCCGTCCGTCGGGCAGGAAGTAGACGATGTCGTTGAGTTCGAGGTGGGCCACAACGAACCAGCCAACCTCATCGGCCCGGCGATGGCCAATCGTTTACTCGTCCGCTGGGCGAGGGCCAGTGTCTTCTCTAGGCGAGGGCCAGGGTCGATGTCTCGGTGAGAACCTGCTTACCGGCGTCGTCGACGTGGGCGTGGTGCACCCGCAACCGAGCGGAGTCGCCGTGCAGGGTCAGCAGCATGACACCGTTGTCGAACCAGGGTCCTGCCTCGGCCTCCCACTCGACACCGGACGGGCCCACGTGTGCCGCGCGCGCCAGTTTCGACAGAATGCGGGCGGCGGGACGTTTGATGGCCAGCTTGTTGACCGCACGAATCGGCAGATCGAGCGGATTGCGGAACGGCGACATGGTCAGCTGATACGTGGCCGGTACCTCGCGCCCGCCGACCCCGAAGTCCGCGTTCGCCACGTACGAGCAGTGCACGTCGCCCGAGAGCCACATGATCGAGGCGGGTTTGTTCTCGCCGCGCGAGAGCTCACGCGTCAACGCCGCCATGTCGTTGAACGAGTTGGTGAAGGCCGCCCAGTGTTCGAGATCGAGGCCGATCCGCATCTTCTCGGCCACCTTGGCCGGCATGGATCCCCAACTCCCCTGCGCCACAGCCTCGTTCCATTGTTCGAGGTAGTGCAGGGCAGGCAGCATGAGATAGGGCAACGACGAACCGAACAGCAAGTGCCGCGGGGTTTCTTCGAGTGCGCGCTCGCGTACCCACGCCCATTCCTTCTCGTCCACCATCTCTCGGTTGTCCGGATCCAGATTCCGCGAACATCGCGAATCGATCATGATCAGCCGGGTATCACCGAAATCGCGATAGAAGCTCCAGCGGCCGGTCTCGGGCTTGCGGTCCACGCGTAACGCGAAGTCGGCCAACAGCTTTTCACGATCGGCGTCGGTATCGGCCGACCGAACTGCGGCGTACATCTCGTCCTGCGCCAGTTCCTTGGGCGAGAGGTTGCCCAGGTGCTGGTACACCCAGTAGGACGAGTACGCGCCGATGACTCGATCGTTCCACCACGGCCGAGTCACGATGTCCCGCCGCCACGACGCGGACGAGTTCCAGTCGTCGCGCAGATCGTGGTCGTCGAGAATCATGCACGACGGGATGCTCGCCATCAGAGTTCGCACCGGCTCGAGTCCCCACGATTCCCGGTACAGCCAGGAGTACTCCTCGAAATCGCAGATCTCGTTCTCCGCGTCGGTACCGATGGCGCTCTGCGGTCCCTCGCCCGAGCTTCGGCGCGCCTGAAGTCGTTCGACGATCTCCGGCGACGGGTCGTCGGCGTAGACCTGATCACCGAGGAGCAGCAGCGCCTGCGGCCATCGGCTCGGATCCTCCTCGATCAGCGCATTCCCCAGCCCGGCCAAGGCGTCGGCTCCGATCTGCTTCAACGATTCGTCGCTGTAGTTGTCACCCCGCCGACACGACCCGAAGGCCAACGTGACGGGTCCATCGGCATCGACGGTGTGGATGGCGGCCGTCCGACCCTCCGGGGGCCACACGCGACGCTCGTCGACGAACACCTCGTAGTGCACCGTCGCGTTGGCCGGTAATCCCTCGAGCGGCACCAGCGCGTAGTGGTGGCCGTGCACCCCCCACGTTCGTTCGGAACCCCGGACGTCGGCGTCGGTGACGACCGTAATGTTCGCCGATTCGGCCATCTCGAACCACAGGGTCGCCGTCTCGGTGCCGACGTACCGCACGATCGGGCCGAGTAGGACGGTGCTGTCGGAAGTCATTCGATTCACAGTGCCCTCGTCGGCCGGCTTTCGCCAGTCAGTCGGGCGAATTCGCCGCGACCTCGCTCACCGCGGCGACAGCAACGGTGACTCTTCCGCCGACCGTTCGCGGGATCAGCAACTGCTGCGCCGAGCCTGCGAGCAGGGTCGCGGCTTCGGCCACGCTCGTACTCCCCACGGCGTCGTACACCCGCCGAGATGTGTGGGGAGTCGACACCGACGAGAGTTCCTCTGCCGAGTAAGTGACTCCCCGAACCCCCATGCTCGACGCCACCGCCGCCACCAGTTCTGCTTTCCGGTCGATCGAGGCGATGGCCTCGACTCGCCAGTTCGGTTGCAGCACCGTCGAGATCGCGGCCACGACGTCGGCGGCGTCGACGCCGGCTCGGGCACCGATTCCGATGACCACCCGCATTCTCGCGCCCCCCTACACTCGCGCGTAGTCGACTGCGGCGGAGACGAATCGGGTGATCGACTCGGGATTCCCTGCGGCGTGGGTGTGCAGGTAGGACGCGTGGACGCCGCCCTGCACGAAGCCCTCGCGCGCCGCAGTTCTGCCGTCGGGGCTCTGCTTGTGCCAGCCCCAGGCGGCCGGGGCGCTCTCGCGGACGTCCCTGAATCGGTTCGTTACTGCAGGCTCCACTCCCACGAGTTTCGTTCGGTGGAACTCGTGTCCGGTGACGCGGGCACCCGCGTCGAACAGCGTCGACGATTGGAGGGCAACCGCATCGCGATATCCCAGAGTGAGGGTGTTCCCGAATTCCGCGTCCACGTCGACGACCCCCGCCATGGCATGACCGTCCAATCGCCGTGCCAGATACAGCAATCCGGCGCACTCGGCATGGATCGGCAAGCCCTGGGCTGCCGCTGCTCGAATGTCGGCGAGCAGTAGTTCGTTCGCCGACAGTGCGGCCGCATGTTCTTCCGGGAATCCGCCGGGGAGTACCACTCCTGCTGTGCCGGGCGGCAATCCGTCACGCAGCGGGTCGAACACGGCGACGTCGGCCCCGGCTGCGCGGAGCAGTTCGACGTGTTCGGTGTAGCCGAAGGTGAATGCGGGGCCACCGGCCACCGCGATCACGGGCGATCCCTCGGAAGTACGTACCTCGTTCTCCGGGGACCACTGCGGCGCTGTCACCGACGATCGAGCCAGCGCGCTCACTGCCTCGATGTCGACGAACCGGGAGACGAGAGCGCTCATCGCGTCCACGGCATCGGTTGCGGCACCCCCGTGTTCGACTGCGGTGATCAACCCGAGATGCCGTGACGGGACCACCAGTTCGCTCATGCGCGGCAACGCGCCGAGTACCGGAACGCCCACCCGTTCGCACGCTTGACGCAATACGTCCTCGTGCCGCTGACTGCCGACGCGATTGAGAATCACACCGCCGATGCGGACGCTGGCGTCGAACGTCGAGAACCCGTGCAGCACAGCGGCGAGCGACTGACTGTGGCCGCGGGCGTCGACCACCAGGATCACCGGGGCACCGAGCATGGCGGCCACTCGTGCGGTCGATCCCTCGGCGGAGGCCTCCCCCGGGCCGGTCATATCGATCTTGCCGTCGAACAGTCCCATGACACCCTCGACGACCGCGATGTCGCAGCCCCGACTGCCGTGTCGGAACAGGGGCCCGATGCGGTCGGCACCGACCATCACCGCGTCGAGGTTGCGGCCGGGGAGCCCGGCCGCGAGCGAGTGATATCCGGGGTCGATGTAGTCCGGACCCACCTTGAACGGTGCGACGGTGCGGCCGGCGCTGCGCAGCGCGCCCAGCAGCCCGGTCGCCACCGTCGTCTTTCCACTACCCGACGCGGGGGCCGCGATCACCACTGCGGGACACGACGCGCTCACCATTCGATGCCTCGCTGACCCTTGCGTCCCGCGTCCATCGGGTGCTTGACCTTGGCCATCTCGGTGACCAGATCTGCCGCCTCGATCAGTTCACGGGGTGCGTCGCGTCCGGTGATGACGACGTGCTGGCTTCCCGGTCGGTGGGTCAGGACGTCGACCACCTCGGCGACGTCGACCCACCCCCACTTGAGTGGGTAGGTGAACTCGTCCAGCACGTAGAAGCGGTGCGACTGCTGCTCGATTCGCCGGGCGATCTCCTGCCAGCCCTCCGCCGCGGCCTCGGCGTGGTCGACGTCGCTGCCCTTCTTGCGAGTCCACGACCACCCCTCGCCCATCTTGTGCCATTCGACGGCTCCGCCGACCCCTGTGCTCTCGTGCAGTTCGCCGAGTGTGCGAAACGCCGCTTCCTCGCCGACCTTCCACTTGGCACTCTTGACGAACTGGAACACTCCGACGTCGAAACCTTGATTCCAGGCCCGCAACGCCATTCCGAAGGCGGCGGTCGATTTCCCCTTGCCCGGGCCGGTGTGCACGGCGAGCACGGGCAGATTGCGGCGCTGACGCGTCGTGAGGCCGTCCTGCGGAACGGTTCCGGGAGCCGGTACACCCTGAGGCATCGCGTACCCCCTACGCCGCTGCGCGAACGACGGCGGCGACCTGTTCGGCCGACAGATCCGCAAGCGCCACGTATCCGCCGCCGAGGCACGCCGCGAAATCGGCAGCCAGCCCGAGGCGGACCATTCCCGATTCGCAGTCGACGACGACGGAGGCGATCTTGTCCGACGCGATGCGCCGGGCGGCGATGCGGGCCCGGCCGACGGGATCGGTACCTCCGGTGGCCCGTCCGTCGGTCAGCGCGACCACCAGGGCGCGCCGCAGCGGGTCCCGAACACGCTCTCGCAGAACGAGTTCACGTGCCTGCAGAAAGCCCTGCGCCAGTGGAGATCTGCCGCCGGTCTTCATCTTCCGCAACCGCGTCACGGCCACGTCCACCGACGACGTCGGCGGCAACACGGTCTCGGCTTCCTTGCCGCGCACGGTGATGACGGCGACCTTGTCACGGCGCTGATACGCATCGCGCAGCAGCGACAGCACCGCACCGGTCACCGCGGACAATCGATCTCGCGCAGCCATCGAACCCGAGGCGTCGACGACGAAGACGATCAGGTTGCCCTCGCGTCCCTCCTTGATCGCGCCCCGGAGATCCGCAGGCGCGAGCTTCAACCGGCCGGACGTGCGGCCGCGGACGACCTGCTGCTCGGCCGCGGCGAACAGGGTGCCCACCAGGTGCAGACCCTTGCCTGCCTCGACGGTGGGCCGTACCGACCGTCCGTGCGAGGACCGTGACCGTGAGCGTCGGCCGGGCGCGCCCTCGCCCACTCCAGGAACCTCGAGCAACCGCGCTCTGAACTGTGCTCCCGGAGTGCCTGCCTGCTTCTCGCTGCCGGTACCCGAGGACGGCGGTGGTTGCTTCGACTCGTCGCGCGAATCGGAGGACTGTGTATCGGAGGACGGGGACTGGGAGTCATCGTCGGGGGCCTCGGGCTCGGGCGCTCCCCCGCCGCCGTCGGGGTCGGGCTCCGGATCGGGTTGTTGCTCGGCCTGTTCGGCGGCGTCCCGCATGGCCTCGTCCAACTGTTTGTCGTCGATGCCCGGCTCGTCGAAGGGATCGCGCCGACGCCGGTGCGGCAGAGCCAGTTCGGCGGCAATCCGCACGTCCTCCTCGGCCACCTCGCTCGCGCCTCGCCAGGCGGCGTGGGCGGACGCGGTACGAGCCAGAACGAGATCGGCGCGCATACCGTCGACGTCGAAGGACGCACACAGCGCCGCGATACGACGAAGTTCCTTGTCGCTCAACACCACATCGTCGAGAATCTTCCGGGCGGCCAGAATCTGCTCGGCCACGGCGATGTCGTCGTTGCGGAATTCGGCGGCGAACGCGTGCGGATCACGCTCGTAGTTCATCCGGCGGCGGACGACGTTCATTCGGACGTCCACGTCCCGCGAAGCCGTCACCTCCACAGCCAGACCGAACCGGTCGAGCAGCTGCGGGCGAAGCTCACCCTCCTCGGGATTCATCGTGCCGACGAGCACGAATTGCGCAGGGTGAGAATGAGATACACCGTCACGCTCGACGTGCACCCGGCCCATTGCGGCCGCGTCGAGCAGCACGTCGACCAGATGATCGTGCAGCAGGTTCACTTCGTCGACGTAGAGAACACCACGGTGCGCGGCCGCGAGGAGACCGGGTTGAAACGCACGCTCGCCGTCGCGCAGAACCTTCTCGAGGTCGATGGACCCCACCACTCTGTCCTCGGTTGCCCCCACCGGGAGTTCGACGAGCTTCGCCGGGCGCGAGCCGTCCTCGTCCTCCACAGCAGGCAGCAGGGTCGCGAGTGCGCGCACCACCGTCGATTTCGCGGTGCCCTTCTCTCCTCGCACCAGTACACCGCCGATACCGGGGTGCACGGCGCACAGAATCAACGACAACCTCAGTTGATCCTGACCGACGATCGCACTGAACGGATATCCCGGTTCGGGAACACTCCTACTTCGCTGCACAGCCAATTCCCTTCGTGCCCGGAGTTCCGCGCCGGACGTTCGGTCGAGATACGCGAAGCCGGGCGGCGATCTGGCTGACAGGGAAATCTCCTGATCGAAGATTCTCCTGAACACAGTGGCGGGACCGCGCCTGATTGACACAGGACTTCTCCGCGACCGACTTCGAACGGAACACTACCGCCGAACGAACGAATGCCACACACGGTCTGGACCGGGTGTGGCATTCGTTCCGGGAGTGGAGCCTGCGGAATGACCTCACTGGTAATCGAGTACTGCGAAAGGTCAGGCCTCGCTCCAGGCGGTGCCGCCGCCCCGACGCATCGGGGTGTGCGGGATGCCGTCCTCGAGAACTTCTTCGCCGTCGGGCAGGAACCCGTGCTTGGCGTACATGTCGACGAGGTAGCTCTGAGCGTTGATCCGGCACGGGGCAGAGCCGACCTCGGCAAGCGCGGCCCGCAGAATTCGCGTGGTGTGGCCCTGTCCCCTGGCCGAGCGCTGCGTGCAGAGCCGGCCGATACGGAACGCCTTCTCGCCGTCGTCGTGCTCCTCGAGCAAGCGGAGTGTGCACACCACTTCGCCGTCCCGTTCGAGCCAGAAGTGCCGTGTCTCGGTCAGCAGGTCACGCCCGTCCAACTCCGGGTACGCACACGCCTGCTCGACCACGAACACCTCGACACGCAGCTTCAACAGGTCGTACAACGTGCTGTTGGACAGGTCTAGTGCCCATGATCGTTTGAGAGCTGCTGCTTGCGTATTCATACCTTTTGCTATCACACACCCGTGGACTGTGCGAGCTCACGCGTGTTTTCGAGTTCCAGTGTTTTCGACGTCCAGCCCCAGACCTCGTCGAACAACGAGCTGTTCTGCGCCAGCTTGACCCCGAGCGAGGGGACCATTTCCTTGAGCTTTGGCTGCCATGCGTCGTACTTGTCTCCGAAGCAACGCTGCAGCACGTCCAGCATGGCCGGAACAGCGGTGGAAGCACCGGGCGAGGCACCGAGCAGTCCCGCGATCGTGCCGTCCGCAGCGTTGACCACAGCGGTGCCGAATTCGAGCACGCCGCCGCGACCCTTCTTACGGATCACCTGGACGCGCTGACCCGCGGTGACGAGCTCCCAGTTCTCGCCGAGCACCGAGGGCGCGAACTCGCGCAGCGTCTCGACACGATCCGCCTGCGACTGAGCCAACTCACTGACCAGGTACTTGACGAGTCCGAGTTCGGTCACGCCGACTCCGAGCATCGACATCAGGTTGCCGGGCTTGACCGAGCTGGGCAGGTCGGTGATCTTGCCCTGCTTGAGGAACTTGGGCGACCAACCGGCGTACGGGCCGAACAGCAGACCCTGCTGGCCGTTGATCACGCGGGTGTCGAGGTGCGGCACCGACATCGGCGGAGCTCCGACCGACGCCTTGCCGTACACCTTGGCCGAATGCTGCTCGATCAGTGCCGGATCGGTGCACCGCAACCACTCGCCGCTGACCGGGAAGCCGCCGAATCCCTTGATCTCCGCGATCCCGGACTTCTGCAGCAGGTGCAGTGCGCCGCCGCCTGCACCGACGAACACGAACTTGGCGTTGACGGTCTTCTTCGCGCCGGTGCGCTGGTTGGCGACCTTGACGTCCCAGGTGCCGTCGGACTGCTTGGTGATGTTGCGCACATCGTGGCCGAAGTGCACGGTGCCGCCCGCGGACGACAGGTAGTTCAGCAGCTGCTTGGTGAGTGCGCCGAAATCGACGTCGGTGCCCTCCTGGCTCCAGTTCAGCGCCACCGGATCCGAGAAGTCACGGCCCTTGGCCATCAACGGCAGTCGCGCCGAGAACTCGTCCTTGGAGTCGATGTACTCCATGCCTGCGAACAGTGGGTTGCCCACGAGCGCCTCGTACCGAGCCCGGAGGTACTTCGCGTTCTCGGCCCCGTGCACGAAGCTCACGTGCGGAATGGGGTTGATGAAGTTCTTGGCGTCGGAGAGAACACCGGTCTCGATGCCGTGGGCCCAGAACTGACGCGACACCTGGAACTGCTCGTTGACGTTGAGCGCCTTGGCGATATCGACGCTGCCGTCCTTGTTCTGCGGCGTGTAGTTCAGCTCGCACAGTGCCGAGTGACCGGTGCCCGCGTTGTTCCACGCGTCGCTGCTCTCGGCCGCGGCCGCGTCGAGCCGCTCGTAGACGTCGATCGACCAGTTCGGCTCGAGCTGACGGAGCAGCGCACCGAGGGTGGCGCTCATGATTCCGGCACCGACCAGAACGACGTCGGTCTTGATCCGCTTACCCTGCTCATCTTTGGACACTGGAGAATCGACTTCCTTGTCTGTCGAGATCTCGGCCGGTGGCGGCATCGACCGAAGAACTCTGCTGTAGAGGGGCTACTCACCCGGTGCGGTCAGGTTACTAGCTGGGCCTACCCCATCGGACACCACGTCAACCCGGTCTCGATTGTGCTCCTCGGACGCCGTCCGCGGCGCCCACTACAGTTGTGATCTGTGACTACCTGGGTGCCCGATGTCCTCGGCGACGGCTACGAACAGACGACCATTCCACTCGGTGACGATCCGGACGGCGAGGGGCAGGTCGAGGCCACTCTCGTGCGGTATCAACCCTCGGGCGCTGCGAACTTCGAGCGCGCGGTGATCTACGTCCACGGTTTCACCGACTACTTCTTCCAGCGACACATCGCTGAACACTTCGCCGCCAAGGGGTACGCCTTCTACGCACTGGACCTGCGTAAATGCGGACGCTCGCGCCGTGAGGGTCAGACCGCGCACTTCGTAACCGATCTGGCGATGTACGACACCGAGCTCAACGAGGCTCTCGCCCTGGTCCGCGCCGAACGCGCCGACGCCCCGGTGCTGCTCATGGCGCACTCGACGGGAGGGCTCGTACTGCCGCTCTGGCTGAACCGCCTCAACCGCCGAGAAGGCGGGTCCGCAGGCCTCGGCCTGGCAGGCGTGGTGCTCAACAGCCCCTGGTTCGACCTGCAGGGTCCGCCCGCCATTCGCAGCGTCGGCACCGCAGCGATCGACGTCATCGGCCGATTCCGGTCCAAGGCGCAGGTCCCCGGCGGCGGCCTCGACACCTACGGTCTGTCGCTCGCTGCGTCCGAGAAGGGCGAATGGGACTACGACCTCGACTGGAAGCCACTCGCCGGCTTCCCCATCACCTTCGGCTGGATCCGCGCCGTCCGCCACGGTCACGCCGAACTCCATCGCGGCCTCGACATCGGCATCCCCGCACTGATTCTGCGCTCGAAAGTGACGCACTTCTCACGCCGGTACAGCTCCGCCGTCGACGCCGCAGATGCCGTACTGGACGTTCGCCAGATCGCCCGCTGGGCCGGCTGCCTGGGTGACCGCACCACGATCGTGCCCATCGAGGGGGCCCGCCACGACGTCTTCCTGTCCACCGAGGCCCCACGAGCGCGGGCCTTCGAGGAAATGGACGAGTGGATCGACTGGTTGCATCGAAGCGAGAGCTCCGACCACGCGTCGGGCAAGGACCACACCGAGAGCGGGCACATTTCATGACCGAGCATTTCGACGTCGCGATCATCGGCTCCGGATCCGGCAACTCCATCGCCGATTCGCGCTTCGAGGACAAGAAGATCGCTCTGCTCGAAGAGAACTCGACCTTCGGCGGCACCTGCCTCAACGTCGGCTGCATTCCCACGAAGATGTTCGTCTACGCAGCCGAAGTTGCGCGGACGGTGCGTGATTCCGCGAAATACGGTGTCGACGCCCATGTGGACGCGGTGCGCTGGCCGAACATCGTCGACCGCGTCTTCGGCCGCATCGACCCCATCTCGGAGGGCGGCAAGCGCTACCGCGCCGAGGGCAGCCCCAATGTCACCCTGTTCGAGGGGCATGCCACCTTCGTCGGCCCGCGCACGATCGATACCGGCACGGGCACCGTCATCACCGCCGACCAGATCGTCATCGCTGCCGGATCCCGGCCGGTGGTGCCGCAGTCCTTCGCCGATTCGGGCGTGAAGTACCACACCAACGGCGACGTGATGCGTCTGCGCGAGCTGCCCGAGCATCTGGTGATTCTCGGATCCGGTTACATCGCAGCGGAATTCGCGCACGTGTTCTCCGCCCTCGGCTCCAAGGTGTCGATCGTCGCCCGCAAGGACACCTTGCTCCGCGCGCTGGACGCCGACATCTCGCAGCGGTTCACCGATCTCGCCCGCGCCAAGTGGGACGTCCATCTCGACTCCGGTGAGACCCGGCCCGCGACCGACGGCACACTGCACGGAATCGAACTGGCCGACGGCACCAAGGTTGTCGGCGACGCCTTCCTCATCGCTGTGGGCCGTGAGCCGAACGGTGACCGTCTCGGTCTGGACACGGCAGGCATCGCCATGGACGACGAGGGACGCATCGTGGTGGACGAGTTCGGCCGCACCACCGCCGAGGGCGTGTTCGCTCTCGGCGACGTCTCGTCGCCCTACCAGCTCAAGCATGTGGCCAACCAGGAAGCACGAGTGGTTCAGCACAACCTGCTGCACGACGCGTGGCGCGGGGACACCGCCGCACTGCGCACCAACGACCACCGATTCGTTCCCGCGGCGGTGTTCACCGATCCGCAGATCGCCGAGGTGGGCATGACCGAGGATCAAGCCCGTGACGCGGGCCTGGACATCACCGTCAAGGTTCAGAACTACGGGGATGTCGCCTACGGCTGGGCGATGGAGGACAGCGAAGGCCTGTGCAAGATCATCGCCGAGAAGGGCACCGGGAAGATCCTCGGCGCGCACATCATCGGCGCTCAGGCGCCGACCCTGATTCAGCCCCTCATCCAGGCGATGAGCTTCGGCCTGTCCGCCCAGGACATGGCCCGTGGCCAGTACTGGATTCACCCCGGCCTGCCCGAGGTTGTCGAGAACGCTCTGCTGGGACTCGACCTGTAGTTCCGGTCACCAGGGGCTGGTGCGGAGCACGATTTCCGTTGCCAGTGCAGCCGGCTCGTCGGCGACGACATTAGCGGCGCCGTCGAGTTGGACCACGCGGAAGTCCGAGTAGACGAACCGACCGCTCGCGTCGGCGGATGCGCGGCCCAGTGAGGAGCCGACGACCAGTGTCGTCGGCAACTCGACCGGGGGGCAGTCCGCGGCGCGCACGGTGCCCTGCTCGTCGGCGATCGCGGGGTGGCAACGGTTCACCGCGATCAGGCTGGCGAAGCGACCGAAGGTCTTGGCAGCCAGCGTCCAGGCCGACTCCGCACCCGCGCCGCTGCCGACGAGATGCACCCACGACAGCTTCAGCTCGTCGAGAACCGTCAGGATCGCGTTGTCGCTGACACCGTCGATGCTTTCCAGCGCAACGGTTTTCAGATCCGAATTGTGCAGCCGTTCACTGACGGCGTCGTACACATCCACCGGATCGCCTGTATCGGGAAGCAAGAGAACGGCGTGCCTGCTGTCCGGGCCTGCGACCCGCACCGAACATTGCCCACCCGCAGCACTCACATGCGTGAACTCCATGGGGACGACGGTACTGCCTCTTGCGCCGACCCCACATCGGTTCTATGGTTAGTTACATGAGTAATGAACCAGCGAGGCGACCAACCTCGACGCACCGGCGGTGGTTCTGATGGACGAGGGCAGGCCGATCTTCCTGCAGATCGCCGAGATGGTCGAGAACTCCATCATCGACGGCTCCCTGGCAGAGGAAGAGCAGGTCCCCTCGACCAACGAACTGGCCGCGTTCCATCGAATCAACCCGGCCACCGCAGGCAAGGGACTCGCCAAGCTCGTCGCCGACGGCGTCGTCTACAAGAAACGAGGAATCGGAATGTTCGTCACCACAGGCGCTCGCGACGCTCTTCGATTCCGTCGCCGCGACCTCTTCGCTCGCCAGTACATCGACCCGCTCGTCACCGAGGCACGCAAGCTCGGCATGACCGTCGACGAACTCAAGACAATGCTCGACAACTGGGAGGCAGCGCGATGAGCATCCATGAATTCGATCCGACCGGCGAAGGTGTCCGCGTGGTCGCGTCGGCCCATCACCTGACCAAGAAGTTCGGCTCGTTCACCGCTGTCGACGACGTGAGCTTCGAGATCGAACAGAACAAGATCTACGGCTTTCTCGGCCGCAACGGCGCAGGCAAGACCACCGTCATGCAGATGATGACCGCGCAGATGCGCCAGAGCGCGGGCGAGGTCTCGATATTCGGGCACCATCCGTGGGAGAATCCGTTTCCACTGAGTCACGTGTGCTTCGTCAAGGAGAGCCAGAAGTACCCCGACGATCTGAAGGTCAAGCACGCCGTTTCGCATGCCTCGCACATTCTTCCGCACTGGGACAACGACTTCGCCGCCGAGTTGCTGCGCGACTTCGACCTGCCCCTCGGTCGCAAGATCAAGAAGCTCTCCCGCGGAATGACGTCGGCTCTGGGCATCGTCATCGGACTCGCATCTCGGGCACCGCTGACCTTATTCGACGAGCCGTATCTCGGACTGGACGCAGTCTCCCGACACCTGTTCTACGACAGATTGCTGGCCGACTACTCCGAAAATCCCAGGACGGTGATCCTGTCCACCCATCTCATCGACGAGGTCAGCGATCTGATCGAACACGTGATTCTCATCGACAAGGGAAAGATTCTGCTCGACGCCGACTCGGACGATCTACGCGAGAGCGCCTTCGAAATCACCGGACCGACGCGCGTCGTCGACTCGTTCGCCTCGGGCCATCGAACCCTGCGTCGAACGGCACTCGGCGCGAGCGCTCGGGCCACGATCGACGGCCGACTGACCGACCGGCAGAAATCGGACGGTGCTGCAGTAGGGCTCACCATCGAACCGGTCCCGTTGCAGCAGTTGATCATCGAACGCACCACCGCCGAAGCCGAGGAGGCAGTGTCATGAAACGAATACTGAACGTCGCTCGAATCCACAACACGTCCTGGGCAACGACATTCGCCTGGCCGCTGGGCATACTCGCCATAGTGTTCGTCGTCACGTACGGGCTGTTCTCCGTCGTTCCGGACACCGAATCGGAATCCAATTTCACCGGCGGAGTCTTCGCGGTATATGGCTTCGCCCTCGCCTTCTACCTCTCTGCCATCACCCAGGTCTTTCCGTACGCGCTGGGTTTGAGCATCACCCGGCGCGAATTCCTCTCGGCGACAGCGTTGGTGGGTATCGCCCAATCCGTCGCGATCGGCACGATCATCTACGTGCTGTCGGCCGTCGAGTCCACGACGGGTGGTTTCGGTAAGAAGATCCGAATGTTCGGAATCGCCCGCGCTGCCACCGACAATCCTGTGCTCCAATGGGCGGCCCTGGTGACCGGACTGCTGGTGATCGGCGGAATCGGCGCATTCATCGGCGTCGTCTATCGGCGGTACCGCGTCAATGGATTGTTCACCCTCGGGCTGGGTGCGCTCGTATTCTTCGGCGGTGGATCGATACTCGTGACCTGGCAACGATGGTGGCCGAACATCGGCACCTTCTTCACCGACACCCCACGCATACTTCTGCTCGTGGTGATCCCCTTGCTGATCACCGGAGCGTTGGCGGCCGCCAGCTGGTTCGGTCTTCTCAAAGCATCTGCGTGACAATCATTTTCGTCATGGGATCGACGCCGTGCTCGATGAGGTCGAGCACGGCGTCGACGTCGAGGTTGTCTTCCACCAGATCCGCCAGCAGGTCCAACTGCTGCTCGCGCATCGCAGCGACCGATGTAGCGGGTGCCACCACGAAGCCGACACGGCCCGATTTCCCTGCCACCCAGCTGAGGAACGATTGCCGGAAATCATCGGACTCGAGCAGGCCGTGCCAGTGGGTTCCCACGACACCGCCGCGCACACTGCCCTCCGGGCTACCCGACGCAGCAGCAAGAAGCGCATCGTCGCCGTTCTGCACGACCCGCCCGTGGTGAATTTCGTAGCCCGACAAGGAATTCGAGCCGAACTGTATCGATCGCCCCGTCACCTGCGCGAGCACTTTGTCGGCCGCGAACTCGACCGAGAGATCGAGCAGACCGAGCCCCTGGACCGAACCGGCTCCGGATTCGACGGTGTCGTCGATCGTTCGACCCAACATCTGATACCCACCGCAGATCCCCAGAACCGGAAGTCCCGCCGCCCCGCGTGCTGCGATCGCATCGGCAAGACCGCTGCGCCGCAGCCACTCCAGATCCGACACGGTGGACTTGCTGCCCGGGACGACCACCAGATCCACGTCCTCGAGCCGGGACGGTTCGGTGACCCAGTGCACCGACACCCCGGGCTCGCACGCCAACGCCTCGACATCGGTGGTGTTGGAGATTCTCGGCAAACGCACCGCCGCGACGCGTAACCATTGCGAACCGTGTGGTGGACGCGGCCGCCCCACCGGCGCATCGGGGACGGTTCCGAGTGAATCCTCGGCGTCCATCCACAATCCGTCGGCGAAGGGGACGACACCGTACGTCGGCCGTCCCGTCAACGCGCGCAGCTGGTCGAGACCGGGTGCCAGCAGAGCGGGATCACCGCGGAACTTGTTGATCACGAACCCGGCGACGAGCGCCTGATCCTGCGGAGACAGCACGGCCACGGTGCCGAAAAGATGAGCCAGCACTCCCCCGCGATCGATATCCCCCACCACGATCACCGGCAGCGCTGCCGCCGTCGCCAACCCCATGTTGGCCAGATCCGTGGCGCGCAGATTGATCTCGGCGGGCGAGCCCGCGCCCTCGCAGATCACCACATCGAATTCTGCACGCAGAGAGGCTAATTCGTCCGCCACCACGGCGCGCAGAGACTGCCGGTGCTCGATGTAGTTGCTCGCACTCACCTGCGCCACGGCCCGACCGCGCACCACCAACTGCGAGGTCCGGTCACTCCCCGGTTTCAGCAACACCGGATTGAAACGCACACTCGGCTCGAGGCCACAGGCCGCCGCCTGCATCGCCTGCGCCCGCCCGATCTCGCCGCCGTCGAGCGTGACCACCGAATTGTTGGACATGTTCTGCGCCTTGAACGGAGCCACCCGCACGCCCCGCCGCGCCAGCATCCGGCACAGCCCGGCGACCAACACACTCTTGCCCGCGTCGGACGTCGTCCCGGCGACCAACAGGGCACCTTTCAGACTCACGGGAGGGTCAGAATCTCGCTACCCGTCTCGGTCACCACGAGCGTGTGCTCGAACTGCGCGGTCCACTTCTTGTCGTGCGTGACCACCGTCCAGCCGTCGTCCCACATCTCGGCGTTGATCGTGCCCAGGTTGATCATCGGTTCGATCGTGAACGTCATCCCCGGTTCGATGACGGTGTCCACCGACGGCTGGTCGTAGTGCAGCACGACGAGACCGTTGTGGAAGGTGGTACCGATGCCGTGGCCGGTGAAGTCCTCCACCACGCCGTAGCCGAACCGGTGCGCATACGACTCGATGACGCGGCCGATCACGTTCAGCGCGCGACCCGGCTTGACCGCCTTGATGGCACGCAAGGTGGCCTCGTGGGTGCGCTCGACCAACAGGCGCGCTTCCTCGGAGACGTTGCCGGCCAGGAAGGTTGCATTGGTGTCGCCATGGACGCCGTCGATGTACGCGGTGACGTCGATGTTGACGATGTCGCCGTCCTGGATCACCGTGGAATCCGGGATGCCGTGGCAGATGACCTCGTTGAGGGAGGTGCAGCAGGACTTCGGAAACCCCTTGTAGCCCAACGTGGACGGGTATGCGCCGTGATCGATCATGTACTCGTGGGCAATGCGGTCCAGCTCGTCGGTGGTGACGCCCGGTGCCACCGCCCGGCCCGCCTCCTGCAGCGCCCTCGCCGCGATCTTCGACGCTACCCGCATCTTCTCGATGACCTCGGGGGTCTGAACCCAGGGCTCGCTACCCTCGGCCACGGTCGACTTCCACGCGTACTCGGGGCGCTCGATCGACTTCGGCACCGGAAGGACGGGCGATACGACGCCTGGTACGAGTGGCTGACGGGGCTTGCTCTCGGCGGTCACAGACATGGCGTCCAGAGTAGTCGGCTCGTATTGGGCCCCGAACCGCAGCGCGGTGCCCGTACCAGTCGAAACACCGCATGCCGGTGCGGATATGATCTGGATCACGTTCGTCGCTCGTGCAACCGACACGAGAAAGGAAGCATCGTGGTCCATTCGAATCTGTTGCGGCCCCGTGACGGTGATGCCCTGCGCGCCGAGCTGCGCCAGGTGGCAGCGACGTCCGACGTGCCCGTCGTGTTCGGCGGCGAGGTCTCCTCGGAGACCCTGTACCTGAGTGAGTTCCACGGAACCAGAACCCGCGGCCTGGACGGACTCGCCATCCCACCCAGATCCGGCCTCGGCGGACGGGTCATGGAACAGCGCAGGCCCGCGGCCGTGAGCGATTACGGCGCGTCGATGTCGATCACCCATCACTTCGATCGACCGGTGCTCGGTGAGGGCCTCAAGTCGATACTGGCAGTACCGGTGGTCGTTGCCGGAGTCGCGCGAATAGTGATGTACGCGGCGCTACGCGAACGCGGCCCACTAGGAGATCGCGTCGGCGACATCATGACGACCGCAGCCAGGCGTCTCGGCCAGGAGATCTCCGTGCGTGACGAGGTCGACCGCAGGATCCGTCTGCTGGCGACCATCCGCTCGCCGCTCGACTCGGATCTCTCGCGTACGGCCGAGCTGCGCAGCGTCCACGAGGAACTGTCCGATCTGGCCCGGTCGATCGGCGACGCATCGATCAGGCGCAGACTCGACGCAGTCGCAGCGCGCGTGGCCGCGTCGTTCGGACAAAACACGCCCGACGACCCACGAGCCCAGGAGGTGTCGCAGTCGTTGACGCCACGCGAGATCGACGTCATCGCGCAGGTTGCCTTGGGCTGCACCAACATCGAGGTCGCTGCGCGCCTGTCGATCGGTGCCGAGACGGTCAAGTCGTACCTGCGCAGTGTGATGCGCAAAACCGATTCGCACACCCGATACGAAGCCGTGGTGGCGTGCCGCCGACTCGGCGTTCTGCCTTCCTGAACCACGCGCCGCCGCAGCGCGGTCAGTAACCCGGCGGCAGTTGCTCGAACATCTCTCGGGTCACCGCGACCGCGTTGTCCGAGCTGCCGCCGCGCACCACGAGGGTGGCGAAAGCGATGTCTCCGCGATAGCCGACGAACCACGAGTGCGAACCGCCGTCGACCTCCGCTTCACCGGTCTTTCCGTAGACCTCGCCCTGGTCTGCGATGCGTTCGGCCGTGCCGCTGGTGACCACCGAACGCATCATCCCGCGCAGTCCGTCCACCATCGCCGGTTCGATCGGCGGATGGTCTCCGTCGATCACGGTGTCGCGTCCGACCAGGAGGTTCGGCACCGGCGTCGAGCCATGAGCCACCGTCGCGGCGGCCAGGGCCATACCGAACGTCGACACGACCACTCGGCCCTGACCGAAGCCGTCCTCGGTGCGCTGGACGAGCTCTTCGGCCGGTGGCACCGAACCGGAATCGGTCGGCAATCCGACGACGTCGTAGTCCGGGCCGACGCCGAACTGAGAGGCCGCGACGGTCAATGCGTCGGGGGCCATCTCGCTGGCCAGCTTGGCGAACGAGGTGTTGCACGATCGAGTGAACGCGGTACTCATCGTCACGTCACCCAGTGCGAACTCGTTGTAGTTGGGCACGCTGCGCTCGCCGATCACGATCCGCCCCGGACACGGAACAGTACTGCCCGGAGTCGCGAGTCCCCTGGAGATGGCGGCACCGGCGGTGATGATCTTGAACGTCGATCCGGGTGGGTACAGACCGGCCGACGCGACCGGCCCGTCCCGATCGGCAGCCGGATTCTGTGCCACCGCCAGGATGGCACCGGTCGACGGCTGGATGACCACCGTCATCGCCTGCTCGGTGCGTGCATTCACCGCTCGCTGTGCGGCGACCTGAATGTTGCGATCGAGACTGATCGAGAACGACGGAGAGGGCTCCGGCGGGGTGTCGGTGAGGACATCGATGTCGACGCCGTTGCGGTTCGTGGTCACCACGCTCCACCCCGCCTTGCCGTCGACCTCGTCGATGACGGCCTTCTTGACCTGGCCCACCAGGTCCGGCGCGAACGTGGGGTCGGTGGACACCAGATCCGATTCGTCGGACGCGGTGACTCCAGGGATCTCGGTCAGTGCGGCCGAGATCGGCTGGTAGTCACTGTCTCGAAGCAGGACCACCGGGTAGTCGCCGTCGACCGAGGTGGCGGATTCGACGATGGACTGCGCAGTGATGGACGCATCGAATGGCGTCAGCAACGTCGACAGTGCCGTCGCCGAGGCCACCACGTTGTTCGCATTCGCCGCATCGAATTTGATTCGATGCACCACCCCGGGCACCAGCACGTCGGTGCCGGAGCGCTCGTTGACCCGTGCACGCGGAGCCGCCGTGGACCGCAAGGACATCGTCTGGGTGTCGCCGAGCTTGGGATGGATGTCCGACGCCGTCCAGCGCACCACCCACTCCCCCTCGCTGCGGCCCATGTTCAGCTGACCGTCGTACGTCCACACCCGATCCTTCGGAAGCTGCCAGGTGTAGGTGTAGCCGACCGTGGCAGTGTCCCCCTGGACCTGCACCGACGTCGTCTCGGCTTCCAGAGCCTCGGCCTGGAGATTGGTCCACGCCTCGGTCAGTGCCGTGGCCGCCGCGTCGGGCTTGTCGGTGTCCGCGGCCGCGGCGGCGATGTCGTTGGCCTCGAATGCGGCGAGAAATGCCTGAGCGGCCGGCTCCGGGCCGTCGGGCTTGGGGGTACATCCGGTGAGGGCGGCAGCAATGACGGCTGCGACCACCGATACCGCTCCGACTCGATACCGCACTTCGGTTGCACCACGTGATCTCATTGCGCCCCATCGTAATAGGGCGCTGCCTTCGGCTGCCGCAACGAATCGCGGTTCGCCGCAACCCGATCGAGCGACGCTCGAACTAGTCGAGGAGCACCGTCGTGAAGGTCGCCACCTGGGTCAGGCCGATCTTCGCGTATGCGCGCCGAGCGACGTAGTTGAAACTGTTGACGTACAGGCTGGCTGTGCGGCCCTGGCGGACCACCGAGTTCACCACCGCCGCGGTACCGGACGCACCGAGACCGTGCCCGCGCCGATCGGGATGAACCCATACTCCCTGGATCTGCCCCACGGTCGCCGACTGCGATCCGATCTCGGCCTTGAACACCACCCGACCGTCCTCGAATCTAGCCCACGCACGCTGCGCGGCAATCAGACTCGAGATCCGTCGCCGGTATCCACGGCCGCCGTCGTTCTGTCTCGGGTCGACTCCGACCTCCTCGATGAACATCGCCACTGCCGCAGTCAGATACACGTCCAGTTCCTCTGGGCGAACGAGACGTACGTGCGGATCGGGCGTGACCGACGATCGAACCGACGTGGCCAGCAGTGGCTGCTCACCGCGAACTTCCCGAGCCGGGCCCCAGTCGGTCTCGAGCATCTCCCACAGCGGCAATGTCAGTTCGGCTCGACCGACCAGCGACGAACACAGCCGTGGGCCGCGGCACGCACGATCGGCGAACGACCGCAGATCGTCACTCGATCCGAGCAGCGGAACGAGGTTGGCACCGTAGAAGCACAACGACTCGTCCGGTCCGCCTCTGCTCCACATCTCCCCGTGGAACGACCTCGGATCCAGTCCGGATTCCTGCACCCGGGCGGCGACCATGCAGGTAGCAACCGGGTCGGCGTCGAGCACCCGCAGAACATGCGCAACGTCCCGATTACCGAGAGGCTTCGCACCGAGGAGCTTGAGCACCTACCGACCTCCTGACCCACCTACCGCATACACACCGACCGAGCGTGTACCGAATCATTCCAGAGAACCTGTTCCGCCGGTGGCAGAGCGGCAAACCGGACACCGAATCGGTCGAACCTGCTCAGCTGACGGTCACGACCGGTGCGCCACCGTCTGCAGTCTCATCCTTGTCGTATTCCTCGGCGATGCGCATTGCTTCCTCGATCAAGGTCTCTACGATCTGTGCCTCGGGCACGGTCTTGATGACCTTGCCCTTGACGAAGATCTGGCCCTTGCCGTTGCCCGACGCCACGCCGAGGTCGGCATCGCGCGCTTCTCCCGGACCGTTGACGACGCAGCCCATGACGGCGACGCGAAGCGGAATCTCCATGCCTTCCAGGCCTGCGGTTACCTCGTCGGCAAGGGTGTAGACGTCGACCTGCGCACGCCCACACGACGGGCAGGAGACGATTTCCAGCTTGCGAGGACGCAGATTGAGCGACTGCAGAATCTGGTTGCCCACCTTGATCTCCTCGGCGGGCGGTGCCGACAGAGAGACGCGGATGGTGTCGCCGATTCCCCTGGACAGCAGTGCCCCGAATGCCACCGAGGATTTGATGGTGCCCTGGAAGGCGGGGCCTGCCTCGGTGACGCCGAGGTGCAACGGGTAGTCGCACTGCGCGGCCAGCTGCTCGTAGGCGGCGACCATGACGACCGGGTCGTTGTGCTTGACGGAGATCTTGATGTCACCGAATCCGTGTTCCTCGAACAGGCCCGCCTCCCACAGCGCGGACTCGACGAGCGCCTCCGGCGTCGCCTTGCCGTACTTCTTCATCAGGCGAGGATCGAGCGATCCGGCGTTGACGCCGATGCGGATCGGAATGTTCGCGTCGCCGGCCGCCTTGGCGACCTCCTTGACGCGTCCGTCGAATTCCTTGATGTTGCCCGGGTTGACGCGCACCGCAGCGCAGCCTGCGTCGATCGCGGCGAAGATGTACTTGGGCTGGAAGTGAATGTCTGCGATCACCGGGATCTGGCTCTTCCTGGCGATGATCGACAGCGCATCCGCGTCGTCCTGTGTGGGGCATGCCACACGCACGATGTCGCAGCCCGACGCCGTCAGCTCTGCGATCTGCTGCAGCGTGGCATTGATGTCATGGGTTTTGGTGGTGCACATCGACTGCACCGAGATGGGGCTGTCGCTGCCCACTCCCACCGATCCGACCTGCAGTTGCCGCGTCTTGCGGCGAGGCGCGAGTACGGGCACCGGCGGTGCTGGCATTCCCAATCCGACTGACACGGTCACGAGTGGCCTTCTTTCCTAGCTACGACTGACGAGTCTACTTAGAACAATTGAATCGGGTTGACGATGTCCGCCGTGAGCGTCAACAAGGAGAACCCGATGAAAACGACGATGACCACGTAGGTGACGGGCATCAGTTTCATGTAATCCACCGGCGCACCGTCGGGCAGACCCCGGCGGTTGCGGAACAGGTTGCGGATGCGCTCGTAGATGGTCACCGCGATGTGGCCGCCGTCGAGCGGCAGCAACGGCACGAGATTGAACGCGCCGAGGAAGAAGTTCAACGACGCGAGCAGACCGATGAACGTCGGCCAGTTGTCGTTCTCCGCGGCCTGGCCGCCGATGACACTGGCTCCGACCACACTCATCGGCGTATCGAGGCCGCGCTCACCACCGAAGATCGACTCCCACAGCGCCTGCACCTTGGTCGGCAACTGCACGAGCGCCTTGCCGGTCTCCACGAAGATGTCGCCGGTGAAGACGAACGTCTCGGGCACCGCCTCGATCGGGTTGTACCTGATGTTCGGCGGAGGACCGCCGGTGATACCCACGGCCCCGACCGTCGTCGATTCTGTCGCTCCGGTGTCAGGATCGATGATGTATCGCTGAACCTGGAGGATCGGAACACTGAGAGTCTGCGAAGCACCGTCGCGATCGACCGTCAGCTCGACCGACCCGGTCGAGTCCCGGATGGCGAGAACGACCTCGGACCAGACCTCGGTCGGCTCACCGTTCACTGCAGTGATGATGTCGCCCGTTCGCAGTCCGGATGCAGCAGCCGGACCGTCTCCCGAACACGGCGCGAGTTCACCGTCCTCGGTCTGTGTCGGACTGACACAGACGACGCCTTGAACCGTCGTCGTGGGCGTCACCCGATCGGGCGTGCCCCACCCGAGTACGAGTGCGTAGATCAGCACGATTCCCAGTACGAAGTTCATCGCGATACCGCCGACCATGACGACGATGCGCTTCCACGTCTTCTGGCGGTACATCGCCCGCTCGACCTCGTCGGGAGCGAGTTCGTCGATCGCCGTCATTCCGGCGATGTCGCAGAATCCGCCGGCCGGGATCGCCTTGAGTCCGTATTCGGTCTCGCCTCGCCTGAAAGAGAAGATCTTGGGGCCGAAACCGATGTAATACCGGCGGACCTTCATGCCGAGCGCTTTCGCGGTCCACATGTGTCCCGCCTCGTGCAGCGCGATCGACACACCGATGCCGACGGCGAACAGCACCACACCCAGAGCGAACAGCATGTGAGTCTAAAGGCCCTTCTGTTTCAGGAGCTCACGCGCATGTGCGCGAGCCCAGGAATCCGCCGCGAGGACGTCGTCCACGGTAGTCGGCACCGCCGACCAGTCCCCGCCGCCGTCGCTCAGAACCGCACGCACCGTGCGCACGATCTCGGGAAATTCGATGCGGCCGGCCAGGAACGCGTCGGCGGCGATCTCGTTGGACGCGTTGTACACCGCCGTCATGCACCCACCCATGATTCCGGCCTCGCGGGCCAGCTGCACGGCAGGGAACACTCGATCGTCGAGTGGCTCGAAGTCCCAGGAGAACGCTGCTGTGAAATCGAGCGCACGCGCGACGTCCGGCACTCGATCCGGCCACCCGAGCGCCAACCCGATCGGCAGCTTCATATCCGGCGGGCTGGCCTGCGCAATGGTGGATCCGTCCACGAACGTGACCATCGAATGGACGATGGACTGCCGATGCACGGTGACGTCGATCTTCTCGTAGGGCACCCCGAACAGCAGGTGCGCTTCGATCAGCTCGAGGCCCTTATTGACCAGGGTTGCCGAGTTCAACGTGTTCATCGGACCCATCGACCAGGTGGGATGGGCCGCGGCCTGAGCAGGGGTGACCGACTTCAGTTCCGCTTCGCTCCAGCCCCGGAACGGTCCACCCGATGCGGTGAGGATCAGTCGATCCACCTCGCTTCGGTGGCCGCTGCGCAGGCACTGCGCCAGCGCCGAATGCTCCGAGTCCACCGGAACGATCTGTCCCGGGGCGGCGGCGGCGAGCACGAGTTCGCCGCCGGCAACCAGCGATTCCTTGTTGGCCAACGCCAGCCGGGCACCGGTCTTCAGCGCCGCCAACGTCGGTTCGAGACCGAGCGAACCCACCAGCGCGTTGAGCACCACGTCGGCCTGCGTCGACTCGACGAGCTCGGTCACCGCACGGGGCCCGCTGAGAACCCCGGGGAAGTCGAGCTCGGCGGCAGCGGCGGGGTCGGCCACGGCGACCCGCCGAACACCGGTTTCGGCGATCTGACGGCGAAGCAGGTCGATGTTTCCGCCGCCCGCCGCAAGACCGACGACAACGAAGCGATCAGGGTCGGCGGCGATGACGTCGAGCGCTTGGGTTCCGATCGAGCCGGTGCTCCCCAACAGCAACACGCGAATCGGCTCGGGGCGATCGGAGGTGGTCGTTCGCACGCGGTGGTCTGGCACCGGTCCATTGTTGCCTACCGAGCCTGAGAAACCCCTATGCGCCGCCGTAGCTGGCACGCTGGAGGCCATGGACGTCTCGAAGTATCGCGCGGCATCGTTCAACTACGCCGATGTAGGGGCAACGAGCGGCAGGCTCCCGGCCGGCTACCACCACGTCGAGAAGTCGCAGGTCATCGGATCCGGAGTCGAGGACTTCGTGGCCGCAGCCGACGCGCTGATGCGCTGGGACATGCATCGCGGCACCGGGCTGAAGGTCCACTCCAGCGACGACCACGCCGTCCCCGACGCCGTGGTGGTTCTCACGCTCGGACCCATCCGTATCCCGTGCCGGGTCGTCTACGTCATCGACGAGGCCAACCGACAGGGCTTCGCCTACGGCACCCTCGACGGCCATCCCGAGTCCGGCGAGGAACTGTTCCACGTCGACTACTCCCCCGAGGACGGAACCGTCTCCGCGCACATCACCGCGTTCTCGAACCCCGGCCGCTGGTACACCAGGCTCGGCGGTCCGGTGGGCAAGCGTGTCCAAGCCCTGTTCACCGACCGCTATCTGACTGCGTTGGCGACAGCGTGCCGGTCGCCGCGCTGATCGAGAACTCCCCCCGATCAGGAGACCGGTGGGTGCACCGCGCGCCAGTGCTCGGCGATGTCGATTCGTTTTGCGACCCACACCTTGTCGTGAGACCGAACGTGATCGAGAAAACGCTCGAGGGCGGCGATGCGAGCCGGCCTGCCGACCAGCCTGCAGTGCAGTCCGACCGAGAGCATCTTGGGGCTGCCGTTCTCCCCCTCGGCGTAGAGCACGTCGAACGCGTCCCGCAGATGCGCGTAGAACTCGTCCCCGGTCGAGAAACCGCCCGGCGAGGCGAATCTCATGTCGTTGGTGTCGAGGGTGTAGGGCACCACCAGATGATCGACCACCTCTGAGCCACGAGTGACCTTCTCCCAGTAAGGCAGATCGTCGGCGTAGGAATCCGAGTCGTACACGAATCCGCCGTGCTCGACGACGAGCGACCGGGTGTTCGGAGAGTCACGTCCGGTGTACCACCCGAGCGGGGCCGAGCCGGTGAGGCCCTGAAGGATGGCGACGGCCTCGGCCATGTGCTCGCGCTCGACGTTCTCGTCGATCTGTTGATAGGACAGCCACCGCAGTCCGTGACAGGCGATCTCGTGGCCCAATTCCGCCAGTGCGGCAACCACTTCCGGGTTTCGTTCCATGGCCTTCGCCACGGCGAACACCGTCAGGGGTAGGTCTCGCTTCTCGAACGCCCGCAGCACCCGCCACACGCCGGCCCTCGAGCCGTACTCGTACAGCGACTCCATGCTCATGTGACGGTTCGGAAAGGCTTGTGCCCCGATCATTTCCGACAGGAACGTCTCGGATTTGGTGTCACCGTCGAGGACGTTGTTCTCCGCACCCTCCTCGTAGTTGAGGACGAACTGGACCGCGATGTTGGCCTCACCCGGCCACTGCGCGTGCGGCGGCGTGCGGCCGTACCCCACCATGTCTCGGGGGTAGCTCAGCGGAAACTGGGTCAGCGGATGCGGAAGGCGCTCGGACGTCACCGCCGCAGTCTCTCACCGAAGTCGGCAGTCGCGCCGGGTGAGCACCCAACCCTGATGGCTACGACGGGCGGTCGTATGCCAATATTGTCCGAACGCGGCAGGCTCGACGCCTCGTGAAGGACGACTTCGAGAATTCATCACCCGAGAGGACCGACCGGTGGCAAATACCGAACTGGAATCCGCTTCGTACGACCCGGTCGTCGATACCCGCAACGAGGTGCCGGACGTGCCGTCCGCCGAGTGGGGTTGGAGTGGTGAATCGAACCGCGCGATGCGGGTGGCCGCTCTCGTCGTCGCCGCGTTCCTGCTGTTCATGATGATCGGCAACCACACCGGCAAGGTCGAGGATCTGTGGTTGATCGGATTCGCGGTGACGCTGGTCGGCCTCGTCGTGCGAGACGTGATCGTCCGCCGCAAGCCCCGCTAGCAACCGATTCAGTTCTCGGCTGCCAGCTGACCGCACGCCGCGGCGATTTCCTGACCGCGGGTGTCGCGGACGGTGCACGAGACCCCCTGCGCGATCACCCGTCGAACGAATTCTCGCTCCACCGGCTTCGGGCTGGCGTCCCACTCGCTGCCCGGAGTCGGATTGAGTGGAATCAGGTTCACGTGGACCCGCGAGCCGAGCGCCTTGTGCAGCTTCTTTCCCAGCATGTCGGCTCGCCACGGCTGATCGTTGACGTCTCGGATCATCGCGTACTCGATCGAGACCCGACGACCGGTCTGGTCGGCGTAGTAGCGCGCTGCGGACAGCACCTCGGCAACCGACCAACGGTTGTTGACGGGAACCAACGTGTCGCGGAGTTCGTCGTCGGGCGTGTGCAACGACACCGCCAGCGTCACCGACAATCCCTCGTCGGCCAGCTTGCGGATGGCCGGTGCCAGACCGACCGTCGACACCGTCACCGAACGCTGCGACAGGCCGAGCCCGTCGGGCGCAGGCGAGACGATCTTGCGCACCGCGGAGACGACCCGCTTGTAGTTGGCCAGCGGCTCGCCCATCCCCATGAACACCACGTTCGACAGACGACCCTCACCGCCGGGAACCACGCCGTCGCGCATGTCCGCAGCCGCCGAACGCACCTGATCCACGATCTCGGCCGTCGACAGGTTCCGGGTCAGGCCGGCCTGACCGGTGGCACAGAACGGGCAGGCCATTCCGCAACCGGCCTGGCTCGAGATGCAGAGCGTCGCGCGGTCCGGGTAGCGCATCAGGACGCTCTCGAGCAGAGTTCCGTCGTTGGCTTTCCACAGGGTCTTGCGTGTATCACCGTCGTCACACGCCAGATGTTTGATCGCCGTGAGCAAGGTCGGAAAGAGGTCGGCTCCCACCTTCTCGCGCGCCTCGGCAGGAAGATCCGTCATCTTCGTGGTGTCCGCTTCGAGGCGGCCGTAATAGTGCCGAGCCAATTGATCGGCGCGGAACGCAGGTAGACCGAGTGCCTTCACGGCCTCGCGCAATCCCTCTCTGTCGAGATCGGCGAGGTGGCGTGACGGCATGCCGCGACGTCGGTCGGTGAAGACCAGGGGGAGATTCGGCCTCGTCTGCTCGGTCGAAGTGTTCGTTGCGTCGGCGGCCTCACTCATGCCTCCATTGTCCACCCGATCGCCTCGCAGTCCTATTCGCGTCTGTTTCCGTCCGTTACCCGATGGGTATCGAGGTCGTGGCCGAATGCACGTGCATTCGGCCTTCACGTGCGAAAGGATCATCGACATGGCCACCAGAGCAGACGACAGCCACGAGACACCGCTGGACACATCCAAGGCGGTTCACCCCGGCGACCACAGCGCCTCGGGTGACCTCGCTCCGATCACGACTCCGGATTCGGACGGTCATTCCGCGCCGGATCCCGAGTTCGTCCCGGAGCCCCAGGCGAACAGTTCGTCCGACATCGCCCACACCCGCACCGCTGCGCTGTGGACCGGCCTGGTGGTCGGGGCCGTGGTCCTGGTGATTCTGCTCGTGTTCATCGTGCAGAATCTCGACTCCGTCACCGTGCAGATCTTCGCCTGGCAGCTCGATCTGCCATTGGGCATCAGCATGCTGCTGGCCGCGATCGCAGGCGCACTGGTGATGGCGATGGTCGGCGGAGCTCGAATCCTTCAGGTCCGACGCGCAGCGAAGAAGAAGTAGCGACACGAATCGTGAACACTATGTACAGAAGGTGGCGCGCAGCGACTGAATCGATCAGGCTGGAGGTGCCCCACTTCACTCGAGGAGCATGACGTGACAACTTTCATGGAGACACCCGTGGCATCCGGCGTTGCCCCCGACCGCGCCCGGTCCTGGCTGCTGGTTCCGGCCACCAAGCCCGAAACCTTCGGCGATGCCGTTGCGTCGGGAGTCGACGCCGTCATCCTCGACATCGAAGACGCAGTCGCTCCGGCCAAGAAGCCGGCCGCGCGCGACGCCGTCGTGCGGTGGCTCGGCGAAGGGAACTCGGCGTGGGTCCGCATCAACGATGCAACGACCCCTTACTGGGCCGATGACCTCGCCGCGTTGTCCGGCCTGTCCGGACTGGTCGGCGTCATGCTCGCCAAGACCGAGAGTGGCGGCCAGGTCGAAGCCACAGCTGCTCGCCTGGCACCCGGCACCCCGATCCTGGCACTGGTGGAGTCGGCGATGGGACTCGAAGCCGCAACCGAGATCGCTCGCGCAGATTCGACGTTCCGTCTCGCCTTCGGCAGCGGCGACTTCCGCCGCGACACGGGAATGAGTGACGACCCGCTGGCCATGGCCTACCCCCGTTCGCGCCTCGTCGTCTCCTCCCGCGCAGCGCGCATTCCGGGACCGATCGACGGGCCGACACTTACGGCCAACGACAGCATCCTCGGACGCGATGCCGCCCTGACCCTGTCGATGGGCATGACGGGCAAGTTGTGCATGCATTCGGAGCAGGCTGCCATCGTCAACCGCGAGCTCGCCCCGTCGCCCACGGACGTGTCGTGGGCTCGTGACGTCATCGATGCCCTCGGTGCCGACGGAGCGCACGTCAAGGACGGAAGCGACCTGCCTCGCCTGGCGAAGGCACTCAAGATCAACGAGCTGGCCGAGATCTTCGGGATTTCCGCCGCCTCCTGACGCCCCCGCAGTCGAGGTGCGTCTCCCGAGTCCCACCGGCTCGCTAGCGCAGCTCGATTCCGGTCGGCTTGTATCGAACGTGAACTCGATACCGGACGTCGAACGAGACACCGTCCACCGACTTCATGGCGTCGCGCGCAACGCGTGGTCCGAACTCGATTCCCAGCACATCGCGCAGTATGCGTCGATTCGGAAACGACCACCTCGTGTCGACGCGGGTGAGCGCAAAGCCCTGTGCATCGAAGAACGCCTCGACCGTCGACGGGTCGTAGTGCGGTAGATCCGCCCGCATCCAATCTCCGTACGGCGAGGCGGTCGCGTCCAGATCCACGACGACCAACGCTCCTCCCGGCGCGAGCACACGCATCGCGTCGACGATTCCCGGCCCGCAGCCCGGTCCGAAGAAGTACGCGGTGCGCGCATGGACGACGTCCACGGTGCCGTCGCCGATCGGGAGGGAATCCGCCTGAGCGGTCCTCACCTCGACGTTCGGCAGGTCCGCGACGCGCTTTCTCGCCGCGGCGGCGAGTGGTTCGTGCGGCTCGATGCCCAGTACCCGTTCGGCATCGGCCGCGAACATCGGAAGATGAAAGCCGCTTCCGCAGCCGACGTCGACGACCGTCTTCGCTGTCCAGTCCGCCACCGACCGGATCGTATCGAACAGAGCACCGTCGACGTCCTGAGCGCGGTTCTCCGCCTCGTACAGGTGCGGCCAGTTCCAGATGTTCGGGCTGGGGATCACCCCGGTGAGATCACTGCGCACGCCCGAGAGCAGTCTGCTCAGAGAAGCACGGTGAAGACGAGCCATGCCACGAAAGCCGAGGGCAACAGCGAATCGAGCCTGTCCATGATGCCGCCGTGGCCGGGCAACAGGGTGCCCATGTCCTTGATGCGAAGATCACGCTTGACCTGCGATTCGATCAGATCGCCCAACGTGCCGGTCACCACCAGGACGACACCGAGAAGGATGCCGATCATCGAGTTGGCCTCGAGGATGAGCGTGACGGTCAGTAGACATCCGATGATGCAGAAGATGAGCGACCCGACGAGCCCTTCCCAGGACTTCTTCGGGCTGATGGCCGGTGCCATCGGGTGCTTTCCGAACAACACACCCGCGATGTAGCCGCCGATGTCCGAACACACGACGCCGATGACGAACACCAGGATGCGGCCTGCGCCGTTGTCCTGCAGCACCATCAGCACGGTGAACGAGGCCAGCAGAGGCAGCCAACATGCCACCAGGACGGTGACGGAAAGTTCTTCGAGGTAATTCTTCGGAGCGGTTCCGAATCCCTGCCGCAGCAGCAGCCACACCATGCAGACCACGATGGTGCCGACCGCTGCGCTGAGTACACCGACTGCCCCGAACGGCCAGCCGAGCCAGATCATCGCCTGACCGCCGATGATGAGGGGAATGCGGGGCACGAGAACGCCGCCCTCACGCAGGCGCTTCGACACCTCGTAGGTTGCGACGGCCAACGCGACGGCCACCACCCCGATCCACACCAGCGGGACGAAGACGAGGACGAGAATCAGGCCGATACCCAACGACCCGCCGACTCCGATCGCGGCCGGCAGATTTCGGCCTGCCTTGCCCGTCGACTTCGCTGCGGCGACCCCGGACGAGGCAGCGGGCGTACCGCTGCCCTCCTGCCGATCCGGTCCCACCACTGTCGTCATCTCCTCGAAATTCATCGTCGTCCGTCGTGAAAAGCAGCTGTCGAGGTCGAGTCAGACCTCCATCAGCTCGCCCTCTTTGCGCTTGACGAGATCGTCCACGGAGGCGGTGTACTTCGCAGTGGTCTTGTCCAGATCGTTCTCGGCGCGGACGACCTCGTCCTCGCCTGCTTCGCCGTCCTTCTGGATTCGCTTGAGCTCTTCCATCGTCTTTCGGCGAACGTTGCGAATCGACACCTTCGCGTCCTCGCCCTTGCCCTTGGCCTGCTTGACGAATTCGCGGCGACGTTCCTCGGTGAGCTGCGGAACTCCAATTCGAATGAGGTTGCCGTCGTTGGTGGGATTGACACCGAGGTCGGAGTTGCGAATAGCGGTTTCGATGGGTCCGAGCTGACTGGACTCGTACGGCTTGATGACCACGAGGCGCGCTTCGGGGACGCTGATGCTGGCCAACTGAGTGATCGGCGTCGGAGCACCGTAGTACTCGATGACGATGCGGGAGAACATTCCGGGGTTGGCACGTCCGGTGCGAATCGAGGACAGATCGTCACGTGCAACCGATACGGCCTTTTCCATCTTCTCTTCGGCGTCGAAGAGAGCTTCGTCAATCACGATCTGTCCTCCATCGTCTTCGTCTTCGATTCGCTCACGTCACCGTCGGCAACGATCACGACGTGACCAGCGTGCCGATCTTCTCACCGGACACAGCGCGAGCAATATTTCCCTGAATCAGCAAATTGAACACCAGCATCGGCATCTGATTGTCCATGCACAGGCTGAAGGCCGTCGCGTCGGCAACCTTGAGTCCCTGTTCGATGGCCTCGCGGTGCGTGATGGTGTCGAACATCGTCGCATCGGGGTCGAGGCGCGGATCGGCCGAATACACGCCGTCGACTGCCTTGGCCATCAACAACACCTCGGCACCGATTTCCAGCGCGCGCTGCGCAGCCGTGGTGTCGGTGGAGAAATACGGCATGCCCATGCCTGCTCCGAAGATCACGACGCGACCCTTCTCCAGGTGCCGTCGCGCGCGGAGCGGAAGGTACGGCTCGGCGACCTGACCCATGGTGATTGCCGTCTGCACCCTGGTTGCCACTCCCTGCTTCTCCAGGAAATCCTGCAGCGCAAGGCAATTCATGACGGTACCGAGCATGCCCATGTAGTCCGAGCGAGACCTGTCCATGCCGCGCTGCTGCAGTTCCGCACCACGGAAGAAATTGCCACCGCCGATCACCACGGCGACCTGCACTCCGGTGGCCACCACCTCGGCAATCTGCTCGGCAACGTTGTTCACGACATCCGGATCGAGGCCGACCTGGCCGCCTCCGAACATCTCCCCACCCAGTTTGAGCATCACGCGTCGGAACCCGGGACGGTCAGGGGCCGGATCGGTCATAGCTCTCCTCGGTACTCGTCGAACACTACGGTTTCCTCTTGGATCATCCTGCCCTATCGAAGCCCGGGTGGTGGACAGGGCTCCGACATGCACACCCACCTGCCCTGCGCACGAGCGATGCCGCCCACTCGATGGAATCGAATGAACGGCATCGCCTCGACCGAACCGGTGTGCAGACTAGCTGGCACCGACCTCGAACCGTGAGAAGCGGGTGATGGTCACGCCTGCCTCGTCGAGAATGGCCTTGACGGTCTTGTTGCCGTCCTGCACCGACTTCTGTTCGGTGAGAACGACGTCCTTGAAGAATCCGTTGACGCGACCTTCGACGATCTTCGGCAGTGCCTGCTCCGGCTTGCCTTCTTCGCGAGCGGTCTCCTCGGCGATGCGACGCTCGGCGGCCACCAGATCCTCGGGGACCTCGTCGCGCGTGACGTACTTGGCCTTGAGGGCCGCGATCTGCATCGCGGCAGCGCGCGCAGCGTCGCCCGCGGCATCGCCGTCACCGGTGTACTCGACCAGCACGCCGACAGCAGGCGGCAGGTCCGCGCTGCGCTTGTGCAGGTACGTCGCGGTGTTGCCGTCGTAGGACACGACGCGACGCAGCTCGAGCTTCTCGCCGATCTTCGCCGACAGCTCGTTCAGAGCCGTTTCGACAGTCTTGCCGTTCAGGTCGAGCGCCTTGAGGGCATCGACATCGGCCGGCTTGCCTGCTGCAGCCGTCGCCGCAACGGACGCGGCGAACGTCTGGAACTCGTCGTTCTTGGCCACGAAGTCGGTCTCGGAGTTGATCTCCACGAGCACTCCACCCTCGGCGACGACGAGGCCTTCGGCGGTGTTGCGCTCGGCGCGCTTGCCGACGTCCTTGGCACCCTTGATACGCAGGTACTCGACGGCCTTGTCGTAGTCGCCGTCGTTCTCGGCGAGCGCGTTCTTGCAGTCCATCATTCCGGAGCCGGTGAGCTCACGGAGCCGCTTGACGTCGGCGGCAGTGTAGTTCGCCATCGTGGGCGAGCCTCCTCAAAGTCTGGGTACGGGCGTTGACGAAAAATGCTGTTCTCGGGCCGTGATCGACGGGCTCACTACGGAGCCGTACCGACCACAACCCTGACATACCGAAGCGGCCCCGGCCCACCCCTGAGGGTGAACCGGGACCGAATTCGATCAAGCCTGAGCGGCCGGTGCTTCTTCTGCTGCCGGCGCTTCTTCTGCGGCCGGGGCATCGGCTGCGGGAGCCTCTGCTGCCGGAGCTTCCGCTGCGGGAGCATCGGCTGCCGGTGAAGCCTGAGCGAGCTGCTCGAGCTCCCACTCGGCGAGGGGCTCGCCTGCGGCGACCTCGGGCTTGGCGTCGGATGCAGTGTTCTGACCTGCTCGCGCCTGCACGCCCTCGGCAACTGCGGATGCGACGACCTTGGTCAGCAGCGCAGCGGAACGGATCGCGTCGTCGTTACCCGGGATCGGGTAGTCGACCACGTCGGGATCGCAGTTGGTGTCGAGGATCGCGATGACCGGGATGTTCAACTTGCGCGCCTCGGCAACCGCGAGATGCTCCTTGTTGGTGTCGACGATCCAGATGGCCGACGGAACCTTGGACATGTCCCGGATGCCACCGAGGGTGCGGTCGAGCTTGGTCATCTCACGCGTGAGCATGAGGATTTCCTTCTTGGTGCGACCCTCGAAGCCACCGGTCTGCTCCATTGCCTCGAGCTCCTTGAGGCGGAGCAGACGCTTGTGGACCGTCTGGAAGTTGGTGAGCATGCCACCGAGCCAGCGCTGGTTCACGTAGGGCATACCCACGCGAGTTGCTTCAGCGGCGATGGACTCCTGCGCCTGCTTCTTGGTGCCGACGAACAGAACCGTGCCGTTGTGGGCGACGGTCTCCTTGACGAACTCGTAAGCCTTGTCGATGAAGGTCAGAGTCTGCTGCAAGTCGATGATGTAGATGCCGTTGCGGTCGGTGAAGATGAATCGCTTCATCTTCGGGTTCCAGCGACGGGTCTGGTGTCCGAAGTGTGTGCCGCTGTCGAGCAGCTGCTTCATTGTTACTACAGCCATGGCTGAAGAACTCTCTTTCGATGGTGCGGTTGACGCAGAGTGTCGGTGACCTCTGCCCTGGCGGCCGCTGAAGTTGCCGGACCTGACACCACGAAGATCTCAGGACCGCCGACAACCGGTTCTCGTATCGGTGATTCTGCTCGAAGCAGACGATGCGATGGAAGCGGACGCGCGAAGTCGACCCGTGCACGCACAGGCCGCAAGTGACCAGTGTAGACCTGCCACCGCCCCCGTCATAACCAGGCCCGACTGTCAAGAGTTTCCGAGGCCTGTGGACAAAGAAATTCCCTGTCCACAAATCACCTCCGGGTTCGTTCGGTCGCTCGGATCCGGGAGATGGTGGACGGGTGAACATCTCTCTCCCGCGCCGCGCACTCGCGGTGTGCCTCGCGACCGCAGTAGCGCTCGCGACGCCGGTCGCAGCGGCGCAGACAGGCGCATTCGCCTGGCCGCTGGCTCCTAAGCCGCAGGTCGTCACCCCGTTCGACCGTCCCGAGCAGAATTGGCTGCCGGGCCACCGTGGTGTCGACCTCGCCGCGGAGGAAGGCCAGTCGGTACTGGCCGTCGCCGACGGCACCGTGGTGTTCGCCGGGTCGGTCGCGGGCAAGCCCGTCGTATCGGTGGATCATCCGGGCGGACTGCGATCGACGTACGAACCGGTGCTGGCCTCGGTCACCCCCGGCGCGCGCGTCCGGCGAGGGGCCGTGCTGGGTTCGTTGGCATCGGGGCACGAGAGCTGCTCGTCGACGTGCCTTCACTGGGGCATCAGACGTGGTCGCGACTATCTCGATCCCACGGCGTTGGTGCGCGCGAGTCCGATCAGGTTGAAACCCCTCGACGACGAGGGCAGATGATCGTCAGCGCTGTGGGCCGGAGTGCCTGCCGGACGCCGCGGGAAAGTCGTCGGCCACCATGGCGGCGAGTTCGACGAACGCGCTTCGAGTCTGGGGACGCAACTGGTCGAGATCGACCACGGCACCCTCGGCGAGGTGCTCGTCGAAGGGAACCACCAGGACGGCGCGGCAGCGCTCGAGGAAGTGCTGTTGCAGCAAGTTCATGTCCACCGCCGACGAACCCGGGCGAACCGAGCTGATCACCACCACGGTCCGCTCCACCAGATGGCCGTAGCCGTGCAGCTCGAGCCAGTCCAGCGTCGCTGCAGCACTGCGCGCACCGTCGACCGCGGGCGAGCTGACCAGAACCAGCGCATTCGCCAGTTGCAGCACCCCGTTCATCGCCGAGTGCATGATCCCGGTACCGCAATCGGTCAGGATCAGGTTGTAGTACACCTGCAGCATGTCGATGACGGCGCGGTAGTCCTCCTCGCCGAACATCTCCGACGCGGCCGGGTCGCGCTCGCCGGCCAACACTTCGAGTCGACTCGGTGCCTGCGAGGTGTGCTCGCGGATGTCGGAGTAGCGACGAATGTGCGGTGCGGCGGCCAGCAGATCACGCACGGTCGACGACGTCTGACGCGGAACTCGCTCCCCCAGGGTGCCGAAGTCGGGGTTCGCGTCCACGGCGATGACGCAATCTCCGCGCAGCGACGCGAACGTCGACCCGAGACCGAGAGTGGTCGTCGTCTTGCCGACGCCACCCTTGAGTGACAGGAACGCGATCCGGTAGTCGCCGAGCACCGGCTGCCGAATGCGTTCGACCTGGTTTCGGTACCGCTCTTCCGCCGTCGATTCGCCGGGGTTGATGACGCCGCCGGTGAGCCGGTGCACCCCTCGCCGCCAGCCCGAGTTCGACGCTCGTTTAGGGCGCTTGAGCAACGAATCCGCGCCCAGATCCTGACTGTTGGGTCGATACGCGTTGGGTGCCCCCGACCACGGTTGCGGCGACCATCGATCGGGCTGCGTTCGAGAGTCCTCGGTGTGCGGCGGCACCGGCAGGTACCGGTCCGGCTGCACGGCCGGTGGCCCGGGCTCGAGCGGCACCGGCGGGTTGTATCGCGGCGGCAGGGGCCGACGGTCGCCCGAGTCGGGTGTCTGCCAGGGCGGCGGCTGCCGAGGCGTCGAGCGGGGAGTGGACATCGAATCCGACGATACGGGCCCGCTGCCGTTGTCGCGTGCACTGTCCGACCGAGCAGGGGGATTCTGATGGTCGGCGGCAGAGCCGTTACGGACATGCATGGACCACGTCTCCGAAGTACCTTGCGGTCGGTCGCGGTCCACGGTCCCCCGTATTCGGTGTAGTCAGTCGCTCACGACGCTACCAAACGTTGTGCCGCCGACGCTCGGCTCACGCTCGGGGATGAGCCTGATCGTGCACGGCCCTCAGCCGTTCGACCGACACGTGTGTGTAGATCTGAGTGGTCGCCAGCGAGGCGTGACCGAGCAGCTCCTGCACCACCCTCAGATCGGCTCCTCCTTCGAGCAGGTGAGTTGCCGCTGTGTGCCGCAGGCCGTGCGGGCCGAGGCTGGGACCACCAGGGACGGTGTCCAGCACTGCATGTACCGCCGTTCGGGCCTGCCGTTGATCGAGCCGTCCACCTCGACGTCCCAACAGCAATGCCGCACCGGATCGATCGCAGGCCAGTTCGGGCCTGCCGCTGACCAGCCAGTTCTCTACCGCATGCGCGGCCGGCGCACCGTAGGGAGCCGAGCGTTCCTTGTTGCCTTTGCCGATCACGCGGATCAGGCGACGCTCGGTGTCCACATCGTCGACATCGAGTCCGCACAGCTCCCCGACGCGCACGCCGGTTGCATACAGCAGCTCGACGATGAGCCTGTCCCGCAGCGCGATGGGTTCGAGCTCGGCGGCACCCGATTCGGCAGCGGCCAATGCGTCCGCCGCCTGGCTGTGGCGAAGAACACCGGGCAACGTGCGGTGGCCTGCCGGTCCGGCCAGGCGTTCCGCCGGTGCCACCGCCACCGCTCCCACCCGTTCGAGCCACTTCCCGAAGGTCCTCGCCGACGAGGTTCGCCTCGCCATCGACGTTCTGGCCGACCCGGCGGCCGAGTGCGTGGCCAACCACGAACGGACCGCGCGGAGGTCGAGGTCGGCGATCGTCGCATCCGGCGAGGACTCCGCGAAGTGAGCGAGCAACGAACGAGCATCGGAGACGTAGGCCCGGATGGTGTGCTCGGATCGCTCTCGACCGAGTCGCAGGTGCTCGGCGAACTCCTCGACGTGAATGTCGAGGTGAGACGGCAGCGAATCGGTCATCGGCTCAGCTTGGGCGCTGGCAGGCCGCGCGACAACCGGACACGCCGTCCGGCACGGGTTGTCGCCGGATCAGGCGTCGACTCCGGATTCGGCCTGTGCGAGTTCGCGCTTCCACACCCGGAACGTCTCCTCTGTTCGGCCGCGGCGCCAGTAGCCCGAGATCGAGGCCCACTCGGCGCCGACCCCGCGCTCCTTACGGATGTAGGGCCGGATGTTGTGCATGACGGCCTGCGCTTCTCCGTGCACGAAGACCTGAGCTTGCCCCGGCAGCCATTCCGTTTCCTTCACCGCTGCGATCAGGGGCGCGTTGTCTCCGGCCCGGTCGTCTCCGACCTCGTTCGAGGACGCACCCCGGTGGACCCAGGTCACATCGACGACGGCGAGCGTCTCCATGTAGATCTCGTCGTGCCGGTCGGCAACTTCGATGAAAACCTTGGCGACGGCGTCTTCCGGGAGCGCCTCGACGGCAGCAGCGATCGCCGGAATCGCCGATTCGTCGCCGGCGAACAGGTGCCAGTCCGCGTCGGGGCGCGGGGCGTACCCACCGGACGGGCCGAAGAACGACATCTCGTCCCCCGGCTTCGCCCGGGTGGCCCACGGCCCCGCGACTCCCTCGTCGCCGTGCACCACGAAGTCGATGGCGATCTCCCGCGCGCCGGTGTCGACCGAGCGAACGGTGTACGTGCGCATGATCGGTTCGTCATCGGTCCCGAAGAACAACTTGACGTAGGCGTCGGTCTCGTCGATCGCATCGAAGTCGTCGAAGTTGGCCCCACCCAGATACACCCGGTGCATGTGCGGAGTGAGCGCTTCGGTGCGCAGGACGGACAGGGTGGTTTTCTTACGTGGCACTTCGGACCCCTCTTCGAGCGAACGACGCCGATACCCGATGCATCGACTAAGCATTACCTAACACCCTACCGTTCGGGCTCGGGGTAGTGGTGCGCTCATCCACGCACCACGCGGAACCATCCGGTCTCGTCGCTGGCCACGAATCCGTCCATCTCCAGTACCGGTAGGGATGCGCGCACCTTGCTCAGCGGCACACCGGAGTGCTCGGACAACTCTCGACTCGACAGTGATCCGGTTGCCGGTAACGCGTCGTAGATCAACAGGGCGGTGTCCGAGAGCGCATCGGTCTCACGGAAGAGGTCGGGCCGAGATTCCTCCGGGGACCCGAGAGCGCCTGCCTCGGCGACCACGTCGTGAGAGCTCGACACCAGCACGGCCTCGCCGTCCCGGATCATGCGGTGACAGCCCGTGGACGTGGGCGACGTAACCGGTCCCGGGACCGCCAGCACCGGCCGACCCAGTTTCGCTGCCCAGGCCGCCGTGTTGCGAGCACCGCTGCGCCACCCGGCCTCGACGACCACCACAGCCGATCCGAGTGCCGCGACGAGCCTGTTGCGAGCGAGGAAACGATGCTTCGCCGGGGTCGTGCCCGGCGCGTATTCACTCAGAACCAGGCCGTGAGCCGCGATCTGCCGCAGCAGCCGCGAATGGCCCGCTGGATACGCACGATCGACGCCACAGGCGAGTACCGCCATCGTCGTCCCCTCGACTCCGAGAGCCGCTCGATGTGCCGCGGCATCGATGCCGAACGCTGCTCCCGAGATGACGGTCCAGCCGTCGAGCGCCAGATCGGCGGATATCTCCGCCGTCACATGATCACCGTACGGACTCGACGCGCGTGTCCCGACAATGGACACCGACCGCTCTGTGATCGTTGCCACGGGCCGAGTTCCCAGCGCCCACAACGCAATCGGTGGACAGGTGTCCACCCCTGCCGTCATACCAGGGCCGTCGAATCCGAGGAAACGCCATGCCGGCCACTCGTCGTCGTCCGGCGTGATCAATCGGCCTCCGAGCGCAGCGATGTGATCGAGGTCTGCTGCCGCGGTGTCGATGTGGGCACGAACCGCAAGTCGCTCCCCCAACCCGCCGGCCCGCACTGCTTCTGCCGTCGATTCGGGACCGTGAGCTGCGGCATGATCGACCACCGGTCGGTGCGGGCCCTGCGCCACGCGAGACAGATACGCCCAGGCGAGTCGGCGCGAGTCGTCCGTCATGCCACTCCCCTGTCCCGGAAGTCCAACGCGGCTCCGACCTCGTCGGCACCGGGGACCGAGCCGCCTGCGAGATCGTTCAGCGTCCACGCCACCCGAATGGCGCGGTCTGCACCGCGTGCGGTGAGCGATCCGTTGCGCAATGCGCGCTCGACCGGAGCGAGCGTCGAGCGCGCCAATCGAAATCGTTGACGCAGAGCGGGTCCTGGAACCTCCGCATTGGTCCTCCAACCGAACTCCCGCCACCGCTGCGCAGCGGCGTCCCTGGCCCCGGTCACACGCGCGCGAATCTCGCTCGTGCCCTCACCGACCTCGTCGACCAATGCGCCTGTCGCGACACCCATCATCTGAATGCGCAAATCGACGCGGTCCAGCAACGGCCCGGACAGCTTGCCGAGATACTTGCGTCGCGCTGTGGGCGGGCAGACGCAGTCGACCTGCCGCGCCGGCGCACACGGGCACGGATTGGCTGCGAGAACCAACTGAAATCTGGCCGGATACCTGGCCACACCGTCGCGACGAGCAATACGAATCTCGCCGTCCTCCAACGGAGTACGCAGTGCCTCGAGTACCCGAACGCTCATCTCGGCGCATTCGTCCAGAAACAGGACTCCGCGGTGTGCGCGGCTGACCGCTCCCGGTTTGGCCATTCCGGTTCCGCCCCCGACCAATGCGCTCACCGAGGTCGAATGGTGCGGCGCGATGAAAGGCGGTGACGTGATGAGCGGCCGCGCCGTGGTCAACAGGCCCGCCACCGAGTGGATGGCTGTCACTTCGAGCGCTTCCGATTCGGTCAGCGGCGGGAGAATCCCCGGAAGACGTTGCGCGAGCATCGTTTTTCCGATTCCCGGTGGCCCGGTCAGCATGATGTGATGTGCGCCTGCGGCGGCGACCTCCAGGGCCCATCGCGCATCCGCCTGTCCGGCGACATCACTGAGGTCCGGGTAGATCTCCTCGTGCCACTCGGTCGGGATGGGTGATTCGAGGGCCTGCTCACCACGAAGCCAGGCCACCACGTCCCCGAGCGAACCCGCACCCAGCACCTCGATTCCGTCCACCAAGCCCGCTTCGGGCAGACACTGCAGCGGAACGATCACCCGCTGCCAGCCCGCACTCTTGACCGCGAGCACCCCGGGCAGGACCCCACGAACTGCACGCAGCCTGCCGTCGAGTGCCAACTCACCCAGAAACACGGTGTCGGACAGGCATCCGCGCGGAATCGCCTTCGCGGCATCGAGAACCGACAATGCGAGTGCAAGGTCGTACACCGATCCGCCCTTCGGCAGAGTCGCGGGCGACAGCGCGAGAATCACCCGGCTGTCCGGCCACGTGCCACCCGAATTCTTCACCGCTGCTTTGACCCGATCACGCGATTCGTTGAGAGCAGTGTCGGGCAACCCGACCAGATGCGTACCGGGCAGGCCCTGCCCGATATCGGCTTCGATTTCCACCAGCACCCCGTCGACCCCGTTGACCGCCACCGAGTGGGCCCGTCCGAGCGGCATCAGAATGCGGACCGAACGTGCGTGATGACCGGTTCGACGTTGCGACCGACCACTATTGCGATCACGTCGAACCTGATCTGCACCCACGGTCCCTGCTGCAACGAAAGCCACCGCAGCGCGAGCCCTCTGATTCGAGTCTGTTTCGTGTACGTCACCGCTTCGGCGGGCGTTCCGTATCCGATTCCCGATCGAGTCTTCACTTCGACGAACACCACTGTGTCGCCTTCGCGCGCGATGATGTCGAGTTCGCCGGATCGATGCCGCCAGTTCCGCTCGATCACATCCAGTCCGATGTCCTCGAGATGGCGCACCGCGAGTTCCTCACCGCGTGCACCGAGTTCCTGGTTGGTTGCCATGTCCGCCGTTCCTCCACTCTCCGACCGTGCATTGCGGCCGATTCGGTCGTCTCGACGGTGACACGACCGAAAAGAGGAGAACCGAAGAAAGTGCAGGTGGGAGATTGCCCTGTGGACAACTACTCGACTGTGGACGAACCGTTCGATTGCCGGCGGCGATTCGTCCGCTGTGTCGGACCGCCGTGCTAGGGCTCGAGGGTGTCCGAGTTAACGGGTGAGAGCAGACCCGATACGCAAAAAGCTCCGTCCGAATTCGGACGGAGCTGATGCGGTGTATCGGTACCGACAACGAAGGTACCGATACGAAAAACGTGGTGCGGAGACTTCAATGCCTCGTTCGGCGAGGACGGTCAGTGAGCAGCCTCGTAGGCTGCCTGCACATCCTGGCTGATGCGACCACGGGCACTGACCTCGTGGCCGTTCTCGCGTGCCCACGCTCGAATGTCCTGCAGATCGACCTTGCCGCGAACCGGTGCTGCTGCAGCGCCGCCCTTACGGGTGCGGCGTCCGGAAATCTTCTCGGCATGCTCGATCCAGAATGCCAACTGTTCGTGCAATTCGTTGGCATGCTTGAGATTCAAATCGATGCGGTACTGGTTTCCACCGATGCCGAATTCGATGGATTCACCTTGGCCGTCTTTGATGACCGATCCGTCTACATCGTCGATCATCTGCACAAGTGTCTTGCGTGCCATCTCGTACCTCTTACACGTCTGGGGGATGTGATATTCAAGTTCTACCACCCATTCTCGTATTCACGCAAAGAACTGCAGGCGTTTCGCAACGTGTCGAATCGACGAATATCGGTGCAGAAATTGATCAGCTTTTCGAGTGCGTAATCGATGAAATCGAATAGTGCTGTGGCGCAATTGGTTTCATGGGCACAGCCACGCGCACCGTTCGACCGCGAACGAATTTCCGCGACACCGAGCACGAAAACAGAACATGCGGACCGATTTGGCCGGGTGTCCAGCTTTTCGTGTGGCAATACAACCGGAACAACAACGATCGCATCGAATCAGGCGGTTCGCAGCCCTCCGCTCCTACGCCGGGCGTGGCACGGTCACTCGAGTCCGACGCTCGGGAGCCTCAGCTACTCCGCACCGGACGAGGAGAGCTATTCCGGCAGACGAAGATCTGGTTTGTCCAACTCTTCGATGTTGACGTCCTTGAAGGTGATCACCCGGACATGCTTGACGAAACGGGCGGGGCGATACATGTCCCACACCCACGAGTCGGACATTCGCAATTCGAAGTAGATTTCACCGTCGGCGTTGTGCGGAATGAGTTCGACGGAGTTCGCCAGATAGAACCGACGCTCGGTTTCGACGACGTAGTTGAACTGACCCACGATGTCCCGGTACTCGCGATACAGCGAGAGCTCCATCTCGGTTTCGTACTTTTCGAGATCTTCGGCACTCATCGGTCTCTTTCATCCTCCAGTCGGGCGTGAACAGCAATCATCGCGCACCTGCGTCGCGGCAGTCCATTCGCCCCAGTGCGTCGACCCCGGGAGTGGAGCCTGCGGAACGACCCTCAGACAAATCACGAGAGAGCCCCGCGGCCGCCGCTGCGACATTTGCATAGGACATTCGATGTTCACCGCTGGGCCCGAGTGCCGTCATCGCGGCGGAATGCGCGCGCGTGCTGTACCCCTTGTGCACGGCGAATCCGTAGCCGGGAATCGTCTCGTCGAGCTGAACCATCAATCGATCCCGGGAGACCTTCGCCAGCACGCTCGCCGCGGCGATGCACGCCGCGGTGGCGTCGCCGCCGATCACCGGTAACGACGGAACCGGAAGACCGGGTACTCGAAAGCCGTCGGTGAGTACGTAGCCCGGGGTCATGCCGAGCCCGGCAACCGCGCGTCGCATTCCTTCGATGTTCGCCACGTGGACTCCGATGCGGTCGACCTCCGCCGCATCGATCGACACCACGCTCCACGCCAGTGCCAGCCTCTGGATCTTGGGAAAGAGCTCCTCGCGTCGTCGCTCGGTCAACTTCTTCGAGTCGTCCAGGTCCGCGAGAGCTGCATGAGCCCGCGCACCGAGAACACACGCCGCGACGGTCAGCGGACCGGCGCATGCTCCTCGTCCCGCTTCGTCGACTCCCGCGACCGGTCCGAGACCACTGCGCTCCAGCGCCGATTCCATCGTCCGTAAGCCGGCCGCTCGCCGGATGATCGGACGCGGCGGCCACGACGACCGAGTCAGTGTTGCGCGCGCACGCGGCGCACGTCGAGGGGTTGCCGTCATCGACCCTGGATGTCGGGAGAATCCAGGATGCCGGTTCGTGACGGCGGCAGCGCGATGAACACGGCCTTACCGATCACGTTGTCGAGGGGAACGGTGCCGGTGAACTCGTCGGTGACGTGGTACCGGGAATCTCGCGAGTTGCTCCGGTTGTCACCCATGACCCAGATGTTGCCGTCCGGCACGGTGACGGGGTCGAAGCATCGTCCGGACTTCAACTCGGTGTCGCACGTCATCGTCCCCGGGGTGAACGGAAAATCCATCTGAATGTACGGCTCGTCCAACGGCTGTCCGTCGACGAGAACTCGACCCTGGTCGTCGCAGCATTCGACGGTTTGACCGCCGGTGGCAATGACGCGCTTGACCAGATCGTTCTCGTCGGGAGCGACAACTCCGATCAACGAGCCGACCTCCTGTGCCCCACGAATCACCGAATTGTCGGACCGCTGAGACACGAATTCGTCGTTCCACGAATCCGGGCCACGGAAGACGACGATGTCACCGGGCTTCGGGTCACCGAACCGGTATCCGATCTTCTCCACCACGATGCGGTCACCGGTGCAGCCGTTGCAGCCGTGCAAGGTCGGCTCCATCGATTCGGACGGGATCAGATACACCCGGGCGACGAATGTCTGGAGCAGGAAACTCAGTACCAGCGCTACCAGAATGAGAATGGGAAGCTCACGCCAGAACGATCGGGGCTTGCGTTCCCGACGCGTCTTCCGTGAAGACTCGTCGTCGGGCTCGTCGGTTGGATCCTGTGGGGACTGCGTCACGTGATCAGGTTAGCCGGAACCGTCGCCCGCACGGCCGGACGGTCTGCGCACCGGCGGTTCGCGGCGGTCGATCCGCTCGTCGGCGGGGTGAAAGGCGGGACGAGCGTGGGCGGAAAGCACCATGCCGCGTCGCCCTGACGGGCAACGCGGCATGGTGTGAACTGATGTGTCCGGGCGGAACCGGTCAGCGCTTTTCCTTGATCTTGGCGGCCTTGCCACGCAGATCGCGGAGGTAGTAGAGCTTGGCGCGACGGACGTCACCACGGGTGAGGACCTCGAACTGCGCGATGTTGGGGCTGTGCACCGGGAAGGTGCGCTCGACGCCGACGCCGAACGAGACCTTGCGGACCGTGAACGTTTCGCGAACGCCACCGCCCTGACGTCGGATGACGACGCCCTTGAAGATCTGAATGCGCTCCTTCGAGCCTTCGATGACCTTGACGTGCACGTTCAGCGTGTCGCCGGGGCGGAAATCGGGGATGTCGCTACGCAGCGACTGATTGTCGAGAAAGTCCAGAGTGTTCATCGGTTGTGCCATCCTTGCGTTCTGCGCATGAGTAGAGGAACCGAGCGGCTCGCTGATGCAACGGCTCGACTGGTTCGTACTCCGAGTGAGGTCCGTGCCTGCTAGAGGCAACCCGACCATTGTGCCAGACCATCAGGCGTTCGACGAAATCGGCGCTTCTCGGCCTGCAGCCGCTCCACTCGCCATCGGCGCAGGTAATACCGTCCGCGACAATTCGTCCTCGGTGGCCTCACGCGCATGCACGATGCTCGGCTTCCCGGCGATCGCGTCCTGGAGATAGATCTTGGCCCGGATGATCGGCCGTCGCCACCGCTTCTCTCGGCGCAGAGCGCGTTCCATCTTCTTCGGCCTGGTGGTGTAGCGCCACCTCGCCCACGGTGCGCTCGGCCTGCTCAACCGCACTGCGGCCAGAACGAGGATCGGCAGGACGAACAGCCCGAGCAGTCCGGTCCAGATCTTCCCCTTGAGCAGGACGATGACCCCGAGCGCGAGATTGGCCAGGGCCAACACCACCACGGTGCCGCGCACCCACGGGTCGGGATCGGCCCGGAAATCGGCCGGGCTCAACAACTCCAGAGGGTGGAAGCCGAGCAGCAGCAGGCCGGTGAACGCCACTGCTGCGAACACGGCGTCCACCGACGTGCGGCCCTGTTCGGACCAGTAGACATCACGGAGATAGAAGATCAACGCGAACTCGTCGAGGACGAGCGCCGCGCCGATACCGAAGATCGCCGCCAGCACCGCCCCGACCGACTCGGAACCGTCGACGTACACCGCGATCAAGCCGATCCCCGCCAGCAGCATCAGCACGATTCCGAACACGACGTGGTGGATGTGCTGACCGCCGGGCGTGATGTTTCCCGGCCACCACTTCACATCCGCGCGAATCATCCTGACGCTGAGCCGAATCAGCAGGAATCCCACCAACAGTCCGAGCAGGAAACACAGCAGCGGCAGGCGGCCGTGATCGATGACCCCGTGTTGCAACCACCTCACGTGTGCCTCACGTCCTTCCTGCCGAACGGCCGAACGACCGGTGAATCGCGTTTCAGACTATTCGCGTCCGGGACCGCCGAGGGCAGCAACGACAGAGGTGCCGCTCGCTATTTTCCGAAACCCGCCTTCCGCAACGCGTCGGCCATCGAACCAGCAGCCGGTGCCGCTGCGCCTGCGCCCCCGGCCGTTCGGCGATCCCGCTGCGGGCGTGCGTCTCGCCCGCGGCCGGCCTGATTCGCCCCCGCGGCCCGTCCCTGGCCTCGAGGACGGTCACCCTGCTGTCCGCGGGCGGCGTCCTTGCCGCCTGCCGCACCGGGTTCGTCGTCCAGCCGCAGACTCAGACCGATGCGCTGACGGGGGATGTCGACCTCCATCACCTTGACGCGCACGACGTCGCCGGACTTGACGACCTCGCGCGGGTCCTTGACGAAGTTGTGCGACATCGCCGAGACGTGCACCAGCCCGTCCTGATGCACACCGACGTCGACGAATGCCCCGAACGCCGCCACATTGGTCACGACTCCCTCGAGCGTCATGCCCGGCTTCAGGTCGGCGACCTTCTCGATACCGGCGGCAAAGGTCGCGGTCTTGAACTCGGGACGAGGATCGCGTCCCGGCTTCTCGAGTTCGGAGATGATGTCGGTGACGGTGGGCAGACCGAATCGGTCGTCGGCGAATTCGGCTGGGTCGAGTGAGCGCAGCAGTGTCGTGTTGCCGATGACCTCCCGCACCCCGACGCCGGCCTTGCCGACGATGCGCCGCACGACGGGATAGGCCTCGGGGTGCACGCTCGACCGATCGAGTGGATCCTCTCCCCCGGAGATGCGGAGGAACCCGGCGCACTGCTCGAAAGCCTTGGGGCCCAGGCGCGGAACGTCCTTGAGCGTGCTGCGGCTGGAGAACGGACCGTTCTGGTCGCGGTGCGCCACGATGCTCTCGGCAAGAGAGCCGGCGATACCGGAGACCCGCGAGAGCAACGGAACCGACGCGGTGTTGACGTCGACGCCGACGGCGTTCACCGCGTCCTCCACGACGGCACCGAGTGATCGGGCCAGCAGAGTTTCGGAAATATCGTGCTGATACTGCCCCACACCGATGGACTTGGGATCGATCTTGACCAGCTCGGCCAACGGATCCTGCAATCTGCGGGCGATCGAGACGGCACCGCGGATCGACACATCCAGTTCGGGCAACTCGCTCGAGGCGTAGGCGGAGGCGGAGTACACCGACGCTCCGGCCTCGGACACCACCACCTTGGTCAGATTGGCGGCAGGGAACTTGGCGATCAGTTCTGCTGCCAGAGAGTCGGTTTCACGCGATGCGGTGCCGTTGCCGATGGCGATCAATTCCACCTTGTGCTTGGCGGCCAGGCCGGCGAGGGTGGCCACCGCCTGATCCCACTTGCCCTGCGGTTTGTGCGGGTAGATGGTGTCGAAGTCGACGACCTTTCCGGTGGCGTCGACGATGGCGACCTTGGTGCCGGTCCGGAAGCCCGGGTCCAGGCCCATGGTCGTGCGGTTGCCCGCCGGCGCGGCGAGGAGCAGGTCCTTGAGGTTGCTCGCGAACACGTCGACGGCGTCCTTCTCGGCGGATTGGCGCAGTCGCATGCGGGTATCGAGGGAGACGGTCACCAGCATCTTGGTGCGCCACGCCCATCGGACGGTATCGAGCAGCCACTTGTCGGCGGGCCGTCCTCGATTCGCGATCCCGAATTTGGTGGCGATTCGACCCTCGTAGACGCTCGGCACCCCGGGGGTCGGTTCGTCACGCTCGGGCTCGAAGCCGAGCGAGAGTATTTCTTCCTTCTCGCCTCTGAGCGTGGCGAGGATGCGGTGCGAGGGCAGGCTCGTGAACGGTTCCGAGAACTCGAAGTAATCGGAGAACTTGGCACCCTCTTCCTCCTTGCCCTTGCGAACCGACGCGACGAGCTTGCCGGACGTCCACACCAGTTCGCGCAGTTCACCCACCAGATCCGCGTCCTCGGCGAAACGCTCGACGAGAATCGCCCGTGCGCCGTCGAGTTGCTCCTGATCGAACTGAGCCGGGTCGGTGGTGGGGTCGGAGAACAGGGCGTCGGCGACGGGCTCGTGCCCCGCCTCCCGCGCAATCTGAGCCTTGGTTCGACGCTTGGGCTTGAACGGCAGATAGATGTCTTCGACGCGCGCCTTGGTGTCGGCCAGCATCAACGACTGCTCGAGCGCGGCGTCGAGCTTGCCCTGTGAGCGGATGGACTCGATCACGGCGTCTCTGCGCTCGTCGAGCTCGCGCAGGTACCGCAGCCGCTCGTCGAGCTGACGCAGTTGCGTGTCGTCGAGGGTGCCGGTGACTTCCTTGCGGTAGCGCGCGATGAACGGGACCGTAGACCCGCCGTCGAGCAGCTCCACGGCGGCACGAACCTGTTCTTCACGAACGTCGAGTTCTTCGGCTATGCGCTTGTTCACAGATTTCAGAGCAGTGGTCACGGCGATGGACCCTACCGCTACTGTGGGACAAGTCGGTCAGCGGTTCAACGTGTGGGAGAGATACGCGGATGGTCAGGGGGTCTCGATTCCTGGCTGCAGCCTGCGCCTCCCTGTTGTTGGCCGGGTGCTCGGTTCCTCCCGACGATCAGATCGGTGACTCCGCCTCGCAGAACATGGCCGAGACGTCGGCATCGCCCTTTCCCGATATGGAGAAGGTCGACGGCGTAGCCCTCGAATCGCGTATCCCGATGGCGGTCGCGTCGGCCCAGGCCCGTGGTGCCGATGTCGATTTCGCGCTGTTGGATCGTCAGACAGGCTCGTATTACAGCAGCAACGCCGATGTTCAGGTCGAAACCGCGTCGGTGTCCAAACTCTTTATCGCCGACGAGGTGTTGTTCCGAGCGCAGTCGGAGAACCGTCCGGTCTCGGCCGACGACCTGGCCACCATGACCAGCATGCTCGAATTGTCCGACGACAACGCCGCGTACACGCTCTGGTATCGCTACGGCTCGTCCGAGATCGTGCGCACGGTCGCGGCTCGCTACGGCTTGACAAGCACCACAGCTCCCGGCGACGACCAGTGGTACAACACCGAGACCACGCCCAGCGACCTGGTCGGCTACTACGCGGGGTTGCTCAACGGCAGCGGCGGCCTGACGACTGCGTCGACGGACGTGGTGATCGGAATGCTGCGTCGTTCGGCACCGATAGCCGCGGACGGCTACAAGCAACATTTCGGGATCGTCGACGGTTTGCCCGGCGAAAGCGTGCACGCTGTGAAGCAGGGCTGGATGTGCTGCGTGTCCGATCGGTGGGTACACCTGTCGACAGGCACGATCGGTCTCGACAACCGCTACGTTCTGGCGCTGTCGTCACGCGAGGACATCTTCTACGCAGACGACATGGAACGCTATCCGGACACCGCCGTCGTCGACGTCAGCGACGACGCCAGCGCACTGCATGCAAGGGATACTCTCACCGGCTTCGTCTCGATGCTCTTCCCCGACGGCACCGTCAGCTGAATTCGTCAGTCCTGCAACAGGTCCGGACGACGCTCGGCGGTCCTGTCCAGTGATTGCTCTCGACGCCACGCAGCGATCTTCGCGTGATCACCCGAGAGAAGTACCGGCGGAACGTCGAGATCGCGCCACTGCGCGGGGCGGGTGTAGCTCGGCCCTTCGAGCAGTCCGTCGGAGAACGAATCCTCCTGGTGCGACTGCTGATTGCCGAGAACCCCTGGCATCAGTCGCACCACGGCCTCGGCCATGACGAGGACGGCCGCTTCGCCGCCGATGAGTACGTAATCGCCGATGCTGACTTCCTCGACACGGACGCGGCGCGCGGCGTCGTCGAACACACGTTGATCGATGCCTTCGTATCGGCCGCAGGCGAATACGAGATGCCGCTCGGAGGACCATCGCTCGGCTGTCCGCTGGGTGAACGGCACACCGGCCGGAGTGGGGACGACGAGGAGAGAATCGTCTGTCAGCACGTCGTCGAGTGCGTCTCCCCACACTGTCGGCTTCATGACCATTCCCGGTCCACCGCCGTAGGGCGAATCGTCGACGGCCTTGTGCACGTCGTGAGTCCACGATCGCAGATCATGGACCTCGACCGAGACGAGGCCGCGGTCGATTGCTTTGCCCAGCAACGCAGTTCGGAGCGGCGTGAGATATTCGGGAAAGATGGTGACGACGTCGAGGCGCACGATCTACTCCGGATCCAGCAGACCCTCGGGCGGATCGATCTCGATCGTCTTGTCGGCCAACGACACCGAGGTCACGATGGCCGCAACGAACGGCACGAGAATTTCGGCGCGGGTGGCTTCGCCGAAACCAGGACTCGGCGTGATGGAGAGCAGCTCCCCCGCTGCAGAGTGGAGGACCTCACGGACCGTTCCCACGACGGTGCCGTCGGTCAGGATCACCGTGAGGCCTTCGAGTTCGTGGTCGTAGTACTCGTCCGGGTCGTCGGACGGCGGAAGGTCGGTGGATTCGACGACGAACAAGATGCCGCGTAGTTGGTCGGCGGCCGTCTTGTCGTCGATACCGTTCAGACGCAGCAGAAGCCGCCCGGAGTGTTCCCGGACGGCGTCCACTGTGTACGAGGCCGGCTGCGCGTTCGATCGGGGCTTACGTCCCGAGAGAACGGTTCCTTCGGCGAAACGGTCGTCGGGGTTGTCGGTGCGAACCTCTACGACGACTTCGCCTTTGATGCCGTGCGACTTCGCGACACGGCCGATGACCAGCTCCATGATGGGTGTGTGACCTAGGCGTCCGTGTCGACCACGTCGACGCGGATGCCGCGACCACCGATTCCCGAGACGAGCGTGCGCAGCGCCGTAGCGGTACGACCGCCACGTCCGATGACCTTGCCCAGATCGTCGGGGTGCACGTGGACTTCCACGGTGCGGCCGCGACGGCCGGTGATCATCTCGACGCGAACGTCATCGGGATTGGCGACGATGCCGCGAACGAGATGTTCGACGGCATCGGCGACAACGGCACTCACTTCTCAGCAGCCTCGGCGGCCGGCGCGTCTGCCGTCTCGGTTGCTGCAGCGTCGGTGGTCTCCGCAGCGGCGTCGTCGGCCTTCGGAGCCTTCTTCTTCTTGGCGGTGGTGGCCTCGCCCTGGGGCTCGGAGTCGGCCTGCGCCAGTGCGGCGTTGAACAGGTCGAGCTTGGACGGCTTCGGCTCGGCGAGGCGGAGGGTTCCCTCAGCGCCGGGGAGGCCCTTGAACTTCTGCCAGTCACCGGTGATCTTGAGCAGTGCCTCGACAGGCTCGGTCGGCTGTGCGCCGACGCCGAGCCAGTACTGAGCCCGCTCGGAGTTGATCTCGATGATGCTGGGGTCCTGCTTGGGCTCGTACGTGCCGATGGTCTCGATCGCACGGCCGTTGCGACGGGTGCGAGCATCGGAGATGACGACGCGGTAGTGCGGGGTGCGGATCTTGCCGATACGCATGAGCTTGATCTTGACAGCCATGTTCTGGTGGAGCCTTTCGAAAGTTGGTCACGGCGCAATTCAGCGGTTCGCACGGCATGCGAGCCCGGTTTTGCGTTGAGGGTTGTTGTGACCGCCGCGCGGTACGTAACCGGAAGACGGGCGAACAGCTGTTCATTGTGCCAGACGGGCAGCGCGATCGGTGAATCGGGCCTGCAGAACCACTCCTGTCACGCGAGCAGGATCACCAGGGCAGGGAGGGTGTTGTTCACCGAGTGCGCCGTGGTCGACGCGACGATCGAACCGGAGCGCATTCGTGCGATGCCGATCGCGAAGCCTCCCCACAACAGCACCACGAAGCGCCACCACTCGCGGTGCCAGATCGCGAACAACACCGCGGTGATCGCCAGGACGACCCATCGGTTGCCCAACCACGCCATGGGCATCGGGCGGGTGCGTTTCTCCAGCGCTCCCCACAGCATGCCGCGGAACATCACTTCCTCGCAGATCGGCGCACCGAGCCAGATCCACACGGCCAGAGCGATTTTCCAGCCGACCGCAAAGTCGGTGACGTTGCCCAACGGCATCGGGTCGTCCAACTCGATACCGGACAACAGAATCAGCGCCAGCAGGAGGCCACCGACCACCGCGACGCCACCCCACGCCAACCCGGATCGGAGATGACCGAGGAATTCAGGGGTGGACCTGGGGAGGCCGAAGTCGACGACGGGGCCGTTGCCCCGAGTCATCGAGATCGCCACCGCCAGTCCCGTAGCAAGCAGGCTCGGAATCATGATGCCCACCACGAACACGGCCGAGGCGTCCGACGTCACAACGAGCCCGAGCATCAGGAATCCCACCAGGTTGAGCCCCAGCACCAACGCCGCGGCCGGTAGTCCCCACCGTTGACCGCTTCTGCGTTCGAGCGCGGCCTGCTCGGCTCGCCAGTAGGTTTCGGACAACCCCGATCCCTGCTGCTGAACGTGATTCATCGGTGCCATGCCGGCCCAGCTGGGACGGTCCGGATCGGGCTGTCCTGCATCACTTCTCGGATCGGTCACCGTCGGCCCGCCGGTCCGCTCGTCGTGCGGCCGCGCCGGTCGGTCACGCGTCCGCGCAGGATCACCAGATCCGGGTTGGACAGCACCTCCGGTCCCCCTCGCGGATCTTCGGAGTAGACGACGAGATCTGCGGGAGCGCCGTGCTCGAGCCCCTGCCGACCCAGCCACGACCGGGCGTCCCAGCAGGCAGCACCGAGTGCGTCGGTCGGCGAGAGTCCGACGGCAGCGAGTGCGGCGACCTCGTCGGCGATGCGGCCGTGCGCGATCGAACCACCGGCGTCGGTACCTGCGTAGAGGGGAATGCCCGCGTCGTGGGCTCGTCCGACGGTCTCGGCGACGCGTTGGCGCAGCGCCCGCATGTGCCGGGCGTAGACCGGATACCGGGTGGCGGAATCGGCGATGCCGGGGAACGTCTCGATGTTGATCAGCGTGGGTACCAGAGCGGTGCCGTGATCGACCATCATCTCGACGGTCTCGTCGGTCAGGCCGGTGCCGTGTTCGATGCAGTCGATTCCCGCCGCGATCAGTCCGGGCAGGGCATCCTCGCCGAACACGTGGGCTGTCACCCGCGCGCCCTCGGCGTGGGCAGCGGCGATGGCGTCGACGAGGATCGAGTCGTTCCACAGCGGTCGAAGATCCCCCACCGAGCGGTCGATCCAGTCGCCGACGAGCTTGACCCAGCCGTCGCCGAATCGCGCCTGCTGAGCCACCGCCTCGGGCAGTTGCGATTCGTCCTCGATGTCGATCGCCAGACCCGGGATGTATCGCTTGGGTGATGCGATGTGGCGGCCCGCTCGGATGATGCGAGGAAGGTCCTCGTACTCGTCCAGCGCGCGCGTGTCGACCGGTGACCCGGCGTCGCGCAACAGCAGCGCGCCGACGCCTCGCTCGGTCTCGGCCTGCCGGATCGACCCCGTCAGGTCGGTGTGTCCCCCGCCGTATTCGATTCCGACATGGCAGTGGGCGTCGACCAGACCAGGCAGAATCCAACCGCCGTCGTGGACGAAATCCGCGTCCGCAATCGGCTCGGTCGACAGAACGCCGCCGTCGATCCAGAGATCGATCTCCGTCCCGTCCGGCAGTCCGCGGCCCCGCACCCGCATCGCCGACACGTGCGCGCGCTTACTTCTTGGGCAGTTTCAGCTGCGAGAGATCGATGCCCTCGAGTCCCGGCGGCAACTGGTCGAGGCCCTTGGGCATGGACGACAGGTCCGGCATGCCTGCTGGCATTCCGCCCGGCATGCCGGGGAATCCACCGCGGATCTTGGGCTGCGTCGGACCGCGAGCGCCCTTCTTGCCTTTCTTGCCCTTCTTGTTGTTCCGCACCTGCTTGCGTGCGCCCGGCATGCCCATCCGACCGGCCATGGCCGACATCATCTTGCGAGCCTCGAAGAACCGGTCGACCAGCTGATTGACGTCGGAGACCTTCACACCCGAACCGTTCGCGATACGCAACCGACGGGACGCGTTGATGATCTTCGGGTCGGTACGTTCCTGCGGCGTCATGCCGCGGATGATCGCCTGAACCCGGTCGAGTTGCTTCTCGTCGACGTTGGCGAGTTCCTTCATCTGACCGGCACCGGGCAGCATGCCCAGCAGGTTTCCGATCGGCCCCATCTTGCGGACGGCCATCATCTGCTCGAGGAAGTCGTCGAGCGTGAGTTGTCCCGAGCCGATCTTGTTGGCCGTCGCCTCGGCCTGCTCGGCATCGAAGTGCTGCTCGGCCTGCTCGATGAGGCTCAGCACGTCGCCCATGCCGAGGATGCGGCTGGCCATGCGATCGGGGTGGAAGACGTCGAAGTCCTCGAGCTTCTCACCGGTCGACGCGAACATGATGGGCTGGCCGGTGACCTCACGGACGCTCAGCGCGGCACCGCCGCGAGCATCACCGTCGAGCTTGGTGAGAACGACACCGGTGAAGCCGACGCCGTCACGGAACGCCTCGGCCGTGCTGACGGCGTCCTGACCGACCATCGCATCGAGAACGAACAGTGTCTCGTCCGGCTGGACCGCGTCACGAATCCCTGCGGCCTGACTCATCAGCTCGGTGTCGATGCCGAGGCGACCTGCGGTGTCGACGATGACCACGTCGTACTGCTTGCTGCGAGCCTCGGCGATGCCGGACCGGGCAACCTCGACGGGATCGGCAGCCGAGACCCCGAGTGCATTCTCGCCGCCGCCGATGGACGTGCCCGGATGCGGCGCGAAGACGGCGGCTCCGGCCCGCTCGCCCACGATCTGCAGCTGGCTCACGGCACCGGGACGCTGAAGGTCGCACGCGACGAGCAGTGGGGTGTGGCCCTGGTCCTTGAGCCATTTCGCGAGCTTGCCCGCCAGCGTCGTCTTACCGGAACCCTGCAGACCGGCGAGCATGATCACCGTGGGCGGATTCTTGGCGAAGACGAGCCTGCGAGTCTCGCCGCCGAGGATGCCGACCAGTTCCTCGTTGACGATCTTGACCACCTGCTGGGCCGGGTTGAGCGCGCCCGAAACCTCGGCACCCTTGGCCCGGACCTTGATGCGGCCTATGAATTCGCGTACGACGGGCAGTGCCACGTCCGCTTCGAGCAGGGCCAGACGGATCTCACGGGCCGTGGCGTCGATATCCGCGCCGGACAGTCGACCTTTGCCACGCAGGTCCTTGAGAGTCCCGGTCAACCTGTCGGAAAGGGATTCGAACACCGATTGCACTCCTGAGCTAGCCGATCACCGAAAACGAGCCGAATCCGGCACGTTCACCAGACTAGCGGCAGCACGCCGCGTCGTCGCTGGGGCGTTCGACTGTCGTGTCGAACGTGTCGATGCCGACCGGTCAGGCTTTGCGCGCGGAATCGTTCCACGTCACTGCCACACCCCGGGTCGCGAGCCACTGCGCGGGGTCGACCTTGACACCGGAGGGATCGTGCACCTCGAAGTGCAGGTGTGGGCCTGTCGACTGGCCACGGTTGCCCACGGTGGCGATCTGCTGGCCGGCCGACACGCGTTGGCCGGGATGAACGGAGAAGTCGTTGACGTGTCCGTAGACCGTCTCGGTGCCGTCGTCGTGCCGCACCTTGACCCAGAGACCGAAGCCGGATGCCGGTCCTGCGTCGGACACGGTGCCGTCGGCGGCGGCGTAGATGGGCGTCCCGATCGGTGCCGCGATGTCGAGGCCACTGTGCTGAGTGCCCCATCGCGAGCCGAAGTTGGACGTCAACACCCCTGCCACGGGCTGCACTGTGCCCTTCTTCAGCGAGCGCAGGCTCTCGAGGGGTGACTCGACACCGACTCCCACCTGCCCCAGGCCGACATCGTCGAGCCATTGCTGGGCGGCGGCACCGGGATCGGTGACTCCGAACGCGGCCAGTGGGTCGGAGGTCGGTGCCGGCGCGGATTCCGCAGCAGGCGCGGCTTCGGCAGGCGCGGCCTCCGGCGGTGCGGGCTGTGACGGCGGGGGCGGGGGCGCGAACTGTGGGGGTAGGAACTGCGGAAGCTCGAACTGGGGCAGCTCGAATCCCGCGGGCAACAGACCCTCCGGTACGGCGAACGGGAGTCCGGTTGCGGGTGCCTCCGGGATCGGTGCGGCCGCGGCGGTGCCGGCACCCATCGACGTCGCGCCGACGACGATCGCGCCGGTCGCGGCGACGATGGTTGCCGCCCGTCGACCGAGGTCGGGGGTGTCCTGCACGGCGCGGTGCCTGCCACGCGCCGGACGCGCTGTGATGTCGGTCGGTGTGTGGACGGTCGACCGTCGGTGGGATCCCACAGTTCGTGCCTCTCGAATGACCAGGAGTGGAGCCTGCAGGAACGACTTTGTTCGAGCAGTGTGGAGCCTGCCGAACGACGTGGTTCGGGCAGTGCGGAGCGTGCAGGAACGGATGAGAGTGTCGTTTCTGCGTTGGGGACGAATGTAACAAATCGGCATCGGCGGCAGGCCCGTCGGCCGGAAGTTCGTGAAAAGTCACCAGCGCGAGTCGGTCTGCTCTCGCATTCCGACTCGCGGTCAGGTGCCTTCCGGCTTTTCCGGGGGCTTGGGCGGTTCCGGGGCGGGTACGACCGCGAGGATCGCTCGCTCGAGGTCTTCGCGGACCGCCCTGCTGTCTGCTCCCGCCAAGTCGATGCAGAAGGAGTCGACCACCGAGCTGCCCAGGGTCGAGACGCGGGCCCACCGGATGTCCGATCCCTGCTGCTCGATTGCACTGGCCAATCGGCAGAGCAGACCGAGCCGGTCCTCTGCTCGTAGTTCGAGTACTACCTGACCTGGTTCGTTGTCGTCGAACCACAGCACGCGAGGCGGAGCTTGAGCGTAGAGAACCGGGACTGCCGAATCCTCTGCGTCGTCCTCGACGGCTTCGGCTCTGGCATCGCGTTCCTTGGCGTCGAGCACGGCGACGAGGTCGAGTTCGCCAGCCTGAGCCCGGATTATTTCCTGCCGCAGCAGACCGGCCTGTGGCGGGGCTCCGAACAGCGGCGCGACGTCGAACGAGTTGATCGCCGACCCCTCGTGACTGCCGAGGGAGGCCGAGAGCACACGCAGCGAATGCAGTGCGAGTACTCCCGCGGCGTCGGAGAGCAGCCCGGGCGTGTCGGGGGCGATGACGGTGACGACGAAGGTGTGCAGCCCGTCGGTCGGCGCGATGTCGACGTGGACGCCTCCCCGCGCTGCGAGTTCGATGTGTGCCGGGTCGAGTGGATCCGGGGAGGGAAGGCTCTCTCCCGCCATCACCAATCGACAGCGACGCACGAGCTCACGGATGAGCGAGGCCTTCCAATCGCCCCACACCCCGGGGCCGGTGGCGAGCGAGTCCGCCTCTGCCAGTGCGTGAAGCAGCTCGAGGAGAATGGTGTCGGCACCGAGGGCGTCGACGACGGTTTGCACGGTTGCGGGGTCGTCGAGGTCGCGTCTGGTGGCGGTCTCCGGCAGCAGCAGGTGGTATCTCACCATCGCCGTCAGCAGTGCCACGTCGGACGGCCACAGTCCGAGCCTGTTGCCGATCTGGATGGCCAGATCGGCGCCGACGACGCTGTGGTCGCCGCCGCGTCCTTTGCCGATGTCGTGTATCAGCGCGCCGAGCACCAACAGGTCCGGGCGCGCAACTCGGGTGGTCAATGCGCTTGCGTAGGCGGCAGTTTCGACCAGATGACGATCGACTGTCCACGTGTGCACGGCGTCTCGCGGCGGTAGATCGCGTACCGCGCCCCACTCAGGAATGAGCCTGCCCCACAGTCCGGTTCGGTCGAGCGCTTCGATGGCCGAAATGGCTTTGCGACCCGATCCGAGCAACACGAGCAGATCGTTGAGGGCTTCCTTGGGCCACGGCTCCCGAAGCTCGGGCGCACTGTCGGACAGCCGGTTCAAGGTCGAGGCAGACATCGGCATGCCGGTCTGCGCCGAGGCAGCGGCGACGCGCATGATCAGGCCGGGGTCCTTGTTCGGTCGAGCGTCGCGGGCGAGAACGACCTCGCCGCCGTGTTCGACGACACCTTCGTCCAGTGGCCGCCGGACCGGAACTCGACGCAGTCGCGAAAGGCCACGTCTGGGAAGCGAATTGCCGGCAGTGCGCAGCCCGACGTCGACCGAGTAGCTGATGGTGCGGGCCGAATCGCTCAGTACGCGAGCGAGATCGAAGCGGTCACCGATTCGCAGCGCGGCCCCGATCTCGTCGGCATCCTGTGCCCGCAGTTGATCTCGTGCTCGACCGGCGACGCGGTGCAGTTCGGTGCGCACGTCCAACAGACGGCCGTGCGCGAACGCCAAACCGCCACCGGGCGATTCGGGTCCGAGCCCGGGCATACCGTCGGTCAACTGCGCAATGGAGAGAGCGTCGAGCAACTGGACGTCGCGCAGTCCCCCGCGGCCGCTCTTGAGATCGGGTTCGGCGCGGTGTGCGATCTCACCGCTGCGCGACCACCGCCCGCGGGTCTGCTCGATCAGCTCGTCGAAACGCCCTCGAATACCGTTGCGCCACTGGCGACGTACGCCGCCGATGAGGAGATTGCTCAATTCGACGTCACCGGCGATGTGACGCGCCTCCAGCATTCCGAGCGATGCCGTCATGTCGGCTGCAGCGACCTGCAGAGCCTGCGGCACCGTTCGCACGCTGTGGTCGAGCTTGATGTGTGCGTCCCACAGCGGGTACCAGAGCTTGTCGGCGACATCGGAGACGATGCGTGGGTCGAGATCGTCGTGCAGCAGTATCAGGTCCAGATCCGAATACGGCAGCAGTTCACGACGAGCGAGACCGCCGACGGCGACGATCGCGAAACCGGAGTCCGGTTTGATCCCGAGCTCGGCACCTTTGGTGGTCAGCCAGAACTCGTGGAGATCGACCAGAGCCTGCCGCAGCGAGGGTGCATCGAGGCGACGATTGCGTGTTCCGCCGTCGAGTAGTTGTTTTCTGGCCCGAGCGAGATCTGCTGCAGCATCGCTCGTGCCCTTCGATGCGGAGCCCGTGGAGACCGAAGGCCCCGACCCTGACGCTTTCGCGCCAGAACCGGGGCCCACGGCCCGAGACCCTTTGGGGTCAGAGTGCATCAGCGCCACGTTCTCCGGTGCGCACTCGGATGACCGAGTCGACCGGGGAAACCCAGACCTTGCCGTCACCGATCTTGCCCGTGCGAGCGGCCTCGACGATGACCTCGACGACCTTCTCCACAGCGGCGTCGTCGACGACTACCTCGACACGGACCTTCGGGACGAAGTCGACCGAGTACTCAGCACCTCGGTACACCTCGGTGTGGCCCTTCTGGCGGCCGTAACCCTGAACTTCACTGACTGTCATTCCGAGTACGCCGGCCTGCTCCAGCCCCGTCTTGACGTCCTCCAGGGTGAACGGTTTGACGATTGCCGTGATCAGCTTCATTTTTGCTTCCCTTCACAAGACCTCGAGTGCCCGTTGTCGTACGGTGCAGCGTTCACGTCTATCTCTACCTTGTCAGGCGAAATCATATGCAGTCTCGGCGTGCTCGGCTTCGTCGATGCCGTTGGCCTCCTCCTCGTCCGATACGCGCCAGCCGAGAGGCTTGAGCGCAAACGCGACGACCGCGGTGACGATGGCGGTGAAGACCAGGGCGAACAGTGCGATGACGATCTGCACGACGAGCTGCTTGTAGTCGCCGCCGTAGAACAGGCCGGTCTCGGATGCGAGGAAGCCGATTCCGATCGTTCCCCACAGGCCTGCGACGAGGTGAACGCCCACGACGTCGAGCGAGTCGTCGTAGCCGAACTTGAACTTCAGTCCGACAGCAAGTGCGGAGAGCACACCGGCGATGACGCCGAGGATCATGGCACCGACCGGCGTGAGCGTGCCTGCGGCCGGGGTGATGGCGACCAGACCTGCGACGATGCCCGAGGCAGCGCCGAGGCTCGTGGCGTGTCCGTCACGAATGCGCTCGGTGATGAGCCAGCCCACGATCGCGGCTGCCGTGGCTGCGGTGGTGTTGACCCAGGCCACACCGGCGATGCCGTCGGCGGCGAAGGCGGAACCTGCGTTGAACCCGAACCAGCCGAACCAGAGCAGGGCTGCGCCGAGCATGACGAACGGGAGGTTGTGCGGGCGGTAGGCGACCTTGCCGAAGCCGGCGCGCTTGCCGATGATGATCGCCAGAATCAGGCCTGCGATACCGGCGTTGATGTGCACCACGGTGCCACCTGCGAAGTCGATCGGAGCGACGCTGGCGACGAGTCCACCGTCACCGTCGTCGGTGGTTCCGAAGATCATTGCCGCCAGGCCGTTCTCGGATCCGGAGAGCAGTCCGCCACCCCAGACCATGTGGGCCATCGGGAAGTAGGCGAGGGTGACCCAGATGCCGGAGAAGGCGAGCCAGGTGCCGTACTTGACGCGACCGGCGATCGAGCCGCTGATCAGTGCCACCGTGATGATGGCGAAGGTGACCTGGAATGCCACATCGATGATGTTGGCGTAGCCCCAAGCGCCGACGATGTAGTTACCGTCCGCATCGGTGATCGAATCCTTGAGTCCGAAGAACTCGAACGGGTTGGCGAAGACACCGCCGATGTCCTGGGTTCCGTAGGACATGGACCAGCCCCACAGGAAATAGATGATCGAGACGACAGCCATCGCTCCGAACGACATCATCATCATGTTCAACACGGACTTCGACTGCGACATACCGCCGTAGAAGAACGCCAAGCCCGGCGTCATCAGCAGTACCAGCGATGCTGCCATCAGCATCCACGCGGCGTTGCCGGAGTTGGCCAACATATCCTCGGGACTCACGTACACCCTCCATTCTCCTGCACACCGGTTGGCGCGCCGTTACGCAAGAAGAGTGGTTTCACGAGGTTTCATCCGTGACACTCGCGTGTTTCGGATATGTGAACGCATGACCGAATTCTGTTGCAAAAAGGTTTCGTGCTGGCGTTTGTGCTTTTGCCCCGGTTTGCGAACTACTCGAGAGTCAGCATCAGCCGAGCAGTGCGTCGACGAAAGCCCCGGGCTCGAACGGTGCCAGATCGTCGGCACCTTCACCGAGACCGACGAGCTTGACGGGCACTCCGAGCTCACGCTGCACCTGAAAAACGATGCCACCCTTCGCGGTTCCGTCGAGCTTGGTCAGAACGACTCCCGTGATGTTCACGATCTCGGCGAAGACACGGGCCTGCGTCAGTCCGTTCTGGCCCACGGTTGCGTCGAGAACGAGCAGAACGTCGTCGACGTGGGCCCGCTTCTCGATGACTCGCTTGACCTTGCTCAGTTCGTCCATCAGACCCGATTTGGTGTGCAACCGTCCCGCGGTGTCGATCAGAACCACGTCGACGCCGTTCTCGATTCCCTTGCTCACCGCGTCGAAGGCGACAGCGGCCGGATCCGCGGCCTCCTTGCCGCGGACCACCTCGGCACCCACTCGCTCGGCCCAGGTCTGCAACTGATCGGCCGCAGCTGCGCGGAACGTGTCGGCGGCACCGAGCAACACCCGCCGCCCGTCCGCGACCAGCACGCGAGCCAGTTTGCCCGTGGTCGTCGTCTTGCCGGTGCCGTTGACTCCGACCACCAGCAACACAGCGGGTGCGCCGTCGTGGGGAAGAGCACGAATCGACCGGTCGAACTCGGGGTGCAGCTGCGCCACGAGGATCTCGCGCAGCAGAGCTCTGGCGTCGGCTTCGGTGCGAATACTGCGCGCCGCCATCTGCTCACGCAGCGTGCGCATGATCTCTGCGGTGGTCGCCGAACCGATATCGGCGATCAGCAGGGTGTCCTCGACCTCTTCCCACGAGTCCTCGTCCAGGTCACCGCCGCCGAGCAGGCCCAGCAGGCTCTTGCCCACCGCGGACTGAGATCGTGCAAGCCGGCCACGGAGACGGTCGAGCCGTCCCTCGGTCGGGTCGATGGTGTCCAAGCGGCGAGGCGCAGGAGCAACGGTGTCGGCTACCGGAGGCTCGGGCGCAACAGGCTCGGCGACGGTGACATCGGTCGCCGGGGCCTCGGGTTCGAGCACTTCCGGCTCGATCCAGACGGTCTCCGATTCGACCGGTTCAGGCGTGGGAACCACCGGCGGCGGCTCGACCGGAGTGGAGTCGACGGGGATGTTCTCGACCGGCTCGGCCTCGATCGGCTTCGGCTCGGCCGGCTTGGGGGCCTTCGGGACTACGGGCTCGGCCGTCGCCGTTCCCTGACTGAAGGAGAAACCGCTGCCCGCGGTGTAGCCACCGGATCTGTCCTTGGCAGCCGCGTCCTCGATTCGCGGTGCCTCGTCCGACTTGAGGGACACTCTCCGGCGACGGGAAAGCACCAGCCCGACGACGAGGACGACGAGCAGGACGGCAGCGATCGCCGCGACGATGATCCACGCTTGGTTACTCACGTAGAACATCCTCTCAGGCGATCGCGGCAGATCGTCACCGGTGGTGCACCGACCGTGAAAAATGCGCTTCCCGCCCGGGAGTCGGTGTCGATAGCATTCACGGTCATGGAGTGGACCACGGTGCGCGACGCCGCAGAACTGACCGAGATATTCGGCGAGCCGAGCTTTCGAGCCGCCAACAAGGACCGACGCGCGCTGCACCCACTGGACGTGCAGTGGCTCGCTGCATCACCGTTCTGCCTCCTCGGGACCTCCGACGCGAGCGGGCGATGCGACGTCTCTCCCAAGGGCGATCCGCCCGGCAGTCTGGTGCACGTCCTCGACGACGCCACGATCGCTCTCGCCGAGCGGCCGGGCAACCGCCGGATGGACGGCTATCGCAACATTCTCGAGAACCCGTTCGTCGGGCTGAACTTCTTCGTACCCGGCCGCGGCGACACCCTCCGCATCAACGGTCGAGCCTCCCTGGTCACCGACGCCCCGTTCTTCGACGAGCTCCGAGTCAAGGGTCATCGCCCGATCATGTGCCTCGTCGTCGACATCGAGGAGGTGTTCCACCACTGTGCGAAGGCGTTCATGCGATCCAAGCTGTGGCAGCCCGAGACCTGGGATGCCGATGCCCTCCCCGACGTCGCCGCGCTGACGAAGGCGTTGATTCCGCAGGCACCCGAGACGGTGGAGGAACTGCGCGAGTACTACGGGCCGTCCTACGCCGAGCAGCTCTACCCGCAGCAGTAGCCACGAAGGACGAATCTCAGGAGACGGTGTCGGGCTCGACGACAGGTGCCGCGCCCGACTCGGGCGTTTCCGGCTCGGCTGTTTCCGGCTCGGCTGTATCCGGCTGCAGTGCGTCCACTGCGACACGTTCTCGGTTCAACCGCTGCGAGATGACGGTGGTGATGCCGTCGCCGCGCATGCTGACGCCGTACAGCGCATCGGCCACTTCCATCGTCGGCTTCTGGTGGGTGATGACGATCAACTGCGACTTCTCGCGGAGCTGCTCGAACAGTCCGATCAGTCGACGCAGGTTGGTGTCGTCCAGTGCAGCCTCGACCTCGTCCATGACGTAGAACGGTGACGGTCGGGCGCGGAAGATGGCCACCAGCATGGCCACCGCGGTCAGCGACTTCTCGCCACCGGAGAGCAGCGAGAGCCGCTTGACCTTCTTGCCGGGCGGGCGTGCCTCGACCTCGATTCCGGTGGTGAGCATGTCCGACGGGTCGGTCAGGATCAGTCGTCCTTCGCCGCCGGGAAAGAGCTTGGCGAACACTCCGGTGAATTCCCGTTCGACGTCGAGCCAGGCCTCGGTGAAGACCTGCAGAATCCGCTCGTCGACGTCGGCGACCACGCCGAGCAGATCCTTGCGCGCGGACTTGACGTCTTCGAGCTGAGTGGAAAGGAAGTTGTAGCGCTCCTCGAGGGCAGCGAACTCCTCGAGGGCCAGCGGGTTCACCTTGCCGAGGGTGGCGAGGTCACGCTCGGCGCGTTTGGCGCGCTGCTCCTGCGTGGCGCGGTCGAACGGCATCGGGGCCGGTGCCACCACCTGCTCGCCCCGCTCCTTTGCCGCCTCGTACTCGGCCATCTCGAGTTCGGTGGGCGGCAGGGCCACATCGGGCCCGTACTCGGCCACCAGATCGTCGAGGCCGATGCCGTGCTGCTCCAGAATCGTCGTCTCGAGTTGTTCGATCCGCAGTGCGGCCTGTGCGCGGGCCACTTCGTCCCGGTGCACGGCGTCGGTGATCGACGCCAGCTGGCCCTGCAGGGCTCGAACCTGCTCTTTGACCTTGTCGAGTTCGATTGTGCGCGTTGCTCGTTCGGCGGAGAGCTCGTCGCGCCTGCGTGCCGCGGCCGCAACGACCGTGGCCAACCGCGCGGCGACTTCTTCGCCCGATTCTCCGACCGCCGCCGCCACTGCGGCCGCATGCCGCCGCGCTGCGCTCTCGCGCTCGGCTCGCGCCCTGGCCTCCCGCTCGGCTCGCGCCGCCCGTCGAAGGGAATCTGCCCGGCCTCGTACGGACTGTGCGCGCTCTTCGGCGGTCCGCACGTTCAACCGAGCTTCGACCTCCACGGCACGCACTTCGGTCAGCGCCGCTGCCGCCATCTCCCGTTCCATGGTGGTCGCAGCGTCACCGCTCTCGCCGTCTCCCGCGAAACCCGATTGCTCGTCCTCGGCCGTCCGCAGGTTTTCCTCGAGCTCGGCCAGCCGCGCAATCGCTTCTTCTCGACTGGCCTCGGCAGAGCTACGCTGCGTCGTCAATCGCGCCGACTCCGCATGAGCCGAACGCGCCAGCTGACCCAATCGGCCCAACTGTTCGTACACCGCGGCCATCGCAGCGTCGGATTCGTTGAGCGCCGCGAGCGCTTGCTCGGCCGATTCGCGCCGATCCCGTTGTTCTTCCAACGCTCCCGACAGCGCTGCGTCGAGTTCCTCCGCGCGGCGGACCGCCGCCGCCAACTCCACCGTCGACGTGTCGATTGCCGACTGCACCTCGAGGGTGCTCGGGCGACGGTCCGAGCCGCCGGTGACCCAGCCGGCTTCGACGACGTCGCCGTCCTTGGTCACCGCACGCAGCTCACCGGAATCGGAGACGAGACGGTGGGCAGCGTCGAGCGAATCGACGGCGACCACACCGTCGAGCAGGGCCGCCATTGCCGCGGCCAACCGGTCCGGATACCCGATCAGGTCCAGCACCCATCGAGCCCCACTCGGGAGGTCCGGGCGTCGAACCGATCGTGCTGCAACGACACTGCCGTGCACGATGGACGCGCGGCCGCCGTCGGCCGCACGCAGCGCGAGCACGGCATCACGCGCGGCATCGAACGATTCGGCGTGTGCGGCATCGGCGGCCGGCCCCATGGCCACCGCCACCGCGATCTCGTATCCCGGCTCGACCGTGAGATGGCCTGCGAGCAGGCCCGACAGACCGTCCTGCTGGTTCTCCACCAGCCACCCGGCACCGTCCTTGCGTTCGAGACCCATCGTGAGCGCTTCGATCCTGGCCTCGAACGACGCCACCTTCTTGCCTGCGATGCGTTCTTCGGCCTGCAGTTCGGTCACTCGGGCGTCGGCATGTCGAAGCGCGGCGACAGCTCGTTCGTAGTTGGTGTCGAGGCTCAGTTCACTCGCATCGAGGGTGCCGATCTGATCCTGCACGCTCTCGAACTCACGCTGAGCCGATTCGCCGCGCTCTCGGGCCTCGTCGATGGCCACCGACAAGCGCTCCACCTCCGCGTCGATCGACTCGACCTTGGTTCGGAAGGTGTCGACCCGGCCGGACAGGCGCGCGAAACCTTCGCGGCGGTCGGCCACTGCGCGCACCGCAGCGAGGTGGGCACGCTCGGCGGCCGATGCCGCAGCCTCGCGCTCGGCCAACTGCTCTCGTGCCGCCTCGAGGGTTTCGCGTGCCATCTCGACGGCTTCGACGAGTTCCATTTCTTCTTCGGCGACCCGCTCGGCCTGCGCTTCGAGCTCGTCCGGGTCCTGTCCCCGACCGGTGGATTGCACGGCATCGAGATGCCGAGCTCGTTCGTGCGCGATGCGCACCGTCGCATTCACCCGTTCGGCCAACGCGGAGAGACGGAACCACGTCTGCCCGGCCGCCTCGGCGCTGGGGGTCAGCCGTGCTACGGCCTGCTCGTGTTCGCCGAGTGCCACCGAGCCGGCTTCGAGGGCGTCCTGCACCATCGCGTACTGCTCACGCGCCGCTTCCTCGTCCTGGGTCTGGTTCGCGAACTCCTCGCGCCTGGCCACCAGGTCGTCGGCCACCAGCCGCAACCGGGCGTCGCGCAGGTCGGCTTGGACGGTCTGCGCGCGACGCGCAACCTCGGCCTGCCTCCCGAGAGGCTTGAGTTGGCGGCGCAATTCGGTCGTGAGGTCGGTCAACCGCGCCAGGTTGGCCTGCATCGCGTCGAGCTTGCGGACGGCCTTTTCCTTGCGCTTGCGGTGCTTGAGCACCCCGGCTGCTTCCTCGATGAAGGCTCGCCGGTCCTCGGGCCGCGATTCCAGGATCGCGGCGAGCCGGCCCTGCCCCACGATGACGTGCATCTCGCGCCCGATACCGGAGTCGCTGAGCAGTTCCTGGACGTCCATCAATCGGCACGAACTGCCGTTGATCTCGTACTCACCCGCGCCGTCGCGGAACATCCGCCGGGTGATCGAGACCTCGGAGTAGTCGATCGGCAGTGCGCCGTCGGAATTGTCGATCGTCAGAGTGACCTCGGCGCGGCCGAGCGGGGCTCTACCCGACGTGCCCGCGAAGATGACGTCTTCCATCTTCCCGCCGCGCAACGCCTTGGCACCCTGTTCACCCATCACCCAGGTCAGGGCGTCCACGACATTGGATTTGCCGGAGCCGTTGGGCCCGACGACACAGGTGATTCCGGGCTCGAAACGAAGAGTCGTCGCCGAAGCAAAGGACTTGAAGCCCTTCAGCGTCAGACTCTTGAGATACATAGCGTCCGTACTTTACCGGCACGCTGCCCGAAAGTGCGCCGAGCCTCCCGCAACGGACGATCAGCGTTCGACGAAGCCCGTCAGATCTCCGCGGGCGGTGTCCCAACTCTCCACGACCAGCGTGACCGTGCCCGGGGTTTTTCCGCCTCGGAGTAATTCCAGGAGTGCCTCGAGACGCTCACGTGGGCCCTCCGCTATCACCAGGACTCGTCCGTCCGCGTGGTTGGTCGCGTGACCGACGAGTCCGAGTTCGAGTGCGCGCGAGCGAGTCCACCACCGGAACCCGACGCCCTGAACGAGCCCGTGCACCCACGCCGTCAACCGTTCGTCGTTCACGAGCGAGCCAACTTTCGGACGGTTCCGTCGAAACTGGTGGCGTACAACGCTTCCTCGTCGAATCCGGAGCCGCCGAAGGCGACCGACGAGGTCAGTGGAACGCCGGTCGCTATCACGCAGGACGATCCGGATTCCGGGTCGATACGGACTACCCTGCCGGCGAGATTCTGTGCGAGATAGACCGTTCCGTCGTCGCCGACGGTCAGGTCGTCCGACATCGCCAGCGGTCCGACACCGTCGATGCGAATACGCGCGGATGGTCCGGACGGATCCTTCTCGTCGAGCACGGTGAGCGTCGTCTCGAGATCGAACGTGTTGGCCACGTAGACCTTTTCCTCGCCGATGCCGATGCCGTTGGCCGATCCCAGGTCGGTACGCACCGTCGACACCGAACCGTCGACCGCAACGCGCGTCAGGCCGGAGAGGGTGCCCAGGTTGCGAGTGGTGAACAGATCACCCGACTCCGATCGCGCCAGACCGTTGGGCATCGCCAGTCCCGACGCGTACGTCGACCGGACCCCTGTACCGAGATCGATCGTGTCGACGGTGCCGGATCGGGTATCGAGAAGCCCTGCGGCAGCGCTGTTTCCGGTCGTGAAATACAGCGTGTCGCCGTCGCGGACCAGTCCGCCCGGCGACTCGACGTCGGCAACGAGTGTGCCCCGGACACCGTTCGGCGCCACGGTACGCAGCGCGCCGGGTCCGACAGGCGAGGTCTCGGACACGATCATCGAACCGCGGCCGTCGAACTCGAGATTCTCGAGCATCCCGAATCCCGACGCCACCGTGCTCACCGACCACGGAGTGCAGCTGCTCGACGCGTCCGCGGTGGGAGCCAGGGCGGTCGCCGCGCCGAGGAGCAGACCTGTGACTACCACGGCTGCCCTGGCTTTCATCAGGCGTCCACGTCGATGTCCAGGTTTATTGTCGTACCGGCCTTCAGGGTCCGCCCGACGGTGCACACCTTGTCGATGGCGCGCTCGACGACCGTGAGCAGACGCTCCTGCGCCTCGGGGTCCATCGCGCTGAGATCGACTCGGAGAATCTCGTTCAGTTCCGGATACCGCTCGTTTTCGCGATCGGCGGCACCGGACACCTCGACGGTGGCGGAGTAGTCATCGCCCAGTCGACGCGAGAGCGGTAGGTCCGAGCTCATGCCGGTGCAGGCCGCGAGTGCGATTTTCAACAGCTCGCCGGGGGTGAAGACACCCTCCACCGACTCGGACCCGATGAGCACTTCCGCTCCTCGGGAGCTGCGGCCGGTGTAGCGACGGGTGCCTGTGCGCTCGACCCAAAGGTTGGTCGGCGTGCTCTGTTCTGCCATGACGGAAATACTAGGCGGGCTGTTCAGGAGTGGAGCCCGCGGAATGGTCTATTGAAACAGGAGTGGAGCCTGCGGAATGACCTGTGCAGTGTCAGCCGCGCACGTGGCGGGGTCGCGGCTGGCAGGTGGGGCAGCTGAACGAGCTGCGATTCATGAACTTCTCGCGTCTGATCGGGGCTCCGCATCGCGAGCAGGGCAGGCCCTCCTGACCGTAGGCGTCGAGGGAACGGTCGAAGTAGCCGGATTGGCCGTTGACGTTCACGTACAACGCGTCGAACGAGGTTCCGCCCTGCGCCAGGGCCTCGCCCATCACCGCGTGCACTGCGGTGAGAAGACGCCGCAGCGCCGGCCGCGTCAGGGTCTCCGCGATTCGATTACCGTGGATCTTCGCGCGCCACAGAGCCTCGTCGGCATAGATGTTGCCCACGCCCGAGAGCACGGTCTGATCGAGCAGTGCTCGCTTGATCTCGGTGTGCTTGCCGCGCAACACGTTCACCACCGATTCGGCGTCGAACAGTGGATCGATCGGGTCGCGGGCGATGTGTGCGACCGGTTCGGGTACCTCGGTACCGTCCACGGTGACGATCGGGGCGAGCGCCCAGCCGCCGAAGGTGCGCTGATCGACGAAGCGCAGATCGGTGCCGTCGTCGAGTCGTGCCCGGATGCGCAGGTGCTTCTCGTCCGGGGCGGACGGCGGCTGCACCAGCATCTGTCCGCTCATGCCCAGGTGCACGACGGTCGCGAAATCGCCGGGTTCCATCACCAGCCACAGGTACTTCCCGCGCCGCCGAGCCGAGGAGATGCGCTGACCGCGCAGCTGGCCGATCAGATCGAGACCACCGAGATCGTGACGCCGCACGGCGCGGGGGTGCAGCACCTCGACCGACTGCATCGTCCTGCCGACGACATGAGATTCCAGACCGAGCCTGACGACCTCGACCTCGGGCAGTTCCGGCATCAGGATTCGTCGGTTGCCGACTCGGCCGAAATCGCAGTGTCGTTGTTCGACAGCGTGTTCCACGCCAGACTGGCGGCCTTCTGTTCGGCTTCCTTCTTCGACCGACCGATACCGACGCCGCGCGGGAATCCGCCGACCAACACGGTGGCAGTGAATTCCTTGTCGTGATCGGGTCCGGTGGACGAGATCTCGTACGCGGGAACGCCGAGTGCACGTTCGGCGGTCAATTCCTGCAGGCTCGTCTTCCAGTCCAGCCCTGCACCGAGCTTGGGAGCTCGATCGAGAAGGCCTGCGAACAGAGTCAGGACAACGGTGCGCGCGACGTCGATGCCGTGCTGGAGGTGGATTGCACCCAGCAACGACTCCATGCCGTCGGCAAGGATGCTCGGCTTGTCGCGTCCACCGGTCTGTTCCTCGCCCTTGCCCAACAGCAGGTGGCGACCCAGGCCGCCGTCGCCGAGTCCACGCGCGACCTCGGCCAGGGCATGCATGTTGACCACGCTCGCCCTGATCTTGGCCAGCTGGCCCTCGGACTTGGTGGGGTGCACCGCGTAGAGGTGCTCGGTCACCGCAAGGCCGAGGACGGAATCGCCCAGGAACTCGAGGCGCTCGTTGGTCGGCAGACCACCGTGCTCGTACGCGAACGACCGGTGCGTCAGAGCCAACGTCAGCAGCGGCTCGGACAGGGAGACACCGATAGCGGCGAGGAGCGACTCCCGGTCGTCCCCGCCGCTGGCGGCAGTGGAGCTATTCTTCTGTGAACCGCTGTTGTGCCGATCCACTACTTCGTTTGTCACGTAAGCGGAAATCAGACCGCTGCGACGACCTGGCGGCCCTTGTAGGTGCCGCACGAGGGGCACGCGATGTGGGGCAGAGTCTTCTCGCCGCAACCGCGGTTGGGGCACGTCACGAGGGTGGGCGCAGTGGTTTTCCACTGTGCACGACGCGACCTCGTGTTGGAACGCGACATTTTGCGCTTCGGGACAGCCACTTACTTCTCCTCGGCTTCGTTGTTCACAAGTTCTGTGCTCGGTTCTGGATCCACGCCAAATTTGGCTGCAAGACCAGCCCAGCGAGGATCAATTGTATCGTGACTGTGGCCGGATTCAGCAATCGCCAGGCGAACGCCGCATTCTGGGCACAATCCCTCGCACTCGTCGCTGCACACGGGGTGGAGTGGAAGCTCCAGACCGACCGCGTCGACAATGACGGGTTCGAGATCTATCAGGTCGTCGAGGATGCGGTGAATCTCGTCCGCATCGGTGGTCTCCTCGGTGATGCTGTTCGGGTAAGCGAACAACTCGGTCAAGTAGACGTCGACGTTGCCACCGACCGGGTCGAGGCAGCGTGTGCACTCTCCGGCGGTGACTGCTCGTACGGAGCCGGTGACGAGTACGCCCTCCGAGACCGCCTGCAACTGCAGATCGAGCGAGACCGGAACACCGGCTTCGATGGCAATGGCATCGAGGCCGATTCGGGAAGGAGCAGGAACCGTCCGCTCGACGGCCTTCGTCGACCCGGGTCGACGACCGAGGTTGAGAATGTCCAGAACGAATCCGTCGTCCAGTTCCGGACGGGTCGTTCTCTTGGGCGGGGGCACGGCTGTTCTTCCTTACTGTCGGTATGCCTACTGTCGGTAAGCAACCCCACAACGGTACGCATGCGTGCATACGAGGGCAAATCGCTGCCGTTCAGTGTCGGCTGCGACGCCCCTGCTCCGGGCTTCCGTACGCGGATTCGCCGTACGGCTCGCTGCCGTATTCCGGCACACCGGAACCTGTTCGCAGTTGCTGACGCCCACGGCCGACCGAACGAATGGTGCCGCTGAGGAACTCCTCGAACTCGGCAAGCTTGGTGTCGACGTACACGTCGCACTCGCTGCGCATCCGATCCGATTCGGCGTGCGCACTGTCGATCACCCGAGCCGACTCGGCGTGGGCTGCCTGGACGACCTCGGTTTCCGAGACGAGCCGGTTCTGCTCGGCGGTGCCGTCTGCGACCGACCGCTCGTACGACGCTGTGCCGGACTCGATCATCCGGTCGGCCTCGGTGCGAGCGCGAACGGTCAGGCCCTCGTACTCACGCTGGCCTTCGAGCACCGTTCGCTCGGCCTCCGCCTCGGCATCGGCCACGAGCTGGTCGGCGTGCGCGGACGCCTCGGACACCATGCGATCTGCTTGGGCCTTGGCGTCGGCGAGAATACGATCGGCCGAATCCCGGGCGTTCTCGACCGTGTCCTGGGCCTCGGCATTGGCCGTGCCGACCGTCTTCTCCGCAGTGGCCCTGGCATCGCCGACGAGCTTGTCGCGATGATCCAGTACGTCCTGGGCGTCGTCCAGCTCGCCGGGGATGGCGTCGCGGACGTCGTCGAGCAGTTCCAGGACATCGCCGCGAGGGACGACGCACCCGGCAGTCATCGGAACGCCGCGCGCCTCCTCGACAATGGCGACGAGCTCGTCGAGCGCCTCGAATACGCGGTACACCGGTTACCCCAATCGTCGAATCTGCCACTGCGCGGTCTTCACTCGCAGTGCTGCGCTGTTCAGTCTGCCCGCCGACGCGTGCGTCTGCGCTATACCGGCTCGGTGTGTCGCTCCTCGAACTACTCTGCTGCCCGCTCGGCGATACGGGCAAGCAGGCGGTCCTGAACGAAGGGCGGCAGCATGCCGGTGACGTCTCCCCCGAAGGTCGCGACCTCCTTGATCAACGAACTCGACAGAAAGCTGTGCGCAGGATTCGCCGGGAGAAACAGCGTGTCCACACCGGTCAACGTTCTGTTCATCTGAGCCATCTGCAACTCGTAGTCGAAGTCGTTGGCACTGCGCAGACCTTTGACGATCGCCGAAAAGCCTTCTTGCCGAGCGTAATCGACCAACAGTCCGTACCACGAACCGATCCTGACGTTGGGCAGATGCTCCGTTGCGACCTCGAGCATCTCGATCCGCTCGTCGATGCTGAACATGCCCTTCTTGCTCTTGTTCACCATCACCGTCACCACCACCTCGTCGAAGGCGGCGGCGGCACGCTCGAAGATGTCGAGGTGACCGTTGGTCACCGGGTCGAAGGATCCAGGGCAGAGTGCGCCAGTCATGTCCGCGAACCTATCAGCCGATCCCGGGCTCGCTCGTTACTCGTGACGCGATCTCGATCCGACTCTCGCCGTACTTCTTGGACTTCTCCGGAACCAGTCCGGTCGGCCATCGGGTCTCCGGCGAACGCGACGAACGCTCGAGGACGACGACGGCATCGGGGGTGAGCCATCCCCCGGTGACGAGTCTGTCCAACAGACCGGCGACGGCCGTATCGGTGACGGCATACGGCGGGTCCGCCAACACCAGGTCGTACGCCGCATCCGCAGCCCCCGCCAGCACCGAAGCCACCGGGGCGCACCGGACCGAAGCGCCGGGCAACCCCACCGACTCGATGTTCTTTCGCACCACCGCCGCCGCTCGGGCGTCGGACTCGACCAGTACCGCCGACGACGCGCCGCGCGAGAGTGCCTCGAGCCCCAGTGCTCCCGATCCCGCGAACAGATCCAGCACCGCGGCACCGTCGAGTTCCATTCGACTCTCCAGCGAGCTGAACAGCGCTTCGCGAACTCGCTCGGAGGTGGGTCGGGTGCCCTGGCCGGGGACCGACAATCGTCGGCCGCCCGCGACACCCGCCACGATCCGCGTCATTCGCTGCCGGCCTCTTCGCCCGTCGACCCCCCACCGATGACGACGAGCAGATCGCCGCCCTCGACCTGCTGCACACCCGAGATCGCCAAGCGTGTCACGGTGCCGCCGCGAGGAGCGGTGATGGCAGCCTCCATCTTCATCGCCTCGATGGTGGCGATGGTGTCTCCGGCCGAGATCTTCTGTCCCTCTTCGACGGACAGTGTGACGACGCCGGCGAACGGTGCCGGGATGTGCCCGGAGTTCGATCGGTCCGCCTTCTCGACGGTGGGGGCTTCGCTGGAGATGGAGCGGTCGCGCACCGACACCGGCCGCAGCTGTCCGTTGAGAATGCACATCACGGTGCGCATGCCACGCTCGTCGGGATCGGAGATGGCCTCGAGCCCGATCAGCAGTTCGACGCCCTTCTCCAGGGCCACTCGATGCTCCTCGCCCTGCCGCAGCCCGTAGAAGAACTGATTGGCCGACAGCCGCGTCGTATCGCCGTACTTCTCGCGGTGAGCAGCGAGTTCGGCTGTGGGACCGGGGAACAGCAGACGGTTGAGAGTCTCGCGGCGCTGAGCGGAGGTGCCGTCGAGGTTCTTCTCGTCCTCGTCGGTCAACGGTGTCACCGGCTTGCCCTCGCCGCGACCCTCCAGCGCTTTCGTGCGCAACGGTTCCGGCCATCCACCCGCAGGCGTACCGAGATCGCCGCGCAGAAATCCGATCACCGAATCGGGGATGTCGTAGCGACCTGGATTCTCGGCGAATTCCTCGGCGGACGCGCCTGCACCGACCAGAGCCAGAGCCAGGTCGCCGACGACCTTCGAGCTCGGCGTCACCTTGGTCAAACGGCCCAACATGCGGTCGGCTGCAGCGTAATTGGCCTCGACGGTCTCGAACCGATCACCGAGCCCGAGCGAAATGGCCTGCTGCCGTAGGTTCGAGAGCTGTCCACCGGGGATCTCGTGGGTGTAGACACGACCCGTCGGTGCCGGCAGCCCGGACTCGAACGGCGCGTATACCTTTCGCACGGCTTCCCAGTAGGGCTCGAGGTCGCAGACGGCCTGCAGATTCAGACCCGTGTCGCGCTCGGTGTGTGCGGCAGCAGCGACGATCGCGGACAACGCAGGCTGGCTGGTGGTGCCTGCCATCGCCGCGCTGGCACCGTCGACGGCGTCCGCCCCGGCCTCCCAGGCCGCGAGGTACGTCGCGAGCTGTCCACCGGGTGTGTCGTGCGTGTGTACGTGCACGGGCAGATCGAAGTTCGAGCGCAGTGCCGTCACCAGCGTCTTGGCTGCAGGTGCGCGGAGCAGTCCGGCCATGTCCTTGATGGCGAGCACGTGCGCGCCTGCGTCGACTATCTGCTCGGCCAGCTTCAGGTAGTAGTCGAGCGTGTAGAGGTTCTCGTTCGGGTTCGACAGATCCCCCGTGTAGCTCAGTGCCACCTCGGCGAGCGCCGTGCCGGTCTCGCGGACGGCATCGATGGCCGGACGCATCTGATCGACGTTGTTGAGCGCGTCGAAGATACGGAAGATGTCGATGCCGGTGTCGGTGGCCTCGGCAACGAAGCTGCGGGTCACCTTCTCCGGATACGGGGTGTAGCCGACGGTGTTCCTGCCGCGCAACAACATCTGAATTGCGATGTTCGGCACGGCCTCTCGCAGGCTCGCCAGTCGCTCCCACGGATCCTCGTGCAGGAATCGCAGCGCCACGTCGTAGGTGGCACCGCCCCACGCCTCGATGGAGAGCAACTGGGGCGTCGTGCGCGCCACGTACGGGGCGACACCGAGCAGTCCGCTCGTCCTCACTCGCGTCGCCAGCAACGACTGATGTGCGTCACGGAACGTGGTGTCGGTGACGCCGAGGGCCTTCTGGTTGCGCAGATCGCGGGCGAAGCCTTCGGGTCCGAGCGCCAGCAGACGCTGCCTCGAACCATCGGGAATCGGAGCCGAGAAGTCCACCGCGGGGAGCTTGTCGTGCGGGTACACCGGGGACGGACGCTCGCCGTGCGGCTTGTTGACCGTCACGTCGGCCAGGTAGGCGAGAATCTTCGTGCCGCGGTCGCCCGAGGAACGCGAGGTGAGCAGTTCGGGGCGCTCCTCGATGAACGAGGTGGTGACGCGGCCTGCGGTGAAGTCGGGATCGACCAGAACCGCTTGCAGGAACGGAATATTCGTGGCGACACCGCGAATCCTGAACTCCGCCAAGGCTCGTCGAGCACGAGCCACGGCGGTGTCGAAGTCGCGGCCGCGGCAGGTGAGCTTGACGAGCATGGAGTCGAAGTAGGCACCGACCTCGGCGCCCAGCGTGGTTCCGCCGTCGAGGCGTACTCCGGCACCGCCCGGCGTGCGGTACGCGGTGATGCGTCCGACATCGGGCCGGAATCCGTTCGCCGGATCCTCGGTGGTGATGCGACACTGCAGAGCCGCACCGCGCAGCACGATGTTCTCCTGCTGCAGACCCAGATCCGCGAGCGTCTCTCCCGAGGCGATCCGCAGCTGGGACTGCACCAGATCCACATCGGTCACCTCTTCGGTGACGGTGTGCTCCACCTGGATTCGCGGATTCATCTCGATGAAGACGTGATTGCCACGGGTGTCGAGCAGGAACTCGACGGTACCGGCACACGAGTAGTCGATCTCCTTCGCGAACGCGACGGCGTCGGCGCAGATCTTCTCACGCAGTCCTTCGGGCAGATTCGGAGCCGGAGCGAGCTCGATGACCTTCTGATGCCGACGCTGCACGCTGCAGTCGCGCTCGAACAAGTGCACCACGTTGCCCTGGCCGTCGGCGAGGATCTGAACCTCGATGTGCCGGGGATCGATCACGGCCTGCTCGAGGAACACCGTCGGATCACCGAAGGCCGATTCCGCCTCGCGCGCAGCAGCTTCGATGGATTCGCGCAGCTGCTCGGGCTCGGCCACTCGGCGCATACCGCGGCCGCCACCGCCTGCGACCGCCTTGACGAACAACGGAAACGTCATCGTCTCGGACGCCGCGACCAACTCGTCCACGTCGGACGACGGTTCCGACGACGCCAGCACCGGAAGTCCTGCAGCCTTGGCCGCCGCGATGGCCCGCGCCTTGTTGCCGGTCAGCTCGAGCACGTCGGCGGACGGGCCGACGAAGGTGATGCCTGCCTCGGCGCACGCTGCGGCCAGATCCGGGTTCTCGGAAAGGAATCCGTACCCGGGGTACACCGCGTCCGCGCCGCTGCGCTTGGCAGCGGCGACGATCTCGTCGACCGAGAGATACGCGCGAACGGGATGCCCCTTCTCCCCGATCTGATACGCCTCGTCGGCCTTCGTCCGGTGCACCGAGTTCCGGTCCTCGAACGGGAACACCGCAACTGTCGAGGCCCCGAGTTCATAGGAGGCACGGAAGGCGCGGATGGCAATTTCACCGCGGTTGGCAACCAAAACTTTGGAGAACATTGGCTCAACTTACCCGGCAGCGTGAGTCACCGAGGTGTACTGATCTCATCATGCGGGACGAGGCGGTCGATTTCCTCCACTGAAACGGTGCAGTGAGTCCCTAGGTCAGGACTTCTGCAAATAGTCGACTCGATCCGATCGCCAAGCCGACCGCATCATCGACGCGATGCCGGGATCGTTCGCCAGCGACGGGTCCCGCGCGAACAGGGACCGTGCACAGTCCTGTGCGTCGGCGATGATGTCCTCGTCGTCGATGAACGAGAGCAGCCGCAACCCACTGACCGTGCCCGACTGTGCAGCACCGAGAACGTCGCCCTCGCGACGAGTGGCCAGGTCCAGCTTGGCCAACTCGAAACCGTCGTTGGTCGCTGCCACCGCTTCGAGCCGGGCGAAGGATCCGCCCGCGGGGCTGAGATAGCTGATCATGATGCACAGGCCCTGGTGCCCGCCTCGGCCGATCCGGCCTCGCAACTGATGCAGTTGGCTCACGCCGAATCGGTCCGCATCCATGATGACCATGACCGTCGCGTTCGGAACATCCACTCCGACTTCGACCACGGTGGTGCAGACCAGGACGTCGATCTCGCCGGAGTTGAACTCGGACATGGTGATGTCCTTGTCGTCTCCCGACAGTCGTCCGTGCAGCAGCCCCACCCGCAGATCGTGCATCGGTCCGGTGGAGAGGGTCTCGTACAGGTCCATCGCAGCCGTCGTCTCGGGGCCGTCCTCCGAGCTCGCGCTCTTCTTCTTCGCAGCGCTCTTCTTCCCGGTCTCCGCGTCCTCGTCGTCCCCGATGCGGGAGCACACCACGTAGGCCTGGCGACCGGCTGCCACCTCCTCGTGAATTCGCTGCCACGCTCGTTCCACCCAGCCCGGCTTGTTCCTGGCGGGTACCACGTTGCTGACGATGGGCGACCGGCCGCGGGGCAGTTCGGTGAGCACCGACGTCTCGAGGTCACCGAGGGTCGACAATGCGATGGTCCGTGGGATGGGGGTCGCAGTCATCACCAGCAGGTGCGGACTGGTGTTGTCGCGAGCTTTCGCGCGCAACGCATCTCGTTGCTCGACGCCGAACCTGTGCTGTTCGTCGACGACGACCATCGCGAGGTCGAGGAATTCGACTCGGTCCTCGATCAGGGCGTGGGTACCGATCACGATGCCCGCGTCACCGGTGACGGCATCGAGCAGCGCGGACCGCTTGGCCGCCGTGGACATCGAGCCGGTCAACAGGGCGACCTTGGTGGCCAGCTCGTGCGATCCTAGTTCCCCGCCGGCCGCGAGGCTCCCGAGCATCGACCGAACAGAGCGCGCGTGTTGCGAGGCGAGAACTTCCGTCGGTGCCAGCAGCGCACACTGATGCCCGGCATCGATCACCTGCAGCATCGCCCGCAGCGCAACGATCGTCTTGCCCGAGCCGACCTCACCCTGCAACAGCCGCGACATCGGATGTGGTGCCGACAGATCGTGGGCGATCTCGGCTGCGACCTGGTGCTGGCCGGCCGTCAACTCGAACGGCAGACGCCGATCGAACTCCGCGGCGATACCGTCGGTGATCGGTGGGCATCGCGCTGCCACCCGGGTGGATGAGTCGCGTCGGCGGTCGGCGAGGACGAGCTGAACGGCGAGCGCCTCGTCGAACTTCAACCGCTCTCGCGCAGAGTCCTTGTCCTGTGCGGTATCCGGGAAATGGACCGACCGAAGCGCGGTGTCGATGTCGACGAGACCGCGCTGCGCACGTACCGACTCGGGCAGTGGATCGACCACGTCGTCGAGTTGGTCGAGCACCTGCCGAACGCAGCGCATGAAGGTCCAGCTCTCGACGTCCTTCGCGGCCGGGTAGATGGGCACGAATGCTCGATCGAACACCGACATGTCGACGGCTCCGGAGGAATCGACCGAGCCACGAGCGAGTCCGGCCAGGGTGCCGCCGCCGACGATTCGTCCTGCAGGCACGACGGCCCCGTCGTTGTCGTCTCCGCCGAGAATCACGTAGCTGGGGTGCGTGAGATTCCACCGTTTGCCGAAGTACTTGACCTTGCCCGAGAACATTCCTCGGCGACCGGGCACCAGAACGTGCTTGAGCTTGTGTGGACTGAAGAAGGTGGCGTCGATTCGCTGTCCGTCGGCGGCGAGTGTCACTGCGAGGAACTGACCGTTGCGGTTCTTCATCGAACGCAGCGTCGCGGACTCGATCGTGGCGACGATGGTGATGTGCTCGCCCTCGGGCGGCTCCTTCTCCCCCAGCTCCGAACCGTGCGTCATGTAGCGGTGCGGATAGTGCCGAAGCAGTTCCTCGACGGTGTGAATACCGAAGACGTCTGCCAGCGGCGTCGCCGCCGCGGCTCCGAGGACGTGATCGAGCGGGTCCACCAGCGTTGCCATTGTCCGAGATTCCCTATTCCACTCCGAATTGCACGAGATCCCCCGGCTGCCCACCTGTGTAGACCACCACGTCGACTCCGGGATGTGCTCCCGACACGTATTCGGCCAGCCGATCACCGAAGCCATCCGATGCCTGGGCCCCGACGAGCACCGTCACCAACTCCCCTCCCGTGGCCAGGAGCTGATCGAGCAACCGACACCCCGCATCGAGCGGACGAGCGGCGACGATCACCACCTCCTGCCCTGCGAGCCCGATGCAGTCGCCCGGCTCGCACGTGCCGACCCACGTCAGCGATCGCTCCTGTGCGATACGTAGAGAACCCCACCTCGTGCCCGCCGCGGCCTCGGACATCGTGAACGCGTCGTCGACTGCGGCCCGGGCGGCGTCGTGTACGGCGAGCGCGGCCAAACCCTGCACCATCGCCGAGCACGGCAACATCACGACGTCTTTGCCGTCCGCTCGGGCAGCTGCGCCGACGGCAACGAGTTCCTGCGCGGACAACGCGCCGTTCGGTAACACCAATACCTCGCGATGCTTCATCCCGACGATCGCTCGATGCAGCACCGAGGAGTCGATCGCCTCGTCGCACCGCACCACCGTCGCGCCTTCCTGAACGTAGAGATCCGCGGCACCGTCACCGGCCACCAGCGCCAAAATATCTCGACCCACCGACAACGCTGCTCCGTCGTGCGCTTCGAAGCTCACCGCTCCGGCGAACTCGGCGAGACCGAAACACGAGATACGCACTCCGCGAACATCTCCGGCCGCGATTCCTCGATCGACGGCACCACCGGGGTCGGTGGTGTGCACGTGCGCGGACCAGGCCCCGGAACCGTCACCGGCCACCACGACCGAATCTCCGATGTCGGCCAGAGCCCGGCGAAGTTCCGCCGCCCTCGCGTCGTCGGGGCCGTGCACGACGTAGACCACCTCGTACCCGAGGGGGCGAGGTGACCCGTATCCCGACACCGCCTCGGGTGCACCGCCGCAGTCCGACGAGACGTTCGACGCATCACCGACCGTCCGGCGTTCGTGCTCGTGCGGGCGACGGTATCGCCGGCGCGGCGGAGTGCGGCCGATCACCACCTCCACGAGCGCATCGACGATCACCGAGAGACCGAGTGCGCCTGCGTCCACGACCCCCGCCTCCCGGAGCTCGGCCAGTTGGTCCGTCGTGCTGTCGACAGCGCGAGCGGTGGCCTCGGCGATGTCGACCACCAGCGTGGAGAGGCTGACATTGGCATCGTGGGCTGAGGCTTCGCGATCGGCGGCGGCCAGAACAGTGAGCATCGTGCCCTCGACGGGAACGCTGACCGCTCCCGCGACCAGGACTTTCGCGCGTCGCAACATCGCCTGGATCGACACCGTGTCCAGCGGGCCGTCCGCTGCAGCCTCGGCAACAGCGCGCAACAGCTGAGAGACGATCACTCCCGAGTTGCCCCGCGCACCCGCCACTGCCCCCACAGCCAGTGCCCGGCCGACGGCGCGGGCGTCCGCAGTGGGCCCGGCCGCGCGCATCGACTCCACCGCGGCACGGAAGGTGAACATGAGATTGGTGCCGGTGTCCGAGTCTGGGATGGGGAACACGTTGAGTGCATTGATCTCGTCGCACCGCGCGGTCAGGGAATCGACGCAGCGGTAGGCCCACCGTCGCAGGGCCGCGGCATCGATCGATTCGAGTACGTCGACCACCTCGAGCAGCCTCCCCCCGCGTCACGTCCGCTACCTCGTCCGAACTCCCTCGCGGACAGTGCCCGAAGCTTAGTCGGGCATGATCGGTGGCGCGCCGTCCGTGAGCCCTCGCGCAGCGTCTGTCGTGGCGGTTTGGTGATTGCGTGCGACGCCGCTATTCTTGCAGGGTTGCCTCGAGGCGATCTTCACGCATTGCAATCCTTGCATCTGCTCGTAGTTCGTTTCGATGTCTTCGACCACATGTATCGATCAACATCTATCAAGGAGTTCGCGACTATGGCTGCCGTCTGCGACGTATGCGCCAAGGGGCCCGGCTTCGGTAAGTCGGTCTCGCACTCGCACCGACGGACCAACCGTCGTTGGAACCCGAATATCCAGACCGTTCACGCTCAGGTTGCGCCTGGTAACTCCAAGCGCATGAACGTGTGCACCTCCTGCTTGAAGGCAGGCAAGGTGGTCCGGGGCTGATTTCGGCCTCGCTCTTCGTTTTCCTCCACGGCCTCGACTGCGTGCGAGCACTGTGCCCCGCCCCCTATCTCGGAGGCGGGGCACAGTCGTGTGAGCTTCCGTTTCGGTCCCGTTCCGTCCTGTTACACAACCGGTCGGAACCGTGACGAAGACGGCGAATCACGGGCACCGGCCGGTGACACCGGCCGAGCAGTCTCGAACGCATGGCGACCACACGCACACTCTTCGTCACGGCGCTCGCAGCGCTGACGCTCACCGCATGCTCGAACACAGAGCCCGACACTCCGACTGCCGCGCACTATCTGGCCGGTCAGCCCGACTCGGGGCCGGCCGGCGGTGAGATAGACGACCGGATCGGCCTCGACAACACCGATCTTCCCGCGCTTGCCCGTCTCGACCCCGTTGTGCTCATGGCGCTGCACTCCGCCGCTGCCGACGCAAAATCGTCCGGAGTCGATGTGTACGTCACCTCCGGCTGGCGTTCCGCGGCGTACCAGCAACGCTTGTTCGACGAGGCCGCGACCCGCTACGGCAGCACCGACGAAGCCAGACGATGGGTGCAGACCCCCAGCAATTCCAAGCATGTCACCGGACGTGCGGTCGATGTCGGACGGACGGATGCCGCCGACTGGATGATCCGACACGGCAACGACTACGGCCTGTGCCAGACCTATGCCAACGAAATGTGGCACTTCGAAATGGCGACCACTCCTGGCGGCACCTGCCCGGTGCCACTCGACGACCCGACCGACGAACGAGCGGTGGGTTGAAAATGACACGGGTCGAACCGCGGCGACTGCTCGCCGCACTGGCACTGCTGAACCTGGGAGTCGTCGTCTACTGCCTGTGCGTGTTGACGACCACAGGCCAAACTGTGGATCAGGAACTGATGGTGAGCGCCGAAGCACTGTCCGGGGACCTCCTCGACGTCTGCGCCGCATTCGTCGAACTCGTCGCACCGGTCTCGGCTGCAGGAGCGGTTCTCGTCGCATGCCTGATCGCGTGGCGCGGCAACAGGATCGCACTTGCGCTGCGAGCGGGAATCATGACACTCGGACCGATTGCCACGGCCTGGATTCTCAAGTACTCGCTCGACCGACCGAATTTGGACGGCCTCGTCCAGCACAACTCCTTTCCCAGCGGCACCGTAACCTGCGTTACAGCTGTCGTCTGTGCGGTCTACCTCGTGAGCGCTCGCCGCTGGCGAAACCTCGTCGCGATCAACGGAGCACTGCTCGTCCTCGGAACTGCCGTGTCGGTCGTCGTCCTGAAATGGCACCGCCCCAGTGACGCGCTCGGCGCGCTGCTGCTCGTCGGGTGCTACGCCCTGGCGGTCTCCGCTTTCCCGATCAGGATCTCCACGCCCCGTCATTCGACGCTGGCCGACCCCGGCAACGAACGTCTCGCGCAAGTGTGAGCCCTGTACCCTTGGCCGATCGCGATCGCCCCTACAACACAAGGTCCTCGACATGGTGAACATTCTCTTCGTGGAGGACGACCCAGCTGTGGCCGAAGCAATGACGTTGGGGCTCAACCGACTCGGTCACCGAGTCGTCCATCGCCCCGACGGGAACGGTGATCTGGACGACGCGCTCACTTCCGCCGAGATCGTCCTGCTCGACCTCGGCCTCCCCGGAGCCGACGGCTACGAGATCTGCCGACGGATCCGAACGCAGAGTTCGGTCCCGATCATCATCCTCACCGCCCGCTCCGATGACATCGACACCGTCGCGGGTCTGGAAGCCGGTGCCGACGACTACGTCGTCAAACCCACGAGCCCACGGGTCCTGGACGCTCGCATCAAGGCTGTGGTCAGACGATCGACGGACACGACACCCTCCGCGCCGACAGCGACGGCAATCGTCGAGCAGTACGGCGACTTGACCGTCGACCGTTCGTCGCTACAGGTGAGGAAGGGCGGAACTCTGCTGACGCTCACGCCCACCGAGCTTCGTCTCCTGCTCGCCCTGACCGAGAACGTGGGTCACGTACTCAGCCGAGGCCAATTGCTTTCTGCAGCATGGGATCAGGACTATCTCGGTGACTCCCGAATCGTCGATGCCGCAGTCCAGAGACTACGCGGCAAGATCGAGGACGATCCCTCTGCACCGGCCGTCATCGAAACGGTGCGCGGGTTCGGATATCGATTCGATCCAGGACCGGTTCGTTGATGCCGTCCCGGCTGCGAGTCGACGGCCTGCGTACTCGACTGGTCCTCGTGTTCATCACCATCGTCGTGATCATCGCCGGTGCAACGGCTGGTGTGGTCTCGTTCATGGCGCGATCGTGGATCTACTCCAACGCGCAGGACGTGGCTACGGCGCAGTTTCGCGACGAGCTCCGGGATGCCGACGGGGCCCAGGTGACCCGAACGAGGTCATCCGAACTGCGACAGTTCTTTCCGTCCGACGCGACGTTGCTCGTCGGCGACGACGAAGTACAACGGGGATCCGTAGACCCGACCACGCTCTCCCCCGGTTTTCTCGCCGGGGTGGGCAGTCGAGGAATCATCCGCTTCGAGCGACTCGACTCCGAACGGATCATGCTCGCGATGTCCGTCCGTGTCTTCGAGGCGAACGATCCGGACGGCAATGAAACCCTGGTCACGGCCGTCGCCATTCGGCCGCTCGAGGGCGTGCAGGACAAGTTCGACGATCTTCTGCGCGCGGTGGCCCTCACCCTGGCGGGCGGAGTACTGGTCAGTGGGCTGCTCGGATTGTGGATCGCCTCGACCCTGGTGCGTCCACTGCGACGCCTCGATCGGGCCGCTGCCCGCGCCGCCGACGGTGATCTGAGTGTTCGACTCTCCGAGGAGGGTGTGACCGAACTCGCCGAGCTGACGACGACTTTCAACACCATGATCGCCAGAAACGAGACGGTCATTCGCGGGTTGGAGGAGTCGGAAGAGCAGGCGCGCAGGTTCGTCGCCGACGTCTCCCACGAGCTGAGAACTCCACTGGCAGCACTCGTTCCGGTCGGCGAAATACTCCGAGAGGAGATCCCCCAACTCTCGCCCGATGCGGGAGCAGCCGCCCGGATCGTCAGCGGTGAGATCGGGAAGCTCGCACGGCTCGTCGAGGATCTCATCGAGATGTCTCGTCACGACGCACAACAGACGCGCCTCGTTCTCGACGATGTCGACCTCGTCGAGCTCGTCCGACACTCACTGGTCCGCCGCGGATGGGCGGAGAGCGTCGAACTGCGAGTGCCGGACAGTATCGACGCGACCGTGGATCCGCGACGCATCGACGTGGTGGTAGCCAACCTCGTGGGGAATGCACTGCGTCACGGCGAGCCCCCGGTACGCGTGGAGATGAACGCTCGTCCCGAGTGGGTGGACGTGACAGTGGTGGACCACGGGCCAGGGATATCGCCGGAAGACAGCCACGCGATCTTCCGTCGGTTCTACAAGGTGGACACCGCTCGTGGACGCAGCGAAGGCAGCGGACTCGGACTGTCCCTCGCCGCCGAGAACGTGCGTCTGCACGGCGGCAGCATCACCGTCGACCGAGTGGATTCGACCACGGTCTTCAGCGTCGAGCTGCCCCGTCTTCGACCCCGGTAGCGGTCCCGACAGCGGGCTCTCGCATCCGTGCCCGAGCACGGCGGCCCCACGGCGGAACAGAAGCGTCGGTTAGAGTCCCGAACGTGACTTATTCGGACGCCGACATTTCCAGCAAGGTCAGCATCGAGGACGGTGTACTGAGAATCGTCGTTGCCACCGAGGCCGGTGGTGCCTCGCTCGACCTCGACGGCATCGACGGCGGCACGGCGGCTCTGCGATCCGTCAACGCCGGCACCACCGCTATCGGGAGCGTGCTCCTCATCGGCCGCGGGCCCAACTTCTGCGCAGGCGGAAACGTACGTGACTTCGCCGGAGCCGACGACCGCGGCGCATTCGTCGGATCCGTCGCCGACACGTTCCATGCATTCGTCCGCGAACTGTCCGCCGTCACCGTTCCTGTCGTCTCCGGTGTCCACGGTTGGGCGGCCGGGGCAGGCATGAGCCTGGTCTGTCTCACCGACATCGCCATCGGTGGGCCCTCGACCAAACTGCGCCCTGCGTACCCCTCCATCGGATTCACACCGGACGGGGGAATGTCCTGGACACTCCCCCGAATCGTCGGTTCGGGCCGAGCGATGGACATCCTACTCAACGACTCGATCATCAACGGAGAGGACGCAGTTCGGCTCGGAATCCTCAGCCGGTTGGTGGGCGACGACATCGTCGACAGTGAGGCCGAGCGCCTCGCTCGAACCCTCGCCAACGGGCCGACATCGGCATACCAGGGGATCAAGAGACTGCTCGCAGCGTCCGAATCGACAACTCTGACAGAGCAGTTGGACGCCGAGTCGGCGTCGATCTCGGCGGCTGCGTCATCTCCTGCCGGAGTCGAGGGTGTCGACGCGTTCATCGAGAAGCGTCGGCCCGACTTCTCCTGATCCGATCACGGCAGCGTCCAGTCGATCGGTTCGTCTCCGCCCTCGACCAACAATTCGTTCACGCGACTGAAGGGCTTGGATCCGAAGAACCCGCGTGAGGCGGACAGCGGTGACGGGTGCGCCGATTCGATGATGGGCACCGATCCGAGCATCGGCTTCAGAGTCGATGCGTCGCGGCCCCAGAGAACCGCGACCAGCCCGGGCTCATCGGGATTCTCGGCGCGGGCGACGAGTGCGCGAATCGCCTGCTCCGTCACCGCTTCCCACCCCTTCTTACGGTGCGAGGCCGCCTGTGACGGTTCGACGGTGAGCACGCGGTTGAGCAACATCACACCTCGGTCCGCCCAGGGCGTGAGGTCACCGTTGCTGGGTGTGGGCAAACCCAGATCGTCCGAGTACTCCTTGAAAATGTTGTTCAGACTCCGCGGTACGGGTCGTACGTCGGGCGCGACCGAGAAGCTCAGCCCCACTGCATGTCCCGGCGTCGGGTAGGGGTCCTGGCCGACGATGAGCACACGGACCCGATCGAAGGGGTAGCGGAACGCGCGCAGCACGTTCTCGCCCGCGGGCAGGTAGTGGCGTCCGGCGGCGAGCTCGGCTCGTAGGAAGTCGCCCATCGCAGCGACATTCGTCTCGACCGGAGCGAGGGCGCGTGCCCATCCCGATTCGACGGTATCGGCGAGCGGCTTAGGCGTCACCGGTCGATCCGGCGCAGCGCATCGCGGTAGTACGCGGCGTTGGCCGAGTACATCTGAACGTTGATGTCGACGTGGCCGTCGGGAACCTGATAGCCCTCGCGGATCTTGGCGGGCACACCGAGCGCCATCGAACGTTCGGGAACGACGAACTTGAACGGCACCACCGCGCCCGCACCGACGATCGAGCCGGCTCCGATCTTCGATCCGTTCAGTACTACCGAGCCCGACGCGATGAGGCAGTTGTCCCCGATGGTCGCACCCTCGACGTGCGCATTGTGGCCCAGTACGCACCCGGAACCGATGACCGTTGCGTCGATCGGGGTGCAGTGCACCACGGTTCCGTCCTGCACGTTGGTGCCCTCGCCGATCGAGATGGTGCCGTAGTCGGCCCGCAGAACTGCAGTGGGCCACACCGACGATCCGGCAGCCAAGGTCACCGCTCCGATGACGACGGCGTCGGGATGGACGTAGGCGTCGGGGTGGATGTCGGGTTCTCGATCACCGAGTGCGTAGATAGCCATCTCTGCAACTTAGCCGACTCGATGGACCCGATCCGTGTTCACTCGCTCTCGAAACTCGACCATCCCGATCTACCCGCATGGACTTCTCCGCCGACCGTCACTCGACCCGCAGGCTCACCGTCTCCGTGCTCGACGCGACCGATCACCGTCCACCCCCGGGGAACGGCGGCGTCGTCGGGGAAGGTGCCGACGAGCGCGTGATCCTCCCCTCCGGTGAGCACCCAGTCCAGCGGATCGTGCCCCATCAGCGTTGCCGCCGACCGCACTTCGACGGGAATGTCCAGCAGGGCGGGATCGACATCCAGCAGCACGCCCGACGCATCGGCGATGTGGCCGAGGTCGGCCACCAACCCGTCGGAGACGTCGGTGAGCGAGGTCGCTCCAGCTTCTGCGGCCTCGATCCCGGCGCGATACGGCGGGACGGGCACTCGGTGGGCGTCCAACACGGCGTTGTGCCCGGTTCTGTCCCTGTCACCGAGCAGTAGAGCCAGTCCGGCCGCCGACCAGCCGAGCCGTCCCGCGTACGCAATCACATCACCGGCACGTGCCCCCGATCGAAGGACCGGAGCCCTGCCCTGAAGATCGCCGAGCGCGGTGATCGAGATCACCAGCTCCGGCGATTGCACCACATCGCCACCGACGACGGCCGATCCCGCAGCAACTGCCTCGAGCCACATGCCCTCGTTGAGGCCGTCGGTCACACTCACCGGCGTGTCGGCCGGGCAGCCGAGAGAGACGAGAAAACCCGAGCACTGCGCGCCCATTGCGGCGATGTCCGCGCCGTTCTGCGCGATCGCCTTGCGGCCGATCTGTATCGGACTCGACCAGTCGAGCCGAAAGTGCCTGCCGTGCACCAACATATCGGTGGATGCCGCGATCCGACCGTCGGACGCGACGACAACGGCTGCGTCGTCGCCCGGCCCGACGATGGTCGACGGTGGCTGTGCACGATCTGCGATGGCGCGGGCGATGACGTCGAATTCGCCGACCTGCGCGACGGTGCGCTCGCTGCCGGTGGCCGAGTCGATGACGGTGTCGTCGATGATGTTCCTTCCTGAGAACGCGGTGCGTGCGCGACGGTCTCACGCGGAGCGCGCGCCGCGCCTGCGGTACCTTTTAGCGGCGGTCGGGACAATACCGATGCAGCAGGTTACGTGCGAAGAGAACGTAGTCGAACCAACCTACAGTCGAGAAGTCCGGCAGGGGAAAGGGACCACCGATGGTGCAAGCATTCGTTCTCGTTCAGACCGAGGTCGGCCGTGCGAGGGCCGTCGCACAGCAGATCGAGGCCGTCGACGGTGTCGTGTCGGCGGAGGCAGTGGTCGGGCCCTACGACGTGATCGCACGCGCCGACGGTGCCTCCGACGCCGAGATCGCCGAGATCGTCTCCCGCATCCAGAAGGTCGATGCCATCACTCGCACCCTGACCTGCCCGGTGGCCCCGCAGTCGACGACGTCCGTCGGATAGCTCGTGACGTCACCCGACACCGGCACCGAAGACAGCTCGGCCGAGACCGAGGCCACTCGCGAGCAGCGCCATCCCGCGGTCATCGCCACCGCGATCGCGTTACCGGTCGCGCTGGTGGTCGGAGTTCTGGTTGCGGCCATCGCGGTCAACCGCTCACCCGTCCAGGATCCGGTCGCTCTCGGCCCGGTCGACTCCCCCGATGCCGCGAGTGAGCAGTGCACGTTCCTGCTGGACGCGTTGCCCGAGAACCTCGGCGACTACACGAGAGCCGAGTTGGCCGACCCGGCGCCGGTCGGAGTCCGTGCGTGGGTCTCGGCCGAGGAGAACGCCGAGCCGGTCGTGTTGCGCTGCGGTCTGCCCAGGCCGATCGGGTTCGATGTGGCTGCACCTTTGCAGGTGATCAACGGAGTTCAGTGGTTCGAGGTGTCCGGGGAAGACGACGGGATCGACGCCAGCACCTGGTTCGTCGTCGATCGCGGTGTCTACGTTGCCCTGACGATTCCGGGAGACTCGGGCCCAACCCCGTTGCAGGACGCGTCCTCGGCCGTATCGGACGCGCTGCCCCAACAGCCTCTCGACCCCGCTCCGTTGCAGTAGCGCAGGGCCGCAACAGCTCTAACGCAAACCGGTACCGCGGGCGAGAGCGGTGTCGATCAGGGTGGCGATGAGCGTCGGGTAGTCGACGCCGGATTCCGCCCACATCTTGGGGTACATCGAGATCGAGGTGAAACCGGGCATCGTGTTGATCTCGTTGATGACCGGACCGTTCTCGGTGACGAAGAAATCCACGCGCGCCAGTCCCTGGCAGTCCAACGCGCGGAAGGCGGCGACGGCGAGTTCGCGAATGCGGTCGCTCGTGGCGTCGTCGAGGGCAGCCGGGATGTCGAACTCACTGACATCGTCGAGGTACTTGGTGTCGAAGTCGTAGAAAGCATGATCGTCGATGTCCGCGTCGGGAATTCGGATCTCGGCGACGGCGCTCGCGAGCACGGTGCCGTCGGGAAATTCCAGCACCCCGCACTCGACCTCGCGGCCGTGGATCATGCCTTCGACGATCACCTTGGGGTCGTGTTCGCGCGCAACGGCGATCGCGGTGGGGAGTTGGTCCCACGCGGTGATGCGCGAGATTCCGATGGACGATCCGCCTCGGGCCGGTTTGACGAATGCGGGCAGGCCGATTCGTTCACGCTCGGCGGCCGTCAGGTCGTCGACGGCGCGCCGGAGTACCACCTGGCGACCGATCGGCAATCCCTCGGCACCGAGCAGCTTCTTGGTGAATTCCTTGTCCATCCCTGCAGCGCTGGCCAGCACGCCCGGCCCGACATACGGAACGCCGGCCATTTCGAGCAGGCCCTGCAAGGTGCCGTCCTCGCCGTACGGTCCGTGCAGAACCGGGAACACGACGTCGACGGATGCGAGTACCGTCCCGCCTTCCCCCTCGCCGAGGGCGAGCAGAGCGCCGGCGTGACCCGGGTCCGTACTGAGAGCAAGCGCTGCTCCCGTCTTGTCGACGGTCGGCAGTACCCGGTCGTGAATCGTCAGCGCTTCGACGTCGGAGGAGCCGAGTACCCAGGCACCGTCCGCGGTGATCCCCACGGGAACCACCTCGTACTTGGCCGGATCGAGGTTCTGCAGCACGCTACCTGCCGATACACAGGACACAGCGTGCTCGCTGCTGCGGCCACCGAAGACGACGGCAACTTTGATGCGGGGAGTACTCACGATGAGAAACCGTACCGCCGCGGCTCATCGAACGCGGATTCGCCCTGTTCGCGGCGAGACCGCGATCACTGCCTCACTCGGGCTTGATACGACGTCCCAGCAGGTGCCCGACCGCATCCGGAACGGACATGCCGCCGTGACAGACCCGATGCACGGCGTCGGTCAGCGGCATCTCGACGTCGTAGCTCTCGGCGAGCGCACGCACCGAGGTACAGGACTTGACGCCCTCGGCAACCTGCCCGTGAGCTGCTTCCTGCGCACTCTCGAGGGAGCCACCCGAACCCAGTCGTTCTCCGAACGTGCGATTGCGCGAGAGGGGTGACGAGCAGGTGGCGACCAGGTCGCCCACGCCTGCCAGGCCCGACAGCGTCGACGGCTTGGCACCGAGTGCTACTCCGAGGCGGATGATCTCGGCCAGACCCCTGGTCATGATCGACGCGAGGGTGTTCTCGCCGTATCCGACGCCTGCGGCCATCCCGCAGGCGAGGGCGATGACGTTCTTGCAGGCACCACCGATCTCGGCACCGATGACATCACTGTTGGTGTAAGGCCTGAAATATCCTGTGGCGCAGGACTTCTGAATCTCGAGGGCACGCTGGGAATCGGAGCACGCGATGACGGTTGCGGCAGGCTGCCCCTCGGCGATCGGGCGCGCGAGATTCGGCCCGGACAGGCACGCGACCCGGCTGGGATCCGCACCGGTGACCTGAGAGATCACCTGGCTCATCCGCATGAGCGTTCCGGTCTCGATTCCCTTCGCCAGGGAGAGCAGCGTTGCGTGCGGCGGGATGGAGTCGGTCCACGCCTCGAGATTGGCCCGCAGACTCTGCGACGGCACGGCCAGCACCACGATGTCGGCTCCGTCGAGTGCGCGGACGGGATCACTCGTCGCGCGGATCGACGACGGCAGCTCGATTCCCGAAAGGTAGTCCTTGTTCTCGTGGTCGTCGGTGATGGATGCAGCGAGTTCCTCGCGGCGGGCCCACATGGTGACGTCCGTTCCGGCATCGGCCAACACCTTGGCGAATGCGGTTCCCCACGAACCCGATCCCAATACCGCTGCTCTGCTCATTCCGCCAACCCCTCGCCTACTTCGCCGATGCCCTGTCCACGCGCGCATCACCCTAACTCGCAGACCTGCTCGGGCGGTCGGAGTCGGCACAGATCCATGACGCTGGCAGGATCGAGCACCATGGGTGCATCACGAGACGACCACGGCGACCGGGCCGGCGCGTCGCCGGACCCTGCCCGCCGCGCCGTCAGGGTTCTCATTGCGGTGAAGGATCTCACCGCGGCGAAGTCGCGCTTGGCGGCGGAGTTCTCGGCACCTGACCGAACACGATTGGTGCTCGCGATGCTCAGCGACACCGTGGCGGCCGCAGGCGCGGTGTCGGTGGTCGATTCGGTCACGGTGGTGACCCCGGATCCTCTCGTCGCAGAGACCGCCCGCAGAATCGGTGCACGAGTGTTCGACGAACCGGTCCGCGATCCTGCACAGCAACCGGACGAACGCCTCAATCACGCGTTCGCGGCAGCTTCGCACGTACTGCGGCACGGTCACGTCGACGCGGATGTCGGTGGGCGCGAGACCGTCCCCGCACACCGCGTCGACATCATCGCGTTGCAAGCAGACCTTCCGGCGATGCGTTCGGCAGAACTCGCCCAGGCCTACAGCGGTGCCCGACTGGGAGGCAGATCACTCGTGGTCGACCATCACGGCACGGGGACCGCCGCACTGATCCTCAAGGACTCCCCCGACGAACTGGCACCACTGTTCGGACGAGACTCCGCACGCCGCCACACCGCGTCGGGCGCACGGGAACTCGACGGCGCGTGGCCGGGTCTTCGACTGGACGTGGACACCGCCGACGACGTCCGCAGAGCGCACCGTCTGGGAGTCGGACCGGCGACGGCGGCCGTCCTCCACTCGCTCGGGTGGAGTGACGAAGCATCTGCGACGACTGCGTGAGCGTGAGGACCGGCACGGCAGTCGAGTGAACACGGACCCGAGTTCGGCCATCGGAGTTTCACCCACGCCGGGTTTGGGGGATGATCGTGCGGTGAGCAAAGACGACGTGCAGCCAGCGAACCAGGATCCGCCGATCGAGACCGGAAAGGCCACCGGTTCGGATCCGGCATGGAGCGCTCCGGTCGCGGCGACTATGCCGAGTATCCCCTCCGCGCTACCGGCTGCTACACCCGAATCGGTGGACGCCGGCACCGTGCTCCCCGAAAATCGCTATCTCAACCGGGAATTGAGCTGGCTCGATTTCAACTCACGGGTTCTCGCGCTCGCGCAGGACTCGTCGCTCCCTTTGCTCGAACGGGCGAAGTTCCTCGCGATCTACGCGTCGAATCTCGACGAGTTCTACATGGTTCGGGTTGCAGGCCTCAAGCGCCGTGACGAAACCGGTCTGTCGGTTCGCTCCGCCGACGGTATGACTCCGCGCGAGCAGCTCGCGGTGATCGGACAGCGCACCCAGGAGCTCGCGCTCAAACATGCGCGAGTACTGCTCGATTCGATCCTTCCCGAGCTCACCGCCGAGGGAATCGCGATCATCCGGTGGTCCGATCTGGACAGCGACGAGCGCGCTCGACTGTCGGAATATTTCACCGAGCAGGTCTTTCCGGTTCTCACGCCGCTGGCCGTCGACCCGGCCCACCCCTTCCCGTACATCAGCGGCCTGAGCTTGAATCTCGCTGTGACAGTGAAGGATTACTCCACAACCGGTGAGCACTTCGCCCGTGTGAAGGTTCCCGACAACGTGGATCGCTTCGTGCGGGTCAAGCGCGGCGAGGGCAACCACCGCATCGACGCCTTCCTGTCGATGGAGGAATTGATCTCGGCTCACCTCGATGTCCTCTTCCCCGGGATGGAGGTCGTCGAGTCTCACGCGTTCCGTATCACGCGCAACGCCGATTTCGAGGTCGAGGAAGACCGCGACGAGGACCTCCTGCAGGCACTGGAGCGAGAGCTCGCCCGCAGGCGCTTCGGCTCACCTGTCCGCCTCGAGATCGCCGACGACATGACCGAGCACATGCTCGAATTGCTGCTTCGCGAACTCGATGTCGATCCGGGCGACGTCATTCAGGTCCCCGGACTGCTCGATCTGTCGTGCCTGTGGCAGGTCTACAGCGTCGACCGTCCCAACCTCAAGGATGCCCCCTTCGTCCCGGCCACCCACCCGGCATTCGGTGAGCGCGAGACCCCCAAGAGCGTCTTCTCCACACTGCGCGACGGCGACGTCCTGGTACATCATCCCTACGATTCCTTCTCCACCAGCGTTCAACGCTTCATCGAGCAGGCCGCGGCCGACCCGCAGGTGCTCGCCATCAAGCAGACCCTCTATCGAACCTCGGGAGATTCCCCGATCGTCAACGCGCTCGTCGATGCCGCCGGAGCGGGCAAGCAGGTCGTGGCATTGGTCGAGATCAAGGCACGTTTCGACGAGCAGGCCAACATCGAGTGGGCACGCAAGCTCGAAAAGGCGGGCGTGCACGTGGTGTACGGGCTCGTCGGCCTCAAGACGCACTGCAAGACCTGCCTGGTCGTGCGTCGAGAGGGGTCCGTCATTCGCCGGTACTGCCACATCGGTACCGGCAACTACAACCCCAAGACAGCACGGATCTACGAGGACGTGGGCCTGCTGACGTCGTCGCCCGAGATCGGGGCCGACCTCACCGATCTGTTCAACTCACTGACCGGATACTCGCGAAAGTCCAAGTACCGCAATCTTCTCGTGGCACCGTACGGGGTGCGGCGCGGCATCGTCGAACGCATCGAGGCCGAGGTCGAACACCTCAAAGAGGGCCGCGACGCCGGAATTCGGCTCAAGGCCAACGCCCTGGTCGACGAGCAGGTCATCGACGCGCTCTACCGAGCATCGATGGCAGGGGTTCCGGTCAAGGTGGTGGTGCGCGGAATCTGTGCACTCAAGCCAGGAGTTCCCGGTCTGTCGGAGAACATCGAAGTCCGTTCCATCCTCGGCCGATTCCTCGAACACTCGCGAGTTCTGCACTTCCAAGGCGCGGACGAGTTCTGGATCGGCAGCGCAGACATGATGCACCGCAACCTCGATCGCCGAGTCGAGGTGATGGCTCAGGTCAAGGATCCTCGACTGGCGAACCAGCTGAGCGAGATCTTCGATTCTGCCCTCGACCCCACCACTCGATGCTGGGAGTTGGGACCGGACGGCGGCTGGGTCGCGTCACCGGCTCAGGGTGAGAAAGTTCGTGAGCATCAGGTGGACTTGATGCGCAGTCGGAGGAATCAGGCGTCCTGATGGGCACTTCCGACGGCTCTCCCCGCGCCAACATCTTTGCGGCGGGCTCGATCCTGTGGCGACATTCACCGAGCGGCGACTCGGGCGTCGAGGTCGCCCTGGTGCACAGGCCCAAATACGACGACTGGTCGTTCCCCAAGGGAAAGCTCGATCCCGGTGAAACAGCTGTCGACGCAGCGGTCCGAGAGGTCAAGGAGGAGACCGGATTCGACTCACGACTGGGACGGTCGCTGTCCTACGTCACCTACCCGATCCCGGGGCACCGTCGGGTCAAGAAGGTTCTCTACTGGGCGGCCGAGGTCACCGGGGGCGAGTTCGTCCCCAATGTCGAGGTGGACGAAATTCGCTGGGTAGCGCCCGAGGACGTCGGCCGCGAACTCTCGTATCCCATGGACCACAAGATCCTTCGGCGGTTCGTGGCCAAGCCTGCCGACACCTCCACGGTGCTGTTGGTTCGGCACGGCAGTGCCGGGTCGCGCTCGCGGTACAAAGGCAACGACGTCGATCGTCCACTCGACAGGACCGGACGTCGACAGGCCGAATCCTTGGTCTCGTTGCTTCGGGCATTCGGCGGCGATGCCGTCTATGCAGCCGACCGCGCTCGATGCGTCCAGACGGTCGCTCCGTTCGCGGAATCGTTGGGGGTGGACATCACTCCCGAGCACCTGCTGTCAGAGGAAGGGTACGCCGACGACCCTCGCAAGGGGCGACATCGCGCACGCGACATCGCCGAACTGCCCGGCACCCCCGTGGTCTGCAGCCAGGGAAAAGTGATCCCCGACTTGATGCGCTGGTGGGCCGAGAGAGACGGAATCACGTTGCCTGCCAACAGAAACCGCAAGGGTAGCGTGTGGGTGCTCTCGCGCCGTGACGGCAGGCTCATCTCTGCCGACCACATCGCCAGTCCCTTGCCCACCCTCACCGCCGACGGCTGAGCGGCTCGACACTTACGACAGAAGGCCCCCGACTCGATCTTCGAGTCGGGGGCCTTCTGCGGTATCAACGCTGTCACACGTGCAAGTGGAGCCTGCAGGCTCTACTTCTTCGCTGCGCGCTTCGCGGGTGCCTTCTTGGCCGGAGCCTTCTTGGCCGGAGCCTTCTTTGCAACGGTCTTCTTGGCCGCTGTCTTGGCCGGAGCCTTCTTGGCGGGAGCAGCAGTCGTTGCAGCCTTGCGCGCAGTCGTCTTGGCCGGAGCCTTCTTCGCAACGGTCTTGCGCGCGGTGGTCTTCGCGGGAGCTGCCTTCTTGGCGGCGGCCTTTGCGGGAGCCGCTGCCTTACGAGCCGTGGTCTTGGCCGGTGCTGCCTTCTTGGCGGCAGCGGTGGTTGCCTTGCGGGCGGTCGTCTTCACGGCCGCCTTCTTCGCAGCCGTCTTCTTCGCAGCCGCAGTCTTCTTGGCCGGAGCCACAGCCGCACCGCGCTTGACGGCAGGACCGGTGGCGGGCAACTTCTGTCCACCCGCGATGACGGCCTTGAACTGCGCACCCGGACGGAACGCCGGGACGTTGGTCGGCTTCACGCGAACGGTCTCACCGGTGCGGGGGTTACGGGCAACTCGCGCTGCGCGACGACGCTGCTCGAACACGCCGAAGCCCGTGATCGTGACACTCTCGCCGCGGTGTACTGCACGCACGATGGTGTCGACGATGTTCTCGACAGCCTCTGTGGCGCTCCGCCTATCAGACCCCAACTTCTCGGTCAGGGCGTCAATCAGCTCTGCCTTGTTCATGGATTTCCTCCGCTATATGGTGGCCCATCGTCGGACCGACTACTACAACGGTAAACCCCAAGTCGTCAAGAGTCTATGCGCCACGCCAATTTTCATTCTGGTGTCGCGGAATGATTCACGGCCGCAAAGCGTGTCGGACCGCTGCCCGGTCAGCTTTCGGTGGGTGTCTCGATCCGCGCCGGAAGGGTCAGGGGTTTGTATGACGGCCTTGACTTTTCGTACTCCGTAATGGCCTCTACCTGGCGTAATGTCAATCCGATGTCGTCCAGACCCTCCAGCAGACGCCACCGCGTGTAGTCGTCAATCGCGAAGCGCACCACCAACGTTCCAGCCGTTACGGTCTTGTCGACGAGGTCGACAATTATTTCCAGACCGGGCTGTTCTTCTAAGGCTTTCCACAGCAATTCGACGTCCGACTGGTCCACTTCGGCGGCCAGCAGCCCGGCTTTGCCCGAGTTTCCGCGAAAGATATCGGCGAAGCGGGAGGCGATCACAACCCGAAATCCGAAGTCCGAGAGCGCCCAGACGGCATGCTCGCGTGACGATCCCGTGCCGAAATCGGGCCCAGCAACGAGCACCGAACCTCGGTTGTAGGGCTCGAGGTTCAAGACGAAGTTCGGGTCCGAGCGCCAGGCGGCGAACAACCCGTCCTCGAATCCGGTCCGGGTGACGCGCTTGAGGTAGACCGCGGGGATTATCTGGTCGGTATCGACGTTGGACCGTCGTAGCGGAACTCCGATACCGGTGTGTCGAGTAAAAGCTTCCATCGAATGTGCTCCTATGAGTTCGATCGATCCGAGCGAAGACGCTTTCAGGCGAGATCCGCCGGAGAGGACAGGGTTCCGCGGATTGCGGTGGCCGCCGCAACCAACGGTGACACGAGATGGGTGCGACCGCCCTTGCCCTGCCTACCCTCGAAATTCCGGTTGGACGTCGACGCCGATCGCTCACCCGACGCCAGTTGGTCCGGATTCATTCCCAGGCACATCGAGCAACCGGCCTGACGCCACTCCGCTCCTGCGGCCGTGAATATCTCGCCCAGACCTTCCTCTTCGGCCTGCGCTCGCACCCGCATGGAACCGGGTACCACCAGCATTCGCACTCCGTCAGCAACCCGGTGCCCTTCGAGAACGGACGCAACGGCCCGCAGATCCTCGATTCGACCGTTGGTGCACGAACCCACGAACACGGTGTCGACGGCGATCTCGCGGATGGGTGTGCCCGCTTCCAGACCCATGTACTGCAAAGCCTTCTGGGCTGCCACCCGCTCGCTCTCGTCGACCATCGCCTCCGGATCGGGCACCGTATCGCCAAGTGGCGCACCCTGACCCGGATTCGTTCCCCACGTGACGAACGGCGTCAACGTGTCGGCGTCGATGTGGACCTCGTTGTCGAACACCGCATCCGGATCGGTCGCCAGTTCGTTCCACGCCGCGACCGCCGCGTCCCAGTCGGCTCCCTGAGGAGCGTGCGGGCGCCCCTTCAGGTACTCGTAGGTGATCTCGTCGGGTGCGATCATGCCTGCCCGCGCTCCGGCTTCGATCGACATGTTGCAGATGGTCATTCGCGCTTCCATCGACAGCTTGCGAATGGCCTCACCGCGGTACTCGAGGACGTAGCCCTGACCGCCGCCGGTGCCGATCTGTGCGATGACAGCAAGGATGAGGTCCTTGCTCGTCACACCGGGGGCCAGCTCACCGTCGACGGTGATCGCCATCGTCTTGAAAGGACGCAGCGACAAGGTCTGCGTGGCCATGACGTGCTCGACCTCGCTGGTACCGATGCCCATCGCGATCGAGCCGAAGGCACCGTGCGTCGAGGTGTGACTGTCTCCGCACACCACGGTCATGCCGGGCTGGGTGAGCCCCAACTGTGGGCCGATGATGTGCACGATGCCCTGATCGAGATCGCCCATCGGGTAGAGCCGAACACCGAATTCCTCACAGTTGCGTCGCAGGGTGTCGACCTGTGTGCGCGAGACCAGATCGGCGATGGGCGCGAAGATGTCGGCTGTCGGGACGTTGTGGTCCTCGGTCGCGATCGTCAGATCGGGACGCCGGAGTCCACGGCCGGCCAACCGGAGTCCGTCGAACGCCTGCGGGCTCGTCACCTCGTGCACCAGATGGAGGTCGATGTAGATCAGATCCGGCTCACGCGCTCCGCCTTCTCCGCCGCCTCGGACCACTACGTGCTGGTCCCATACCTTCTCCGCCAAAGTCTTCGGTGTTTCGGACATCGCTGTCGCGGACCTCGTCTTCCCTGTCGTCGTCGCGCCGGTGGACGGGCTGGTCCACCTCGCGTGATCGTCTCGACATCATGCCCCTGGCGCGCACCGAAGATCTCGTAGTTGTGCAATCTCAGCATGCGGGAGTCTAATATCGTTCTATGAGACAGCATAGCCCCAACGGCCTCGTCGACAAATCGAGCGGTATCGGTGTCCTCGACAAGGCGATGACGGTGCTGCACGCGGTGGCCGAGAAGCCCTGCAATCTCAATGATCTGTGCGCTCGAACGAGCCTGCCCCGGGCCACGGCCCACCGCCTCGCGGTCGGCCTGGAGATCCACCGACTTCTGGTACGAGATGCCGACGGTCTGTGGCGGACCGGGCCGGGACTGGGAGAGCTTGCGGCGAGCGCATCGGATGCCCTGCTCGATGCTGCCGCCTCGGTACTTCCACGGCTGCGCGAAATCACCGGTGAGAGTGTGCAGATCTATCGGCGCGAAGGGACGGTGCGGGTGTGTGTGGCATCCATGGAGCCGCCGACCGGACTTCGAGACACCGTGCTCGTCGGCGCACGTCTGCCGATGACAGCAGGATCGGGTGCCAAAGTCCTTCTTGCATGGGCAGATTCGCAGACTCAACGAACAGTTCTGCCCGATGCAGAATTCAGCGAGCGCATTCTTCTCGAGGTTCGGCGGCGCGGTTGGGCACAGAGTGCGGGCGAGCGTGAACCGGGCGTGGCGAGTGTTGCCGCGCCGGTGCGCGACAGCAACGACACTGTGGTGGCGGCGATCTCGGTATCCGGACCGATCGATCGAATCGGACGCAAGCCCGGGGCGCGCTGGGCTGCGGATCTCCTGGCGGCCGCGGACGCTCTGCACAAGCGACTCTGAGGGAAACCCGCAGACCTGTCGGCCCGAGGAAAACGAGCTGATCGAGCTGTGAGAGTGGGGTACCTTCGTCTCGAGCGGCCTACCCGGCCGGTCGTCGACTGCGAGGAGTCACCCATGCCCGAATCCGGCAGTGAAGAACTGAAGAAGAAGTTCCGCGAGGTTCTGGAACAGAAGAACAGCAAGTCCCACAATTCCGTCGAACACAAGGACGGTGGACCGAAGGTCAACAACGCCCACGGTCCGGCCGACCATCAGAAGATGTTCCGCCGCAAAAGCGTCTGAGACGCTCGCAGCGAAACGACAACACCCTCTCGATCCGCGGATCGAGAGGGTGTTGTCTGTTGTAGCCCCGACGGGATTCGAACCCGCGCTACCGCCTTGAGAGGGCGGCGTCCTAGGCCGCTAGACGACGGGGCCAGGAACTTCACCTGCAGTGTTGATCGAGCTTGTAGTGCTGAGCCAGCTTAACTGCCTCGGCCTCGGCGACAAAATCGCCTTCACCTGCTCGCTGGGGTACCAGGACTCGAACCTAGAATGGCGGTACCAGAAACCGCTGTGTTGCCAATTACACCATACCCCAATGGACTTGAATCGAATTGCTCATCACGATCGATGTGCACTGCGTTTCGAGCCGGGATAGAGACTATCAAAGGTGACTACCCATTCTCCAAATCGGCTGCTCAGAGCCACCGAAACCGCGCCGTGGACGGGTCGGGAGTGGCATGAGGCACTGTCTCACGGGGACCCGCGAGCCCCCTCTACGCCTCGTCCGACGAGTGGAGCACACTTGTTCTCCGTGACCGATCGCAGACCCCGCCGAGTCCGATGAAGGTTCTGCTCGTTCCTCAGGGCGAGCAGGCCGTGCTGACGCACCTCGCCGACGACGGCTCGACGCAGAGCGATCCCACAGTGGTCGAGGATCCGGTCGCGGCCGTAGCCGAGCTCGAGCGAAACGAACGGCCGAGGTGGGTGTGGGAAGACACGAGCCGGATCTACCCTCGGTTGCTCGAACGAGGGGTACGCGTACGCCGCTGTCACGATCTCGCACTGGTCGGTGCAATTCTGGCGATGCGGGCCGGCTCCGCGACTGTCCCGTCGGCTCCCGCCGACCTGCGACCGGGTCTGTTCGACGCGAACCCGAACTCCGATCCCGCGGCAGTGCTCACCGAGTATCGGCGTCAGCTTCGGGACATCGGTGACGATCGCGCACTGCACCTGCTGGCAGCGGCCGAGTCGGCCGGAGGCCTGGCCGCAGCGGAGATGACCTTCGACGGGTTGCCCTTCTCTGCCTCCGCGCATCGCCGTCATCTCGACACGATGCTCGGCGCTCGGCCGCTCGACGGATCCCCTCCCCCGGCTCTCGCAGAACTCGAGAACCAGATTTCCTCGGCGTTCGGCCGACGCATCAACCCGGCCTCGCCCGCGGAGCTGGTGGCCGCGTTCGCGCGCGTCGGAATCGAACTGACATCGACTCGCGCGCACGTCATCCGCGACATCGACCACCCGGCAGTTCCGCTGCTGTTGCGCCACCGGGATCTCTCGAAGTTGCACGCCGCGAACGGGTGGGCATGGCTCGAAGCGTGGGTTCGCGACGATCGTTTCCGTCCGGTCTATGTTCCCGGCGCTGTGGTGTCGGGCCGGTGGGCCAGTCGCGGCGGAGGCGGCCTTCAAATTCCGAAACCCCTGCGCGCCAGCGTGATCGCCGATCCCGGCTACACCTTCGTGTCCGCCGACGCCGGTCAGCTCGAACCACGCATCCTTGCTGCGATGTCCGGCGATCCCCGTATGGTCGCCGCTGCAGGCACCGCAGATCTGTACGCACCGGTGGCGGCAGAATCGTTCGGCGGCGATCGCAGTCACGCCAAGGTCGCCGTTCTCGGGGTGCTGTACGGCGCGACCTCGGGTGAGGCGCGCGCTCTGCTGACGCGACTACGGGCCTCGTTTCCCGGTGCCGTCGCACTGGTGGAGGAGGCCGCCCGCGCCGGTGAACGGGGCGAGGTCGTTCGTTCGTGGCTGGGACGGGCCTGCCCACCGCCCTCGGCGCAGTGGTGGTCTACCGGTGACGCACACGCGCGGGGCCGGTTCACTCGCAATTTCGTCGTGCAGGCCACCGCCGCCGAGTGGGCGCTGTGCTTGCTGGCCGATCTCCGTGGTCGGTTGGCCGGGAGCGGAGCCCGCAGGAGCGACCAGAATTCCGAGACCGGCAGCGAGTTGGTGTTCTTTCAGCACGACGAAGTGGTGGTGCATTGTCCCGCCGCCGATTCCGATCGTGCCGCCGAAGCGATTGCAGCATCGGCATTGTCGGCAACTCGACTGATGTTCGGCGACACGGCCGTCCGGTTTCCGATGGAGACGAGAATCGACCGCTTCTACGGCGCTTCGGCTGCCGGTTCGGAGCCGGATTCGGACTGACTTCGCGGCGGGTCCACGAACGTCACGTCGATGTCCTCGAAGGGCTTGCTGCGTTGCGCTTCTGCCTGCCCGGTGTAGGTGAGCTTGTCGCCCTCGGTCAGTTCCACGTCGTCGGTGAACGGGGCCAGCAACGCTCGCGGAAAGAGCCGATCGACGCGAACCACGTTGATCTCGATGCACATCACGATCGACACCGACGTCACGTACAGAAACGCCAGCAGTCCCAGTACGACGGCGAACACACCGTTGGTGACGGTCGCGTTGCTGACGACGTACTTGACGTAGCCACTGCCGAAGGTCTGCAGCAGCTGCCAGATCAGCCCGGCGACGACGGCTCCGGGAAGAACCTCGGGGATCGATACCGGTCTCGCCGTGGCGAGCCGGAACGCCACGACGAACACGCCGACGTAGAAGGATGTGCCGACCACGAACACCACGAGCCCGGATTCCGGACCGAAATATCCTGCGGCACTGAGCACATTGAGTGCCGTGATGGCCAGGACGGCCAGACCGACCGTGCTCAACAGGCCCAGTCCGCGCACCCGGGCCCGAATGGGATCGGGCCGTAGGTTCTTCGGCACCGTCCACGCAGTGTTCATCGCGTTCTGCAGCGCCACGGCCACCCCCAGTCCGCCGTACAGGGAGCCGAGAACGCCCACCACGAGACCGACGGTGCCGCCACCGATGCGTTCGGGCCGGCCCAGTTCGTCGCCGATCACCGGAATCTGACCGAGCGCCGAGTTGAGGATCTGTTGCTGCAGTTCCGGACTACCGGCCAACACGATGCCCAGAACCGTCGAGAACAGCAACAGTGCAGGAAACAGCGAGACGAAGGCGTAGTAGGTGATCAGGGCGGCGAGGTAGCCGCCCTGATCGTCGACGAACTTGTACACCACCGCAATGGGAAACCCGAGAACCGGCCGCCTGCGCTGGAGTCGATCCAGTCGATCGGAGACACTCATTCGAGGCTGTCCCCGAGGACCGGGGTGCGCCGGCGACCGTGCGCCGTCACGCCACCTGGGCGCGCGCTGCAGCCAGGCGCGCCAAGGTCTTCTCGCGCCCGAGCAGTTCCATGGACTCGTACAGCGGCGGGCTGATGTGCGACCCCGTCACTCCCACCCGAATCGGGGCGAAAGCCTTGCGTGGCTTTAGCTCGAGCTTCTCGATCAACGCGTCCTTGAGAGTCGCCTCCAGGTCGGCCGTCGTCCAGGTCTGCAACGCCGTCAATGCCTCGATCGTGGCGTCGAGAACGGGTGCGGCATCGGCGCCGAGGTTCTTCGCCGCGGCTGCAGGGTCGATCTCGAAGCCCGCCTCGTCGACGAACAGGAACTTCAGCAATCCCCAGGCGTCCGACAGGACGACGATGCGGGTCTGCACCAGATCGGCCGCGACGGCGAAGGTCTTCTCGTCGACGGGCTCGGTGAGATGGCCCTGTGCGACGAGGTATTCGCGCAGTCGCGCCGCGAAATCGTCTGCCGCCAGCATCCTGATGTGCTCGGCGTTGATCGCGTCTGCCTTCTTCTGATCGAAGCGTGCCGGATTGGAATTGACCGACGAGATCTCGAACGCCGCCACCATCTCGTCGAGCGAGAAGACGTCGTGATCGTCCGAGATGCCCCACCCGAGAAGAGCGAGGTAGTTCAGCAGGCCTTCCGGCACGAACCCACGATCACGGTGGATGAACAGATTCGATTCGGGGTCACGCTTGGACAGCTTCTTGTTGCCCTGGCCCATGACGAACGGCAGGTGCCCGAACTCGGGGGTGCGTTCGGCGACACCGATCCTGATCAGTGCCTCGTAGAGAGCGAGTTGACGAGGCGTCGACGACAGCAGGTCCTCGCCGCGCAGGACGTGGGTGATCTTCATCAGTGCGTCGTCGACCGGATTGACCAACGTGTACAGGGGAACTCCGTTGCCGCGGGTCAGGGCGAAATCCGGTACGGTCCCCGCCTTGAACGTGGTCTCCCCGCGCACCAGGTCGTTCCACGTCAGATCGTGATCGGGCATCCGCAGTCGCACGACGGCCCCGCGCCCCTCGTCCCGAAAGCCCTGTCGCTGCTCGGGCGTCAGGTCGCGGTCGAAGTTGTCGTAGCCGAGTTTGGGGTCGCGCCCGGCTGCCTTGTGACGGGCTTCCACTTCCTCGGGCGTGGAGAAGGACTCGTACGCCTCGCCGGCGTCGAGCAACTGCTGCACGACGGCGATGTGCTGGTCGCGGCGCAACGACTGACGGTAGGGCTCGTACGGGCCACCCACTTCGGGGCCCTCGTCCCATTCGAGGCCGAGCCAGCGCAACGCGTCGAGCAGGGCGGCGTAGGACTCTTCGGAGTCGCGTGCGGCGTCGGTGTCCTCGATACGAAAGACGAAGGTGCCGCCGTGATGCCTGGCGAACGCCCAGTTGAACAATGCGGTTCGGACCAGACCGACGTGCGGGGTACCGGTGGGCGACGGGCAGAACCGAACGCGGACATCTGTTGCTGTGGTCATGCTCGCCCTACTTCTTCGCTGCGACGGGGTTGGTCAGGGTACCGATTCCCTCGACGGTGATCGACACGCTGTCTCCGTCGGTGATGGGTCCGACTCCCTCGGGGGTTCCGGTGAGAATGACGTCTCCGGGGAGCAGCGTCATCACCGCGGACACCCACTCGATGATCTTCGGAATGTCGTGCAGCAGAAGCGAAGTGCGACTCTGCTGTTTGACCACGCCGTCGACCTCGGTCTTGATCTCGAGATCGGTTGGGTCGAGCGAGGTCTCGATCCACGGACCGAGCGGACAGAAGGTGTCGTGCCCCTTGGCGCGAGTCCACTGTCCGTCGCGCTTCTGGTGGTCACGGGCCGAGACGTCGTTGGCGACGGTGTATCCGAGCACCACCTCGTACGCCTTGGCGGCGGGGACGTCCTTGCACGGACGGCCGATGACGATCGCCAGTTCGCCCTCGAAGTGCACCTCGTTGGAGGACGGTGGCAGCACGATGGGCGCACCGGGGCCGACGATGGAGGTGTTCGGCTTGATGAAGATCACGGGGTCCTTCGGTGCCTCACCGCCCATCTCGGCCACGTGCGCGGCGTAGTTCTTACCGATGGCGATGACCTTGCTGGCGAGGATGGGCGCGAGCAGTCGCACATCGGCCAGAGGCCACGACCGACCTGTGAACGTGGGTGTGCCGAAGGGATGTTCGGCGATTTCCTTCGCAGTCTGCGAGTCACCCTCACCTTCGATACTCACGAATGCCACACCATCAGGACTTGCAATTCGACCGAGACGCATGCCGGAAGTCTATCGACCGTCGTTCTCCGCACGTCGACGCCGTCCCATCCGCAGATCTTTCGCCGGTGTAATGTTCACGATTGATCCACATAGCAAGATTGCAAGTCCATATATTGAGACGAAAGGCCGGAATGAGTGCCACGAAGCAGTTGTCCAGCATCGGCGAGACGCGACGGTGGTTCATGCTCGTGCTCGGGATGCTCGCGCAGACTGCGGGTGCCGTCTTCATCAACGGTGCTGCATTTCTCATTCCCGCCCTGCACGACGACCGGGGACTCGGCCTTGCGACTGCAGGATTCGTGGTTGCGATGCCCACCGTGGGCATCATGGCGACCCTCATCGCATGGGGCGTGCTCGTCGACCGCATCGGCGAACGTCTCGTTCTGGTGATCGGTCTCGGGCTCACGGCCGCAGCGAGTCTCGCCGCAGTTGTCAGCAACTCCATCCCGGTGCTCGCCGTCCTGCTGTTGATCGGCGGTATGGCAGCGGCCAGTGCGAACAGCGCGAGCGGACGCGTGGTGGTGGGGTGGTTCCCGCCGCATCGCCGTGGACTGGCCATGGGCATAAGACAGATGTCGGTGCCCCTCGGCGTTGCCCTTGCCGCACTGACCATCCCACCCATCGCCCGTGACCACGGCGTCGGCGCGGCATTGCTCGTACCCGCTGCCGTGTGCGCTGCGAGCGCCCTGCTGTGCCTCGCGGTCGTCGACCCTCCTCGGCCGAATCGTATCGATGCGGCGGCGCAGGGTCTGCTCGACAATCCGTACCGAGGCAGCAGCCAACTGTGGCGCATTCATGCCACGTCCATTCTGTTGGTGGTTCCGCAGTACGTGGTCTGGACATTTGCACTCGTCTGGCTGATGACCGACCGGGGATGGACTGCTGCGGCCGCAGGCGTCCTCGTCACCGTCACCCAGATCCTCGGTGCGCTGGGCCGGATGAGCGTCGGAGCGCTGTCCGATCGTGTCGGTAGCCGCATGCGGCCCTTACGGTGGGTTGCGGCTACTGCCACCGTCAGCATGATGGGGCTCGGCATCGCCGACTGGTTCGACTCCCCCGCCGCCATCGTCCTGCTCGTCGTCGCGTCCGTCGCCACCGTTGCCCCGAACGGTCTTGCGTTCACCGCTGTTGCAGAGATATCAGGACCGTATTGGAGCGGACGCACTCTCGGAGTGCAGAACACGAGTCAGTACGTGTTCGCCTCGGCTGTACCGCCGGTGTTCGGGGCAATCGCGGCGATCAGCTTCCCAGTCGCATTCCTGGTGTCGGCGGTCTTCCCCGCACTCTCGGTGCCGATCGTCCCCGACGATCCGGCTCCCCAGCCCTCGAACGAACCTCCCGACGAGAGTGCAGACCGCGCACGATGACGTGCCGAAGGTGACGTGCCCGCAATACACGACATGCCACGGTGGGCTGTCGGCCCACCGTGGCATGTCGTGGCGTGAGAGTTACAGGCGCGCTGCGATTCTCGCGCCGATGTCCTTGGTCGACGCGGTGGTGGTTCCTCGCTCGGCGAGATCCGCTGCGACAGCGGCCTCCACGCGCGCCGCTCCTGCCGCATCGCCGAGATGATCGAGCAACAACGACACCGACAGGATCGCCGCCGTCGGATCGGCCTTCTGCTGACCTGCGATGTCGGGAGCACTACCGTGCACGGGTTCGAACATGCTCGGATTGGTACCGGCCGCATCGATGTTTCCGCTTGCGGCCAAACCGATTCCACCGGTCACCGCCGCCGACAGGTCCGTCACGATGTCTCCGAACAGATTGTCGGTGACGATCACGTCGAAGCGGCCCGGGTCGGTCACGAGGTGAATCATCGCGGCATCGATGTGCTGGTACGCGACCTCGACGTCCGGGAACTCGGCCGCGACCTCCTCCACCGTGCGAGCCCAGAGGCTGCCGGCGAACGTGAGCACATTGGTCTTGTGCAGCAGCGTCAGATGCTTGCGCCGAGTCAGAGCCCGCTCGAAACCGTTGCGCACCACCCGTTCGACGCCGTAGCGGGTGTTGACACTGACCTCGGTGGCCACCTCGTGCGGTGTGCCGACCCGAAGCGCTCCGCCGTTCCCGGTGTACGGACCCTCGGTGCCCTCGCGCACGACCACGACGTCGATCTGCTTGTCACCGGCCAGCGGGCCGACCACTCCGGGGTACAGCTTGGCCGGGCGCAGATTGATGTGGTGATCGAGCTCGAACCGAGCTCGCAACAGCAGTCCACGCTCGAGCACGCCGCTCGGCACCGACGGATCTCCGATGGCTCCCAACAGAATTGCGTCGTGCTCACGCAATTCCGCCAACACCGAGTCCGGCAGCAGTTCTCCGGTTGCGTTGTAGCGACGCGCACCGAGGTCGTACTCGGTCTTCTCGGCACCGGGTGCAACCACGTCGAGCACGGCAAGCGCCTCGGTGACGACCTCGGGCCCGATTCCGTCCCCGGCGATGACGGCCAGCTTCATCTCACTCCTCGTGATTGTTCGACGTCGTTCGATCGACTGCGAGCGATGCTCAGGACAGGTCGACCAGTTCGATGGTGGACGCGCCGACCGCGGTGGCGATGCTCGCGCTCAGTTCCTCCGGAACGTCCTTGTCGACGCGCAGCAGAATCGTTGCACCGTCCCCCTCGGAGTCCTGGCTCAGCGCGGCGGCCTGGATGTCGATGCCTGCATCGCCGAGCAGGGTGCCGATCCGGCCGAGGCTGCCGGGCTGATCCGCGTAGTTGACGATGAGGTTCTTGCCCTCGGCACGGAGGTCGAAGTTGCGACCGTTGATGTTGACGATCTTCTCGACCTGCGTGGTGCCGGTCAGCGTGCCCGCGACGTTGAGCACCGAACCGTCCCCGTACACGGCGCGGATGTCGACCACACTGCGGTGGTTCTCGCTCTCGGACGCCGTGGTGACCTCGGCGGTGACGCCACGCTCCTCGGCGAGCGACGGAGCGTTGACGAACGTGACCGAGTCCTCGATGACGGCGGAGAACAGTCCACGAAGCGCCGAGAGCTTGAGGATCTCGACGTCCTCGGTGGCGAGTTCGCCGCGTACGTCGACCGACAGCGACGTGGGAAGTTCGGTGGACAGAGCGCCGAGCAGCACACCCTGCTTACGCACGATCTCGAGCCACGGCGACACCTCCTCGCCCACTGCGCCACCCTTGACGTTGACCGCGTCGGGCACGAATTCGCCTGCGAGAGCAAGCAGAACCGACTTGGCGACGTCGGTGCCCGCGCGGTCCTGGGCCTCGGTCGTCGACGCACCGAGGTGCGGGGTGACCACGACCTGGGGCAGCTCGAACAGGGGGCTGTCGGTGCACGGCTCGGAGGCGTAGACGTCGATTCCGGCGGCGAAGACGTGGCCACTGGTGATGGCGTCGGCCAAGGCCTGCTCGTCGACCAGTCCACCGCGAGCGGCGTTGACGACTATGACACCCGGCTTGGTCTTGGCCAGGGCTTCCTTGCCGATTATTCCCTTGGTCTCCGGGGTCTTCGGCAGGTGAACCGAGAACATGTCGGCGCGCTCGAGTAGCTCGTCCAGGCTCACCAGTTCGATGCCGAGTTGGGCGGCACGCGCGGACGAGACGTAGGGGTCGTAAGCGATGATGTGGGTCTCGAATGCAGCGAGACGCTGTGCGAACAGCTGACCGATGCGGCCGAGTCCGACGACGCCGACGGTCTTGCCGAAGATCTCGACACCGTTGAACTTGCTGCGCTTCCACTCGTGCTGACGCAGAGTGGCGTCGGCAGCGGGAATCTGGCGCGCGGCCGACAGCAGCAGCGTCACCGCATGCTCGGCCGCCGTGTGGATGTTGGACGTCGGTGCGTTGACGACGAGGACACCGCGCTCGGTGGCTGCAGGTACGTCGACGTTGTCCAGGCCGACACCGGCGCGGGCGACGATCTTGAGGTTGGTTCCGGCGGCGAGAACCTCTGCGTCGACCGTGGTCGCGGAACGCACCAGGATCGCGTCGGCCTCGGGAACCGCGGCGAGCAGCGCGGGGCGATCCGGGCCGTCGACCCAACGGACCTCGACGCCGTCGCCCAATGCCTCGACGGTGGACGGCGCAAGTTTGTCGGCGATCAGAACGACAGGACGGCCTGGCTGGCTCACGTGAAAAACTCCCTATGTCGGTTCGAGACTGTTGTCGGTGAAAGTTCGGAGCTGGTGCAGCAGAAACAGTTTAGAGGCCGGAGACGTCGAACTGTGACGCCACCTGGTTCACGCACCGAAGGGCACCCCTACGGATGCAGGGGTGCCCTTCGATCAGCATGCGTGAGAACGTGATTCGATGAGAATCAGGCCGTTTCGGTGATCGGGCGATCGACCCAGCTCATCAGGTCGCGCAGCTTCTTGCCGGTGACCTCGATGGGGTGCTCGGCGTTGGCCTTGCGCAGGCCCTCGAGCTCGGTGTTGCCGTTCTCGACGTTGGCGACCAGGCGACGGGTGAACTCACCCGACTGGATGTCGGCCAGGATGGCCTTCATGCGCTCCTTGGTGCCTGCGTCGATCACGCGCGGGCCCGAGAGGTAGCCACCGAACTCCGCGGTGTCGGACACCGAGTAGTTCATCCGAGCGATGCCGCCCTCGTACATGAGGTCGACGATCAGCTTGAGCTCGTGCAGCACCTCGAAGTACGCCATCTCGGGCGCGTATCCGGCCTCGACCATGACCTCGAAGCCCGTCTTGACGAGCTCCTCGGTGCCGCCGCACAGCACGGCCTGCTCGCCGAAGAGGTCGGTCTCGGTCTCTTCCTTGAACGTGGTCTTGATGACGCCTGCACGCGTTCCACCGATGCCCTTGGCCCAGGACAGGGCCAGTGCCTGGCCTTCGCCCTTGGGGTCCTGGTCGATGGCGATGAGCGCGGGAACACCCTTGCCGTCGACGAACTGGCGACGCACGAGGTGGCCGGGGCCCTTGGGTGCGACCATGCCGACGGTGACGAACTCCGGAGCCTTGATCAGGTCGAAGTGGATGTTGAGTCCGTGGCCGAAGAACAGCGCGTCGCCGTCCTTCAGGTTGGGCTCGATCTCCTCGGAGAAGATCTTGGCCTGCGCGGTGTCCGGTGCGAGCACCATGATCACGTCGGCCCATTCGGACACCTCGGCGGGAGTGCCGACCTTCAGGCCCTGCTCCTCCGCCTTGGCGCGGGACTTCGAGCCCGCTGCCAGGCCGATGCGCACATCGACACCGGAATCGCGCAGGCTCAGCGAGTGCGCGTGGCCCTGGCTTCCGTAACCGATCACAGCGACCTTGCGGCCCTGGATGATCGACAGATCAGCATCGTCGTCGTAGAACATCTCGACTGCCACTGTTTGTAACCTTTCCTCTTCGATTTCGCTGAAAATCACGTCCGTCGCTCAGCGCGACGCTGTGATCGATTTCGGTCCACGTCCGACGGCAACGACTCCCGACTGAACTATTTCTCGAATTCCATAGGGGTCCAACATCTTCAACAACGCATCGAGCTTCGAGCGGGTTCCCGTCGCCTCGACCGTCACGGCCTCGGGGGACACGTCGATCACCTTGGCGCGGAACAGGTTCACCGTTTCGATGACCTCACTGCGCACACTGGCGTCGGCGCGGACCTTGATCAGCACCAACTCGCGAGCCACCGAGGAGTCGTCGTCCTGCTCGACGATCTTGATGACGTTGATGAGCTTGTTGAGCTGCTTGGTCACCTGCTCGAGCGGGAATTCGTCGACGGTCACCACGATGGTCATCCGCGAGATCTCGGGAATCTCGGTGCCGCCGACGGCAAGCGAGGAGATGTTGAATCCACGGCGCGAGAACAGCGCGGCGACGCGGGCCAGCACACCTGGCTTGTCCTCGACGAGGACGCTGAGGGTATGGCTCGTGCTCACTTGTCGGTGCCTTTCACGTCGTCGATCTGCGGGTGCGGGGCCTGCTCGCGCTCCATGGCCTCGTCGAGGCCTGGCTCGCTGCCCACGGTCTCGTCCTCGTCGAACAGCGGACGAATTCCGCGGGCGGCCATGATCTCGTCGTTGCCGGTTCCGGCAGCGACCATCGGCCACACCTGTGCATCGGCTCCGACGATGAAGTCGATGACGACCGGACGATCGTTGATCGCTCGCGCCTGAGCGATCACTGCATCGACGTCCTCTTCGCGCTCGCATCGCAGCCCGACGCAACCCAGCGCCTCGGCGAGTTTGACGAAGTCGGGGATGCGGACGGCCCCGTGCGTACCGAGATTGGTGTTGGAGTAGCGCTCCTCGTAGAACAGGGTCTGCCACTGGCGGACCATGCCGAGGTTGCCGTTGTTGATGAGCGCGACCTTGATCGGGATGCCCTCGACCGCACAGGTCGCGAGTTCCTGGTTGGTCATCTGGAAGCATCCGTCGCCGTCGATGGCCCACACCTCGGCGTCGGGCAGGCCCCTCTTGGCACCCATTGCGGCCGGGACCGCGTACCCCATCGTGCCGAGGCCACCCGAGTTGAGCCACGTACGCGGCTTCTCGTAGTTGATGAACTGCGCGGCCCACATCTGGTGCTGACCGACGCCTGCGCAGTAGATCGCGTCGGGGCCGGCGAACTTGCCGACCGAGCTGATGACGAACTCCGGTGACATCGATCCGTCGGCCGGGCGGTCGTAGCTCAGCGGGTAGGTCTTGCGGATGCCGTTCAGGTACACCCACCACTGTTCGAGATCGAGCGTGGTTCCGGTCGCCCGGTCCGCCCGCAGCGCCTCGATGAGCTCGGTGATGACCTCACGGCAGTCGCCGACGATCGGCACGTCCGCGTAGCGGTTCTTGCCGATCTCGGCCGGATCGATGTCGGCGTGGATGACCTTGGCACTCGGAGCGAACGACGCGAGCTGGCCGGTGACTCGGTCGTCGAACCGGGCACCGAGCGTGATCAGCAGATCGCTCCGCTGCAAAGCGGCCACCGCGGCGACGGTGCCGTGCATGCCCGGCATTCCGAGGTTCTGATTGTGCGAGTCGGGGAACGCGCCGCGGGCCATCAGAGTGGTCACGACAGGGATTCCGGTCAGTTCGGCGAGCTCGAGCAGTTCTGCCGAGGCGTTGGCCTTGATGACGCCGCCGCCGACGTACAGCACCGGCTGCTTGGCGTCGGCGATGTAGCGGGCTGCCTCGCGGACCTGCTTGCCGTGCGGCTTGGTGACCGGACGGTAGCCGGGCAGACGCATCTCCGGCGGCCACGAGAACGTGGTCTGCGCCTGCAGGACGTCCTTGGGGATGTCGACGAGCACGGCACCGGGACGGCCCGAGGACGCGATGTAGAACGCCTCGGCCATGATGCGCGGGATGTCGGCACCGTCGGTGATGAGGAAGTTGTGCTTGGTGACCGGCATCGTGATTCCCGAGATGTCGGCTTCCTGGAAGCCGTCGGTCCCGATGAGACTGCGGGCGACCTGACCGGTGATCGCGACGACGGGAACCGAATCCATCTGAGCGTCGGCGAGTGGGGTCACGAGGTTGGTCGCGCCGGGACCGGACGTTGCCATGCAGACGCCGACCTTGCCGGTCGCCTGGGCGTAGCCGGTCGCGGCGTGGCCGGCACCCTGCTCGTGGCGCACCAGAATGTGGCGCACCTTCACGGAGTCGAAGAGCGGGTCGTAGACCGGGAGAACCGCGCCTCCGGGAATGCCGAATACGGTGTCGACGTCGAGTTCTTCGAGGGCCCGAACGACCGACTGTGCGCCGGTGACCTTCTCCGGCGCGACGTGGCGTCGCGATCCGTTGGTCGCCGCTTCTGCGGACGGGCTGGTCGACGGGCTGGACGCTGTCCCCGACTTACGGGTCGTGGGCCCTGGGCGTGCGGTTGGTGCGCTCACTGATTGCTTCCTCAGGAATGTGAAATTGCTGGGCGATCTCTGGGCAAGAAAAAACCCCCGTCAGCGTGAGCTGTACGAGGGTGGCGCGTCGATGCGAGTTTGAACAACCGGCTCAGGCGTTGACGCGCCGGCCGATTACGAGTATCCAATTCCGCTTCACGCGCTCGACGGTAGGCGCGCGCACAGGGAAGAGTCAAACTCGTCACGACGCAATCCCATTATGTGAGATCGCGTAGATGCAATGCGAAGATGAATGGGTGTCGTCTTCGCAGCAGTCCGAACCACCTCGGCCATCATCCCACACCGCACCCGAGTCACCGAACGGTGCCGAGGGACCGCAACCGTCGAGAACGCAGGTCATCCGAGTCCCGCGCCTCGCGCTCCTCGGCGTGGGACTGCTGCTGTTCGGCACGGGACTGACCGCCGCCAGCTGGCCCGTGGCCATGGGATGGTTGCTGATCCTGCCGATCGTCGCGGGCATCTGGGTGTTTCGAGTGCGCACGGTCATCTCCCCAGAGGCGATCACGGCTCGACGGTTCGTTGGTTCGGATGTGATCGCGTGGGAATCGGTGGCGGGTCTGCACTTCCCTGATCGCCGCTGGGCGCGGGTGGTTCTGACCGACAAGAGCGAGAAGTCGTTGCCGCTCGTGCGTTTCGATCTCCTCCCCCAACTCGCCGCGGCCAGCGGCGGCCGCATCACCGACCCCTACGCCGCGGCCGCCGCTGCGGCCGAGGATCGAGACCGTGCGGAGGCCGAGAACGCCGAGGACGACGGCGAGCAGGCACCGAAGGAGCAGTAGTCGGCGGCGAGTAATCTCGTCGATGCGAGAAACCGCTGCAACGAACGAGGACACCGCACTATGCCGCCGCTACGCTCACGGGTCACCACTGTCGGACGCAATGCCGCGGGCGCACGCTCGCTGTGGCGCGCCACCGGAATGACCGATTCGGACTTCGGAAAACCCATCGTCGCCATCGCGAACTCGTACACCCAGTTCGTTCCAGGCCACGTGCATCTGAAGAACGTCGGCGAGATCGTCGCCGACGCCGTACGAGCTGCGGGCGGCGTTCCCCGAGAGTTCCACACCATCGCCGTCGACGACGGAATCGCCATGGGCCACGGCGGAATGCTGTACTCGCTGCCCAGCCGCGAGATCATCGCCGACTCCGTCGAGTACATGGCCAACGCCCACACCGCCGACGCGCTCGTCTGCATATCCAACTGCGACAAGATCACCCCCGGAATGCTCAATGCCGCGATGCGCCTGAACATCCCGGCCGTCTTCGTCTCCGGTGGACCGATGGAGGCAGGCAAGGCGGTGGTCGTCGACGGCGTCGCGCAGGCACCGACCGACCTGATCACCGCGATCTCCGCCAGCGCCAACGACGCCGTGTCCGAGGCGGGCCTCGACGAGGTCGAGCGCAGCGCGTGCCCCACGTGCGGGTCGTGCTCGGGCATGTTCACGGCGAACTCGATGAACTGCCTCACCGAAGCGCTCGGCCTGGCATTGCCCGGCAACGGCTCCACCCTGGCCACTCACGAGGCCCGCCGGGCGCTGTTCACACGCGCAGGCACCACCATCGTCGAGGCAGCGCTGAAGTTCTACCGCGACGAGGACGAATCCGTCCTCCCCCGCAACATCGCCACTCCGGCCGCGTTTCGCAATGCCATGGCACTAGACGTGGCGATGGGCGGATCCACCAATACAGTGCTGCACACCCTCGCTGCTGCGCAGGAAGGCGAGGTCGACTTCGACCTCGACTCCATCGACGCCATCAGTCGCAAGGTTCCGTGCCTGTCGAAGGTCTCCCCCAATTCCGATTACCACATGGAAGACGTGCACCGCGCCGGCGGAATCCCGGCTCTCCTCGGCGAATTGCGACGGGCGAACCTGCTCGAAACCGACGTCTCGACCGTGCACACGAAGAGCTTCGACGAATGGCTCGACACCTGGGACATCCGGTCCGGCAAAGCGTCCGCCGAGGCCGTCGAGTTGTTCCACGCCGCCCCGGGCGGTGTCCGCACCGTCGAACCGTTCTCCACGAGCAACCGCTGGTCCTCGCTCGACACGGACGCCGCAGGGGGCTGCATCCGCGATCTCGAGCATGCCTACACGGTCGAAGGTGGCCTGGTGGTATTGCGCGGCAACATCGCCGTCGACGGTGCGATCCTCAAGACCGCGGGCATCGACGAGGACCTGTTCTCCTTCCAGGGACCGGCGCTGGTCGTCGAGTCGCAGGAAGAAGCCGTCTCGGCCATCCTGCAGAAGAAGATTCAGCCCGGTGACGTGCTGGTCGTTCGCTACGAAGGACCCAAGGGCGGTCCCGGCATGCAGGAAATGCTGCACCCGACGGCCTTCCTCAAGGGTGCCGGACTGGGCAAGGTCTGCGCCCTGATCACCGACGGCCGCTTCTCCGGCGGAACCTCGGGACTGTCCATCGGGCACATTTCCCCCGAGGCCGCTGCGGGCGGTGTGATCGGGCTCGTCGAGAACGGCGACCAGGTCCGAATCGACGTCGCCACTCGCACCCTCGAGATCCTCGTCGACGACGAGACCCTCGAGACGCGACGCGCGAAGATGAACGCGTCCGAGCGGCCGTGGCAGCCCGTCGATCGCCAGCGCACGGTCACCACCGCTTTGCGCGCATACGCCGCGTTGGCGACATCGGCGGACAAGGGTGCCGTCCGCTACGTCCCCTGAGGGTGAAAATCACGTGAGCGGAACCTCGTAGCAGGCTACGAGGTTCCGCTCACGTGGTCGGGTACGTGTCCGAGGTCAGCGGACGACGGGGTTGGCCCCGTTGAGGAAGATCCAGATGCACACGCCTGCGGCGATGCCGACGGCGAGCGCGAGGAACGAACCGATCCGCGGCCGGGTGGCCCATCCTCGTCGGCCGTCGAACGCGATGCGTCCCGGACCGGTGAGGATGATCGCGGCCGCAGCGAAGCCGAGGACCGTCTCGTACTCGACGCCGCCGGTGCCGGAGAATTGCAATCCGGGCTCGACGGCCTGCTTGAAGCACCAGGCGTTGATGATCGTGGCCAGCACGGCCGCGCCTGCCAGTGGTGTTGCCAGGCCCAGGATCAGCAGTGCTCCACCGAGGGTTTCGCCCGCCGCGGCCGCGATCGCGAGGATTTCCGAGTAGCGGAATCCCGAACTCTCCAGCAGGTTCTGAAATCCGTCGAGACCGGGGCCGTCCCACAGTCCGACGAGCTTCTGCAGTCCGTGACCGAGAAACACCGCTCCGATCGTGACGCGAAGGACGAACAGACCCAGGTCGGTGCTGCCGCGGCGTGCGGGAACCTCGACGGTCTCGGTACGAACCTCGGGCTCCGGGGCGACGGCCGTCGCAGGCGCAGCGGCCGGGGTGGTCCCGAGGTACTCGGTGGAGTGATCGGAGTACGCACTCGACGACGTGCTGTCCGAGGTCGAAGGACGGTCGGTCGGCGTATCGGCGAACGCCGAGGGTCGATAGGTCTGCATCTTCTCCGTGGGCTGCGCATCGGCCGAGCGTGCGTCGGACGACGACGAGTACGGAAAATCGAGTTCGTCGTCGGTTCGCGGCAGTCGGTCCGAGCGCTGAGCCCCGAACGCCGTGGTCGGCGTACCCGAGGCGTCGGTGCGCTCGGACGCTGGCGACTCGGAGGTGGAGCGCGAGGGCGGAATCTGCTCCGTGGGATTGTCGTACGGGCTCTCGGCCGGTTCGTACGACGGATCCGGCCGGTTGGGGTCGCGCGGTGTATCGGTCACCTCTCCACAGTAGAGCCGATGAGCGCTCCTCACCGACGTCGACGCTCACGGCCGCGTGGCGAGTCTCCCCCGACGTTCCGTAACGTTCGAAGCATGAAGCCGGTCGGAGCGTCGCCACGAACTGCAACCGCTGCCGTCGTCGCCCTGTCGATGACCGCTGCCCTGCTCGCCGGGTGCGCCCGTTTCGACGACTCGAACGCGACGCCGTTCACTCCTGCGCCTGAGGTGGGTGCGGCCGAACTGGAGCCGACCACCCCCAGCGAGACGCCACCGCCGTCCGATCCGGGCGCACCGCCCCCGCCGTCCGGTCCCTGCGTCGACCCCGATTCGGCGGTGATCGCGACGTGCCTGGACACCACGGGCGGACTCGTCGCGCTCCCCGATGGACAGTCGGCACTGGTTGCCGAGCGTCGCACCGGTCGCATCATGGAGGTCGCTGCAGGCCGGACGCCGGTCGAGGTGGCCCGAGTCGACGTGGACGGCACCGGTGACGGCGGCCTTCTCGACATCGCGCTGTCTCCGACGTACATCGAGGACGGGTTGCTCTACGCCCTCATCACCACATCCGCGGACACCAGGGTGGTCCGACTCGCTCAGGGCGACGTACCCAAGGACATCCTGACCGGCATCCCCCGCGGCGCGGCGGGCAATCGCGGAGCGATCGACTTCTACACACCGAACGAACTACTCGTGCTCACCGGCGACAACGGCGATCCAGCTGCGGCTGCGAGCCCGAACTCCCTGTCCGGCAAGTTGTTGCGGGTTACCTCACTGTCTCCGACGACGAACCCACCGCGACCGCAGATCGCACTGAGCGGCATCGGTACGGCGGGCGACGTCTGCACCGACGGCACCGGAAACATCTACGTCACCGACCGCACAGCGCTCGAAGATCGTCTGCAGCGCATCGACACTCTCGGCGCGGTGTTCAACCCGGTGTGGACGTGGCCGGACCGTCCCGGTGTTGCCGGATGCGCAGCGGGCGCAGGTGGAGTGGCCGTAGCCCTCACGACGGCCAAAGCTGTTGCAGCACTGACCACGGACCCGAACACCGGAGCTGTCTCGGCCGAACCGATACTGCTCATCCAGGACGAGTACGGCCAGTTGAACGGTGCGACGAGTTCGGCCGATGGGCAGATCCTGGTGGGCACCGTCAACAAGAACGGGCCGACCGTCGGACCCACCGACGACCGCGTCGTCAAGGTGCCGTTCCCCGGCGGCGGCGGAGGCGGCTTCGACTGAAAGAGAGACGACTGCGGCCGAGCGCGTATCGCGCTCGGCCGCAGTCTTTCTCGGTCGTGATCAGGGCTGGCCGCAGGCCTCGAGTACGAGTTCCTTCACCCGAGCAGCATCGGCTTGGCCGCGTGTCGCCTTCATCACCGCACCGACGATGGCACCGGCGGCCTGAACCTTGCCGCTGCGGATCTTCTCGACCACACCGGGATTCGCTGCGAGCGCCTCGTCCACGGCGGCCTGCAACTTGGTGTCGTCCTTCTCCAGTACGAGATTGCGCTCCGCCATGACCTGCGCAGGCTCACCCTCACCCGCCAGCACCCCGTCAACCACCTGACGGGCACCGTTGTTGTTGAGCTTGCCGTCGGCGACCAACGCGGCCACCTCGGCAACCTGAGCCGGAGTGATGGACAGATCGGTCAGTTCGACCCCGGCGATGTTGGCCTGCTGCGCCAGGTACGACACCCACCACGACCGCGCCGCCTGCGCCGACGCACCCGCCTCGACCGTCGCCGCGACGAGCTCGAGCGCACCGGAGTTCACCAGATCGCGCATCTCCTCGTCGGAGACGCCCCACTCCTTCTGAATCCGACCGCGGCGCAACCACGGCAGCTCGGGCAACGTCGTCCGAAGCTCCTCGATCCAGGCCGCGTCGGGAGCGACGGGCGCAAGGTCGGGCTCGGGGAAGTAGCGGTAGTCCTCGGCGGTCTCCTTCTTGCGGCCTGCGGTGGTGGTGCCGTCCGACTCCTGGAAGTGCCGAGTCTCCTGCGTCACCTCTCCGCCCGATTCGAGAACCGCTGCCTGACGCCGCATCTCGTACCGAACGGCAACCTCGACGCTCTTGAGCGAGTTGACGTTCTTCGTCTCGGTGCGCGTGCCGAATTCGGTTGCCGTCTTCGCCATCAGAGACACGTTGGCATCGCAGCGCAACGAGCCCTGATCCATCCGCACGTCGGACACGTTCAGAGACTTCAACAGGTCACGCAGCGCGGTGACGTACGCGCGTGCGACCTCGGGCGCACGCGCACCGGTTCCCGTGATGGTCTTGGTCACGATCTCCACCAACGGCACACCGGCACGGTTGTAATCGAGCAGCGAATGCGACGCGCCCTCGATGCGGCCGGTCGCTCCGCCGACGTGCGTCGACTTACCGGTGTCCTCCTCCATGTGCGCACGCTCGATCTCGACTCGAAACGTGCTGCCGTCGTCGAGCAGCACATCGAGGTAGCCCTCGGTCGCGATGGGCTCGTCGTACTGCGAGATCTGATAGTTCTTCGGCTGATCCGGGTAGAAGTAGTTCTTGCGAGCGAACCGTCCCCACGGGGTGATCGAGCAATTGAGCGCCAGCCCGATCCGAATCGCCGACTCCACCGCAGCAGAGTTCACCACCGGAAGCGCGCCGGGAAGGCTCAGGCACACCGGGCACACCTGCGTGTTCGGCTCGGCACCGAACTCGGTGGGGCAGCCGCAGAACATCTTGGTCGCCGTGCCCAACTCCACATGGACCTCCATGCCCAACACGGGGTCGAACTTGGCGAGCACATCGTCGTAATCGATCAAATCGACGGTTGCAGCAGTCATGGTCAGTAGTTTATGCATTGCATTCGACGCGCGAGTAACCACGTGCACTCGTTACCGTGCACGGGTGACTCCCCCAGAGAAGCAGACACTGGCCATGACCGTGCTGATGACACCCGACATGGCCAACTTCTCCGGCAACGTCCACGGCGGCACGATCCTGAAGTTCCTGGACCAGGTGGCGTACGCCTGCGCCAGTCGCTACGCGGGGGCCTACGTCGTGACTCTGTCGGTCGATCGCGTCGTGTTTCGCGAACCCATCCACGTCGGAGAACTGGTCACGTTCTCTGCGTCGGTCAACTACACCGGCCGCACATCCATGGAGGTCGGCATCCGAGTGGAGACCGAGAACATTCAGTGCGGTGAATTACGCCACACCAACAGTTGCTACTTCACCATGGTCGCGATCGGCGACGACGGCAAGCCGAAGACACTGCCTCAGTTGACGCCGACCACCGAGGTCGGTGCTCAGCGTTTCGAGGCAGCGCGGCGACGACGCGAACTGCGCCGCGAGACCGAGGAACGTGAGGCCGAAATCCAGGAGGCCGCCGGTCGCATCTGACGGCTCACGCCGTCGCACCGGAGTCAGCCGAAGAACGCGGCGGCGTCGTCGTATCGGGTCTGCGGTACCCGCTTGAGTTGCTTGGTGGCCTCGGCCAGAGACACCAGGCCGATCTCGGTGCCGCGCAACGAGACCATCTTGCCGAAGTCTCCCGAATGGGCCGCATCGGTCGCGTTGACGCCGAATCGTGTTGCGAGAACGCGGTCGTACGGCGTCGGCGTTCCACCGCGCTGGACGTGGCCCAGCACCGTGGTGCGTACTTCCTTGTTGATGCGGCGCTCGATCTCGACACCGAGCTGATGGGCAACCCCGGTGAATCGAACGTGGCCGAACTCGTCGATACCGCCGTCGAGAAGCTTCATCGAGCCCTCCATAGGCTTGGCCCCCTCGGCCACGACACAGATGAAGTGCGAGTCTCCACGCTGAAAACGCTTGCGTACCAACGTGCACACTTCTTCGACGTCGAACGGCTGCTCGGGGATGAGCGTCATGTGCGAACCCGACGCCAGGCCTGCGTGCAGAGCGATCCACCCCGCGTGACGACCCATCACCTCGACGAGCATCACGCGCTGATGGGATTCTGCGGTGCTGTGCAGACGGTCGATCGCATCGGTGGCGATCGTCAGCGCCGTGTCGAAGCCGAATGTGACGTCGGTGCAGTCGATGTCGTTGTCGATCGTCTTCGGCACACCGACCACGGGCACACCCTCTTCCGACAACCACGCTGCCGCGGTGAGAGTCCCTTCGCCACCGATCGGGATCAACACGTCGATGCCGTTGTCCTCGAGAGTCTGCTTGACCCGGTCCAGTCCGGCGCGCAACACATCCGGATTGGTGCGCGCGGTGCCGAGCATCGTGCCGCCCTTGGTGAGCAACCGGTCGTTGCGGTCGTCGTTGCGCAGTTGCACCCGACGGTCTTCGAGAAGCCCGCGCCATCCGTCCTGGAAACCGACGACAGTGGAGCCGTACCGCGCGTCCGCGGTGCGTACGACTGCGCGAATCACCGCGTTGAGCCCTGGGCAATCGCCGCCTCCGGTCAGAACTCCGATGCGCATCGATTTTCGCCTCTCTGACAGGGAGTGGAGCCTGCGGCACAACCACAGACCGTTCTTTCGGTGAAGCCCAATATCGAATGCCACCTTAATCGTCCGTCTCGACGTGCGCGCGTCGATACCCTTCGAACCGTTTCGTGACGAGCTGTGCCCAGCTGGGTACAGCTCGCTGTTCGCCTCGATCGGGCGAGCACCACCCGGGTCGGCCGTTGGCGCGCCTGGGTTCGCTACAGGCGCGGCCGACGTCCGCGCGTATCAGCGACCGCGAATGGTCTCGCGCGAGTCCTTGTCGTCCAGCCTGCCGAACTTATGGGTGAGAAGTGTTTCAAGTTTGTCCAGCGCCTCGGCAAAAGCGGTGAGGACCCTAGCTGACGACGCGGTGACGGTCACGGGTTCCTGGCCTGCTGGGCGGGCCTCCATCAAGCACCGGATGTCATCGGCGGTCTCGCGGCCCGCGCTCTCGTCACGAAAGCTGATATCGATGCGCGTGAGGTGGTCGGAGAATCGGTCGAGGGCGCTCACAACATCTGTTTCCATGCGTTCTCGAAGTTGACCGGTGATGTCGACATTGGCGTCGGTACGAACGTGGATATCCATGCGAATGCAACTCCTGGGCTCGGGTAGGTCCCTTACTCAACCAGGGTCGACATCATGTCGGCAGTGCCGATAGTCCTCTCCGAGGGAGGCAAAAGATGTCCCAAGCTCGGGCGTGGGATGCTGCGCGCGTCGGTATCGTTCGGTCCTCACTTCGGGGTGACGACACCGGTCTCGTAGGCCAGTACGACCGCCTGGGCGCGGTCGCGCAGTCCGAGCTTCGCAAGAACCTTGCCCACGTGCGTTTTCACGGTCTGCTCGGCCAGGAACAGTGAACCCGCTATCTCGGAGTTGGACATGCCGGTGGCGACGAGTTCGAGAACCTCGCGTTCCCGCGGAGTCAGATCGCTCAAACGCCCAGAGGTGTGTCGCCGCGCTCCCCGCCTGGAGGTGACGTCGGCGATGAGCCGTCTCGTCACCGACGGTGCCAGCAACGCGTCACCTGCCGCGACGACCCGAACACCTCTGATCAACTCCTCGGCCGGTGCATCCTTGAGCAGAAAGCCACTTGCACCGAGTGCCAGGGCCTCGTAGACGTAATCGTCGATGTCGAACGTCGTCAGCATCAGAATGCGCACCGGCGACGGAAGTGACGCAGAGAGAATTGCGCGTGCGGCATCGAGACCGTTCATCTCGGGCATCCGAACGTCCATCAGCACCACGTCGGGCAACAACCGGGCGACCTCGCTGACCGCGGTCCTGCCGTTGTCGGCGTCTCCGACGACCGAGATGTCGGCCTGAGCACCGAGAAGCGCACCGAACCCCTGCCGCACCATCGCTTGGTCGTCGGCGATGAACACCGTTGTAGCCACGCGCAACAGCCTAGGCGAGATCGTTCCGGACAACCGGTGCCGTCGAGATCGGCATGCCGTTCGGAACGTGCACCGCGACCTCGAATCCGCCGTCGGGCAGAGCGGTGGCATGCAGCCAGCCGTGCGCCGCGCGCGCACGATCGCGCATACCCGCAATCCCGTGCCCACCGGTATCGGCTCCAACGGTGCGTCCGACACTTTTGCTCGGTGACGGCGCATTGACCACGGTCATGACCACCGTGCTCGGCCCGACCGTGATGTCGACGGTCACCGCAGCGTCGGGGGCGTGCCGGGCAGCATTGGACAGCGACTCCTGCAGAATTCGGTACAGCGCCAAACCTGTTGTGTCGGAGATCGAATCGACCGGACCGGTGACAGTCCACCGCACATCCATACCTGCCTTGCGACTCGCCTGCAGGGTACGTTCGAGATCGAGTGCATTCGGTGCCGGTGCGTCCTGCCACTGCTGTCCGTCGCTGCGCAGCACCCCCAGCATCCCCCGGATCTCGTTGAGCGCTTCCCGTGCGGTAACTGCGATCGACTCGAATTCCTTTGCTGCGGCGACAGATACGTCATCGAGCCGATACGGCGCACTCTGCGCCTGCACGACGACCATCGACATGTGGTGTGCAACGACGTCGTGCAGATCCCGGGCGATCTTTGCCTTCTCCTCGAGAACGGTGCGTCGGGTGCGCTCGAGTTCACTGACTTCCTCTTGCTGCGCGAGCTGCCTGCGGGAGAGAACGAGCCAGCGGATCAACAGTCCGAACACCACGACTGCGGTCAGTCCGACCGACCAGCCGACGCCGTCCGAGCCCGGCACGTAGGCGAAGAACACCAGCACGCTGGACAACCAGGCCACGAGCAGCAGCGACGGCGGCGAGCGCAGAGCGACGGCGAACAACAACGACAGCAGAACGAGAATGTGCACTACCTGCCAGGGATAGTCGTAGCCCGGCACGCGATCGAACGCCACCGGAATCACCAGTGCGGACAGCGCCGAGACCGCCCACCCCAGTGCGGGATTGATGCGGATCAACGCGAACGGAAACGCGGCGAGCGCGCCGACGATCGGCAGTAACGGTCCCGAAACATCATGTGTCAACGGCAACGTCGGCCACGAGATCGAATACAGCACCGCCGTGACGGCCACGATGAGTACGTCGATCGAGCGGAAGCCGGCAATGCGAGTCGGCACTCGACGCCGAACTACGCCGGTGCCGGGTTCTGTCGCTCTGTTCTTACGCACGGACCGAGCTTAAGGAGTGTGAGCCGACCAGGTCGTCATACCTGAGTATCACTTCGGTCCACTACCGAGGTCTCGGGTCACGCCCCGAACGCCCTCTACGGGCGCTGCAGAACGAGACTTCGGTCCGATGTTCGACGGGTACATCGCTCCCTAGCGTCGAAAGCCATGAACAGGAACACTTCTCGCGCCGTGATGTGCACGGCTGCAGCGATCGTAGCGGTGACGGCAACGACCGGCGCAGCATCGACACCGCCCGCTGCCGACTTCACTTCACCTGTCGCGGTCTCGGTGCACGCACTGGTCACCGAGTCCGCGGACACCGCCGCCCTGACCATCCCCGACGACTTCGGGTCGGTGATGGGGTACCGGCCTCGGGTGCAGGACGACATGGCAGAGAACCCACACGGCGACTGTTCGTCGCCCGTTCCGCTGCCGTCCGACTTCGATTCCGCATGCAGGGCCCACGATCTGGGCTACGACCTGATTCGGTACGCCGCTGCGACAGGAACGACAGTGGACCCGCAGTGGCGCAGATCGATCGATGCCCAGCTCGAAGGCCGCATGCACGCCGCCTGCACGGACCGGCCCGATGACGGGCCTCGCCAGGTCTGCGACGCCGCCGCATCGGTGGCCGCCACGGCAGTCGACGTCAATTCCTGGCGACAGTCGTTCGGCGCTCCGGTGGCCGAGCCCGCGTTGCCCTTCGTGTCGGCCGGCGCGGGCATGGCGCTGATTGCGCTGTCGGCTCTTCTGACGCGCCGATACCTGCGCAGGCGAGTGTCGACACCCGAGATCGGCGCACGCGCATGAGCACCTCGATCACCGGAGCCTCCGCACGAATCGGTGCTGCACAATCCGACATCGGACCCCCGCCGACGGGGGTACGGCTACCGCGCGTCGGGACCTCCGTCGCTCTCACTGCTGCGGTGTTGGCGTCGTCGGCCCCCGCGCTGCTCCCCCGTCCAGCTGTCACCCAGGCTCTCTTGACCGGCGTATCGATGGCGATCGCCCTCGCCATCGGATGGTCGGCTCGGCGCGCACTCGGCACCCGGCGACCTGCTCGACTCCGAGCGCAGGCGTGGACAGCAGGCGTTGGAACACTGATCTCGACGAGTGCAGTTCTCTCGAATATTCAGTGGCAGAACCGGTTGCGAGTGTCGATGGGTACCCCCTCAGTGGACTGGCACTATGCCGTCGACGTAGTCGGTGGAGCGACATGCGTTGCTGTCGTCCTGTGGGGAATCGGTCTTGCCATCCGGAGAATGTGCACTGCGATCGGCAGCTTTCGATCGGTCGTCCTGATCGGTGTCGTCGGCGTGCTGTCGTATTTCGTTGCCGTGCCCGCGCTCTGGTCGGCCATGTCCAGTTCTTTCGCGGCCTCGAACTCTGCGCTGGACGACGCGGTGACCGCACCCGTCGCTGCGGCGAGATCAGGAAGTCCGAACTCACTCGTGCCGTGGCGCACTCTCGGCCGAGAGGGCAGAAAATTCACCACCGGCGGCCTGGACCCCAGCACCGTGCGCACCTATGTGGGGCTCGACTCGGCGGCCACCCTCGATCAGCGGGTCGAGTTGGCCATAGCGGACATGGAACGCGCCGGCGCTTTCGATCGCAGTGTCGTGGTCGTGGCGATACCCACCGGATCGGGCTGGGTGGACGAAAATGCCGTCACCGGTGCCGAAAGCAGATTCGGCGGGGACGTCGCGACCGTGGCGGTGCAGTACTCGAACAAACCGAGCTGGGCGACGTTCGTGTTCGCCGAGGACGACGCACGACGGTCGGCAGATACAGTTGCCCGCGCGGTCGCAGCACGCGCGGCCACCGAGTCGACACCGCCGCAGATCGTCGTGTACGGCCAGAGTTTGGGTTCGGTGGCGGGAAGCGACGCGTATCTGTCTCTCCGGCATACGGATCCGCGCATCTGCGGTGCCGTATGGGCGGGTCCACCCGCCGGAGCCGTCGACACCGACGGCGCAACGGTACTCGCCAATTCCTCGGACCCCGTCGTTCGGTGGTCGGCCGACCTACTGTGGTCACCGCCGAACACCTCGACCACCCGACCCGACGCACCGTCGCCGATGTGGCTGCCCCTCGTCAGTTTCGTCCAGACGTCCATCGATCTCGCGGCAGCGCTCGATGTCGACCCCGGTCACGGCCATCGGTACGGCACCGACCAAGGTACGAGCATGCCGCGGTGTCGGTGATGACAAGGCCAGCCGTTCAGCCGAGTAGCCCCAGACGCCCGCCGAGCCAGTCCATTTCCTGCTCCAGCGCCGGAGCCCACACCTGCATCGAGTGTCCACCGGGCAGCTCGCTGTAGTGCGCGTCCACACCGGATGCCACTGCAGCCTCGAACGCACGCTCGGTCTGCGGCCGGAATTCTTCGTCGTCGGCACCGACGACGAAGGCACCGGCCGAACCGGGAAAGCTGTTGTGCGAGAGTATGTTCAGTGGCGTGGCGCGCTCGAAACGCGCCTCGTTCGCCGGGGTGTCCGTGCCGTATGCCGCTGCAACGGATTCGCTTCTGGTGCCCCGGCGTTGCTCGTCCTCACCGGAGATGTCGAGAAAGGTGGGGTACACCGACGGTGCCGTCACCGCCAGCTGCAGCGCGCACGTTCCCCCGTAGGAATAGCCGCCCACCGCCCAGGCACTCGGATCCGAGGACACCCGAAAGTTCGATCGAATCCAGTGCGGCACATCGACGGACAGGTACGTCGCGGCGTTTCCGAGGTTCGAATCCATGCACATCGGATTTTCCTCGGTGTCACCCAGTCCGTCGGCCACCACGACGATCGGGGCCGCACCGCGGTGACGTGCTGCGAAGGCGTCCATCGTCTGGGCCAGACGACCACCCTCGATCCAGTCGACGACATGGCCGGGTTGGCCGGTGAGCAGCACCAGCACCGGTAGGTCGCTCGCTCCGGCGTCGTACGACGCCGGAAGGTAGACGGTCGCGGGTCGAGCGGCGAAGTGCGATACCGTGCCGGGCACGTCCACATCCATCAACCTGCCGGTGCCCTCGGACTGGACTGCCGGTCGATGACCCAGCGCCACGGCCACCGTCGGGTATCGAGTGACGGTCAGATTGGTGAGCACCGTCGCCGCGACCAGAAGCGACGCCACGAGACCGAGAGCACTCAGCGGGCCGAACACCGTTCCCGGTGATCGGCCCCGCCCGACCCGCAGTACGACAGCGACGAGCAGCACAGCCGTCACGACAGCGGTTGCAGTCGACGCGACCGCGGGCACTGCACCGGACAGCAGGGGCAGATGAGCCAGATCGACGGCCCACCGATGCAGCACCTCGAACTACCTCAGGTCGCCGCGAGCGGCCTCGTATGCGGCACCGACGCGGTAGAGCCGCTCGTCCGCGAACGCCGGAGCCATGATCTGCAGACCCACGGGCAGTCCGTCCTCGGAGGCAAGACCCGACGGTACCGACATCGCGCAATGACCGGCGAGGTTCGTCGGCAGCGTGCACAGGTCGTTGAGGTACATCGCCATCGGATCGTCGACCTTGTCCCCCAGCGGGAATGCCGTCGTCGGGGTCGTCGGCGATACCAGCACGTCGACCTTCTCGTAAGCGGCATCGAAGTCACGGGCGATCAACGTGCGCACTTTCAGGGCAGAGCCGTAGTAGGCGTCGTAGTAGCCCGCGGAGAGGGCGTACGTCCCGATCATGATGCGACGCTTGACTTCCGGTCCGAACCCCTGCGCGCGTGTGGTGGCCATGACCTGCTCGGCGCTGTGCTTGCCGTCGTCACCCGCCCGCAGTCCGTACCGCATGCCGTCGAACCGAGCCAGGTTGGACGACACCTCCGACGGGAGAATCAGGTAATAGGCGGCCAACGCGTGCACGAAGTTGGGGCACGACACCTCGACCACTTCGGCACCGAGTTCGGTCAGTGTCGCCACCGCGGCATCGAAGGACGAGATCACACCGGGCTGGTACTTGTCCGAGTGCAATTCCTTGACGACACCGACGCGCACGCCCGACAGGTCACCGCGAGCACCCTCTCGTGCCGCTGCGACCACCGGTCGAACTGCCGTCTCGACCGACGTGGAGTCCCGCGCGTCGTAGCCGGCGATGACCTCGTGCAGCAACGCGGTATCGAGCACGGTCCGACCGCACGGGCCGCCTTGATCGAGCGAGGAAGCGCAGGCGATCAGTCCGTAGCGCGAGACGCTGCCGTAGGTCGGCTTGGTACCCACGGTGCCGGTCAACGCCGCCGGCTGACGGATCGATCCACCGGTGTCGGTACCGATGGCCAGCGGGGCCTGGTACGACGCGAGCGCTGCAGCACTGCCGCCGCCCGAGCCGCCGGGGATGCGGGTGGTGTCCCAGGGGTTCTTGGTCGGTCCGTAGGCCGAGTTCTCGGTGGACGAACCCATCGCGAACTCGTCCATGTTGGTCTTGCCCAGCACCGGAATGCCCGCGGCCCGCAGCTTGGTGGTCAACGTCGCGTCGTACGGCGACATCCACCCGTCGAGAATCTTCGATCCGGCCGTCGTCGGCATGTCGGTCGTGGTGAACACGTCCTTGAGGGCCAGCGGCACGCCGGCCAGAGCCGAGGCAGGTGCGCGTCCCGCGGACAATCCCGCATCGACATCGGTGGCCGCTGCGAGTGCCTCGGCTGCTGCCACATGCAGAAATGCGTGCAGGTCTACGTCCACCTCGGAGATCCGGTCGAGATGCGCCTGGGTCACCTCGACGGCGCTGACCTCACGCGCGTGGATGCGGGTGGCGAGCTCGGACGCGTCGAGCTTCGTCAGATCGGTCATTCGCTCTCTCCCAGAATCTGCGGCACCGCGAAACGGCCCTCCTCGGCGTTCGGTGCACCGGACAGCGATTGCTCCGGCGTCAGGCCGGGAACGATCACGTCGGGACGCGTCACATTCACGATGTCACTGGGGTTGGCCGTCGGCGGCACGTCGTCCGTCGCCACCTCCGCCACTGCCTTGACGTGATGAAGAATCGAGTCCAACTGGCCGGCGAACTCGTCGAGTTCGGCGTCGCTAAGAGCCAAGCGCGACAGCCGGGCGAGGTGAGCGACCTCGTCGCGGGAGATGTCTGGCACCGCGTAGACCCCTTTCAGACGGTAGGAGCGGAGCCTGCAGAAGCGGCCCCGTATTCGTGCAGAGCGAACCTCACGGGTTCGCGAACGCGGTCCAGCCTAGTGCGTAGTGTTACGCGGGCTTTCGCGCACTCCCAATGGACACAGCGGGTGTCGGAATTGTCACGGCCCGCGTTGCGCGACGTACCGGACAGGTCGAAGATGCAAGGATTGCTCGCGCCGGGGTGCACAGTGTTTCCAGGAGTGGAGCCTACGGAACGACCCCGGAGCGACATGCCAACTGCCAGCAACGACCGATGACGCTGGGGTGGTCGAGTACGCCAGAAGTCGAAAGGGAGCGTGACATGTCCTACCTGCTCCGCGTCCAACTGCCGGACCGACCGGGCAGCCTCGGATCGTTGGCCGTCGCGCTCGGTTCGGTCGGGGCGGACATCCTCTCCCTCGACGTCATCGAACGTGGCGACGGTTACGCAGTCGACGACCTGGTGGTCGACGTTGCTCCGGGTTCGCTTCCCGACACGCTGATCACCGCTGCCGAGAACCTCACCGATGTTCGGGTCGATTCCATCCGCCCGTACACCGGCGTCCTCGACACGCACCGCGAATTGGAACTGATCGATCGGGTCGCCGCGGCGTCCGACGATCGACTTCAGGTGCTCGTCGACGGAGCCCCCCGTGTCCTTCGAGTGGGGTGGAGCACCGTCGTCGCCACCAACGCGCACGGCCCGTTCCGTCTGGTGGGCAGCTCGGGGGCTCCCGAGACGCACGCCGCCGAGCTGCCGTGGTTCCCGCTGAACGCCCCCGCCGCTCTGGATTCCGACGCCGAGTGGGTGCCCCAGGTATGGCGCGACATGGACACCAAGATCGCCGCTGCTCCCCTCGGCACCACCGGCACCGTGCTGATGCTGGGCAGGCCCGGGGGCCCGGAGTTCAGGCCCTCGGAGGTTGCCCGACTCGGTTATCTCGCCGGCATCGTCGCGACGGTACTGAACTGACCCGTCCCGGCCCGATCATTCCGTCGATCCCGATTCTGCTTCGGTCGGAGCCACCGCATCGGGCCCCTCGGTCAGCAGCAGGGTGAATCCCGCTTCGTCGAGCACCGGCACGCCGAGCTCGATTGCCTTGTCGTGCTTGGACCCCGGAGCTTCGCCGACGACCACGAACGCCGTCTTCTTGGACACCGAACCTGCAGCCTTGCCGCCTCGCAGCAGGATCGCTTCTTTGGCCTCGTCGCGTGAGTACGACGTCAGCGACCCGGTGACCACGATCGACAGCCCCTCGAGATTGCGCTCGATCGAGGCATCACGCTCGTCTTCCATCCGCACGCCCGCGGCCCGCCACTTGTCGACGATGGCGCGGTGCCAGTCGACCTCGAACCACTCGGAGACTGCGGCCGCGATGGTGCCGCCCACCCCATCGACCGCCGAGAGTTCCTCGACCGACGCCGCTCGGATCCGCTCGAGGCTGCCGAACTCCCCTGCCAACGCGCGGGCAGCCGACGGCCCCACGTGCCGAATCGACAGACTGACCAGCACCCGCCACAGCGGCTGGTTCCGTGCGGTGGCCAGGTTGTCGAGCAACTTTCGACCGGTGGCAGACAACGCCCCGGACTTGGTGCGAAAGATCGCCGTCTTCATCAGGTCGTCCTCGGTGAGCGAGAACAGATCACCTTCGTCCTCGATGGCCCCGGTGGCCAACAGGTCGGATGCGGCCTCGTAGCCGAGGCCCTCGATGTCGAATCGCTGCCTCTCTGCCACGAAGAACACCCGCTCGCGACGTTGTGCCGGGCAGAACTGCGAGTTGGGGCAGCGCAGGTCGGCGTCACCCTCCTTGGCCGGGGCGAGAGGCGTCGAGCACTCCGGGCACTCGGTGGGCATGACGAACTCGGTCTCGTCTCCGGTCCTGGCGTCGACGACGGGCCCGAGAACCTCCGGAATGACCTCTCCCGCTTTGCGAATGGTCACGGTGTCACCGATCAGAACGCCCTTGCGCTTGACCTCCGAGCCGTTGTGCAGCGTCGCCAGCGACACCGTGGAGCCGGCCACGAGAACCGGCGTCATGTACGCGAACGGCGTGACTCTGCCGGTCCGGCCCACGCTGACGCGGATGTCGAGCAGCGTCGTGGTTACTTCCTCGGGTGGGTACTTGTACGCGATGGCCCACCGCGGCGCGCGAGACGTCGTTCCCAGTCGACGATGCAGCGACATGTCGTCGATCTTGACGACCAGACCGTCGATCTCGTGTTCGACGTCGTGTCGGTGCTGGTCCCAGTAGACGACTTTCTCGATGACGGCGTCGACGCCCTGCACACGGGTCGTGTGGCTGGAAATGGGCAGACCCCAGGCGCGCAGCGCCTCGTAGGCGTGCCACTGCGACTCGGGGGTGAAACCCACCATGCGACCGAAGCCGTGGCAGATCATTCCCAGACGCCGCTTGGAGGTGACCGCCGGATTCTTCTGTCGCAGCGACCCCGCCGCCGAATTCCGCGGATTCGCGAACGGGGGCTTGCCCTCCGCCACGAGTGAGGCGTTGAGCGCCTGGAAGTCCTCCAACCGGAAGAAGACCTCGCCGCGCACTTCCAACAACTCCGGCACGGGGTACTGCTCGCTACCCGTCAGAGTGTCCGGGATGTCGTCGATCGTGCGTGCGTTGAGCGTCACGTCCTCACCGGTACGTCCGTCACCTCGGGTGGCACCGCGCACGAGGGTGCCGTTCTCGTACACCAGATTCAGTGCAACGCCGTCGATCTTGACCTCGCAGAGGTATTCCAGATCCGGCCCTGCTTCGGTCTCGACCCGTTTGGCCCAGGCCCGAAGCTCGTCGTGGTCGAACACGTTGTCCAGGCTCAACATTCGTTCCAGGTGGTCCACGGCGGTGAATTCCGTCGCGAAACCGCCCCCGACGAGTTGTGTCGGTGAATCCGCCGTGCGCAGATCCGGGTGCACCTCCTCCAGCTCGTTCAGCTCACGCAGCAGTGCATCGAACTCGGCGTCGGACACCAGCGGCGCGTCGCGCACGTAGTAGCGGAACTGATGAGCGCGCACTTCCTCGGCCAGCTTCTGCCATCGCTCGCGATCGGCGGACGACGCGGCATCGAGTTCGACACCGACGGTCCCTGCGGTCTCGTCGTTTCCTGCTGGCGGTTCGGTCGATTCGGGCACGTGTCGAAGATTATCCGAACCCACCGACACGGAAGCACCCGCTGCAGCGCAGCAACTACCGCCCCATCAGACCCAGCAACAGCGTGGCAGCGATGATCGCCACCGCACAGATACCGGCGGTCAACGCGAAGCCGGTCACGAAGGAGTCGGCGTAGATGCCGCCGAGCACGGAGGCCATCACCGACAACAGCACTCCGGCAGGTAGTCCACGTCGCTGGGCATCCGATAGCCGATACATCGCACGATCATCGCAGAGGTCGCACCCGAGCGCGCCGGCGCATCGAGCGACGTCGGTTCGAGGGCTCAGATCTCGTCGATGACCAAACGGTTTCCACCGGACTGCTTGGACCGGTACATCGCCGCGTCCGCCGTTCGAGCTGCTCTGCCGACCACGGACTTGCCCACGTCCCACAGAGCCGAGTCCTCGCGCAACAACGCCATTCCCACGCTGACGGTGACGGGGATGTCGTCGCGGTCGTCACAGAGCACGCGGACGACGTCGAAGCCGAGATCGACCATCCCCCGCGCATCACCGACCATGGCGACGAGAAACTCCTCGCCACCGGTTCGGGCGAGCACTCCGCCCTGATGCCGGACCAAGCGGCGTAGCCGGTCGGCGACCCGGACGATCACGTCGTCTCCGCGACTGTGCCCGAATCGATCGTTGACGGCCTTGAACTTGTCGATGTCGACAACCAGGAAGGCCATGGACATGCCCCCCTTGCTGGCCTGGTGCCACAGGTCGAGCAGTTCGCTGTCGATGCCGCGCCGGTTGTACACCCCGGTCAGAGGATCGAGAACCGACCGCTTGGCGTCGTTGGACAGCGTCGTCCACGCCACCTGGGCGAACACGGGTACTCCCACCGTGGCGAGAAGGAGAACCACGGTGGCCGTTGCGACCGAAGGCCCGTCGATGTATCCGACCTCGCCGTTCATCACTGCCACGAACACGCGAATGCCGAACCCGATGATGAACGTCGCGGTCCACACCAGGTGCGCGACGAGCAATCGAGGGCTGAGAAAGTACGTGCAGAACGCCCCGGTGACGGCGAAGAGCACGGTCCCGATCAACGAGGCAACGGGCGCGTAGAGAAGCAGAATCGACGTGGTCAAAATGTCACCGAAGGCGAGGAATCCCACGAAGAACTTCTTGCCGGGAATCGGGCCGAACACGCACCGTGCGGCGACCAGCACCTGAGTCACCAGTACGACGAAGACCCACCCGATTGCCAGGGAGCCGCGCGGACCGAGGTCGCTGAACAGCATCAGGATCGAGGTGACGGCGTACATCAAGGTGGCGGTACCGAACACGGCACGGATGATCCCGGTCAGCGGACGGGTCGATCTGTGATTGAGGATCCACTCGAAATCGTGCGGCGCTCGATACCAGTCGGAGGTGGCCGCGGCCAATTTCGCTACGAGACCTCGACGGTGCCTGCCGGAACGCCGGAGGGAGGCAACCTCGTCGAAGTCGCGACCACCTGATGCCATTTTCCGAACTCCCACGTATCCAACAGACCCCCAACGGCCATGTGAATAGTGTCACACCTGTTCGGCGTCCTAATGGTGGTGGTCTCGATCGGCCCGGAGTCCGCGGGGTTTCACTCCGACCGGCTGTGCGATCTCACAACGAATCGGGTGAATCTGCGAACGCGGATGCCACGTCGTGGGCGAGTCCTGTTGCGCGACGGGCCCACTCCGGTGTGCTGCCGGCCAATCCACATGCAGGCGTCACCGAGATCCGGGAGGCGAGAACCGATCTGTCGAAACCGAGTCGATCGATCAACGTGACACCCGGCTCGGCCAGTTCGCGCCAATGGGGTGGCCGCACGGGGGTTTCGGACGGAATCAACCCGAGCATCAGCGTCTTGCCGGATTGCAGCAACTCGCCGACTCCGTCGAAGTCGCTGCGGCGCAGCGCAGTCGCGTCGGCGGCGACCGCAACGGCACGCGAACGGCGAAGTAGATCGAACGGAACGTCGCCGGCGCAACAATGCACCGCAACGGGAAGGTCGATCGTCTCGATCAGCGAATCCAGCAGGTCGAGAGCGTCCGGTTCCGGGACTGCCCGCACCGAATCGAGCCCGGTGATGCCCGTCAGGCTGCCGGCGAGAACGGCTGCGAGACTGGGTTCGTCGAGCTGAACGAGAACCTCGACTCCGAGCCGACGCGTCAACTCCGCGCAATGCAGGCGCAGTCCCTCACCGAGGGATTCGGCGAAATGCCGCAGCGCCCCGCGATCGGTCAGGGCCCGATGCCCGTGCCGAAGTTCGACCTGGGCTGCCATCGTGAACGGACCGGCGGCCTGGACCTTGATGGTGCGGCCGCTGCCGCGAAGCCCGGACACCTCCCACAGTTCCTCGAGCACGTCGAGGTCCTCGGCCAGGAAGTCGGTCGCCCGGCGGCCGGCGAGCATCGGACGCGGCACGACGCGATAGCCGGAGGTGCGCACGTCGAGTTCGACGTCGACCATGATGGCTCCGGTGCGTCCGATCATGTCCGCACCCAGGCCGCGCGCCGGAAGTTCGACGATGTGTGGAAGCTCGGTGAACTCCCCGACGACGACCGCCGCAGCCTCACGAATGTCGGTGCCCGGCCACGAACCGATGCCGGTCGCCAGTCCAGCGAAGACGCCCGGGGTCACTCGCGCTCGGATCGAGTGCCTGAGATCGTCGAGCTGCCGATCACGATGTCTCCGTGAATGTCCTTGCGGTACAGCACCGCAGCCTGCCCCTTGGCCACACCGGTCAGTGGAGCCCGCAGCTGGATCTCCATACCGTCACCTGCTGCCTCGGCGACGGCCTCGGTCAGTCCGCCGTGCGCGCGGACCTGCACGACGCACTCGATGGGGCCGGTAGGAGCGGTACCTTCGGTCCATACCGCGCGGTCTCCGCTGATCGCCCAGACGTCGAGTTTCTGCGCCGAGCCGACCATGACCGTGCCACTGTCGGGTTCGATCGACGTCACATAGCGGGGCCGGCCGTCCGCGGCCGGTCCTTCCACGCCGAGGCCCTTGCGTTGCCCGATGGTGAACCCGTGCACGCCTTCGTGATCGGCCAGTTCGGCTCCGGTCTCGGAGTCGACGACCTTGCCCGGGCGCACGCCGATCCGCGCGCCGAGGAATGCGCGAGTGTCGCCCGAGGGGATGAAGCAGATGTCGTGACTGTCCGGCTTGTCGGCAACAGCCAACCCACGCTCGGCGGCCTCCTCACGAATCTCGGACTTCGGGGTGTCCCCGATGGGGAACATCGCACGCGAGAGCTGCGCCTGGTTCAGCACGGCCAACACGTACGACTGGTCCTTGTCCGCGTCCACGGCACGTCGCAGCACTCCGTCGTGCAGTTGCGCGTAGTGCCCGGTCGCCACGGCATCGAAGCCCAGTGCGAGAGCGCGGTCCGCCAGAGCGGAGAACTTGATCTTCTCGTTGCAGCGCAGGCACGGATTCGGGGTCTCACCGGCGGCGTAGGACGCGACGAAATCGTCGATGACGTCCTCTTTGAAACGATCGGCGAAATCCCATACGTAGAACGGGATTCCGAGTACGTCGGCAGCTCGACGAGCGTCACCCGCGTCCTCCTTGGAGCAGCAACCACGCGAGCCGGTGCGCAGAGCGCCGGGAGCGGTCGACAGAGCCAGGTGCACGCCGACGACGTCGTGGCCCTCGTCCACGGCACGGGCCGCGGCAACGGCCGAGTCGACTCCCCCGCTCATAGCAGCCAGAACACGCATCAGCGATTTCCTCCTCGAGCTCCGACGCCGGCAAGTCCGGCGGCACGAGCGCGTTCGACGACCTGCGGCAGAGCCGCAAGCACAGTGGTGACGTCCGATTCGGACGAGCCGGTTCCCAGCGAGAACCGCAGTGATCCGCGGGCGACGGCCGGATCGCACCCGAGCGCAATCAGTACATGACTGGCGCTGGCCACACCCGCAGTGCACGCCGAGCCCGTCGAGCATTCTATCCCGGCCGCGTCGAGGAGCATCAACAGCGAATCACCCTCGCACCCGGGAAAGGTGAAGTGCACGTTCCCGGCCAGCCGGTCGTCGCCTTCCGGACCGTTGAGGATGGCGTCGGGAACGGCATCTCTGATTCCGACGATCAACCGATCGCGCAGTGCTCTCAGTTCTGCGCGGTGCCGCGCCGAGTTCTCGACGGTCGACCGCAATGCAGCCGCCATCGCGACGACGCCTGCAGTGTCCGGGGTGCCGGATCGAACGTCTCGCTCGTGTCCCCCGCCGTGGAACAGCGGAACACACGGGACCTGGCGGCCGAGCAACAGCGCTCCGACGCCCTGCGGTCCACCGAACTTGTGTGCGGCGATGCTGAGCGCGGACAGACCGCTCGCGGAGAATCCGACGGGCAGATGCGGCACCGCCTGGACCGCGTCGCTGTGCATCGGGACCCCGTATTCGGCGGCCACGGCTGCCAGCTCGGCGATCGGCATGACGGTGCCGATCTCGTTGTTGGCCCACATCACGGTGACCAGCGCAGTCTCGTCGGCATGCAGGGCCAGCTCGGCGCGCAGCGTATCCGGGGTGACCCGCCCCTCGGTGTCGACCGGGAGCCAGGTGACACTCGCACCTTCGTGTGCGACGAGCCACTCGACTGCGTCGAGCACCGCGTGATGCTCCACCGAGCTGGCGATGATCCTGGTCAGTGCGGCATCGGAGTCTCGACGGGCCGCGAAGATGCCCTTGACGGCGAGGTTGTCACTCTCGGTGCCGCCGGAGGTGAAGATCACCTCGGACGGGCGCGCGCCCAGGTCCGCGGCGATCGACTCGCGAGATTCCTCCACTCGACGCCGAGCGGACCGACCTGAGGTGTGCAGCGAGGACGCGTTGCCCACCGTGGCGAACACAGAGGTCATCGCCTCGATCGCGCTCGGCAGCATCGGGGTCGTCGCTGCGTGATCGAGGTACACCGGTGGCCGCGGCGGGACGGGAGCAGTCGTACTGCGCACAGAAGGCATAACAGGCTAGACGATACCCGCTGCCGTGACCGCGGACCTACCTGCGCGAGGTGGGTCCGCGGTCACGGTGATCGATGCTCGGTCAGGCCGCCGCAACCGTCGGCGGCATCGGGCTGCGTTCGGCCTCGGCCATCACCTCGTGCACGGTGGGGTCGTAGACGTCATCGCGTCGAATCGCGACCTCGCATCGTCGAGCGAGGTCGCGGCGATCGCCGCCGGGTGCCTCCGGGGCCGTGAACTCCACCTCGGCACGCAGTCCGCGCAGTCGGAAGATCCGGCCGATGGACGCGCCGATCGTTTCGTCCCCCACGAAGCACGTGGCGGTGGTCTGCTCGCCGGTCCGGTCGAGGTAGCGCAGCCGAATCGGCTGCACCCAGGTCTCGGAATCGATCGCGGCCTGAAGCAGCGCAGGCCGTAGCGAGCCGTAGGCGCGACCACACCAGGTGGTGGCCTCGGGGAAGACGACGACCGATCCGCCGGCGCGAACACGATCGGCCACCTGATCGACGACGCCGGGGAGCTGATGCAGTCGAGCTCGATCGATCGGAAGTACCTTCATGGCCCGCGCGAGGCGACCGAGCACCGGCCAGTCGATCAGGTCGGCACGCGCGACGAAGGTCGACGGCTGTACCGCGGTGAGCACCACGACGTCGGTCCAGGAGATGTGACCGGCGACGTGCAGTGCACCTGCGGCGGTACGGGAGCGTTCCCGCTCCGAGCGAGCGTCGAGCACGGTCAGGTCGATCCCGATGGCGAACAGCAGAGTGCGAGCACCGATCCGCGTCAGCGACCGGCGAACCCGCGGGAACGGAACCCCGAGGACGACCAACACCGGCAGCAACCCGAACGCCGCCAACGCCAGTACGATTCGGAGCGCGAGGACGATTCGTCCCACTGTCGGTGGGTTCTTCGGCAGACAGCCGTCACTGCACGGCGACGACGGCATCCACGCGTGCACGATCGGTCGTGTCACCGGACACCCGACTCGAACGTCGTTGCTGCCGAACGCAAGCGGTCGAGATAGCGAGTGTTGGTCTCGTGCAGCCCGAGCAACGCGACGAAATCGGCGACACCGAATTCGGGATCATGAGCCGGCTCACCGCAGATGGAGGCACCGAGCCGGAGGTAGCCGTTCATCAACGGCGGCATCGACGTTCGCTTCGCGGGTTCGATGTCGATCAGATCCACCCCGTCGACGACGACCGGAGAGTACGGCCGGACCCGACGGTCGAGCGGCGTAGCGTGCTTGCCCAACAAGCGGTCTCGAACACTGCGTACGTTGGCCCCGATGGGGTCCCCTGATGCCGACTGCATGGGCACCGACACGCAGCCCATCACCCACTCGTATCCCGTCACATCGAGGTAGTGCAGGATTCCGGCCCACATCAGCCCGAGCACGGACCCGGAGCGATGATCGGGATGAACTGCAGCCCTTCCCATTTCGACGATGTTCATGCCGACGGGATCGAGCGCGGAGATATCGAATTCGGTTGCCGTGTAATACCCGCCGGCGGACACGGCGGCCTGCGGCGGCAACATGCGGTAGCAGCCGACGAACGTGTCGGTCCACTGGTCACGAACGAGCAGGTGATCACAGAATTCGTCGAACCGATCGGCGTCGAGGCCGTCGGTGTCGGTGGGAATGGAAAACCCCGGCTCGGAAGCGAACACCTCGTAGCGCAGACGCTGCGCCGCGAGTCGGTGCTCCGGGTCGGTGGACAACACCAGCGAGTAGCGGTCGGTGGCCGGGACGATCGATGCAGTCGAGCTCATGACGGAAGTGGTCATGAGGTGTGTCTAACGAGCGGGGAAGGCTACCGGGCATCGTCAGGGAAACGTGTCGGAAGAGTTTGCGTGAACAAGGTTGCGCTACTGGACACGACAGGCCCCCACCGCGCGGGCGGTGAGGGCCTGTGTGGGAACAGCGATCGAAGCTATCCCTTGTGCTTCTTGACTGCTTCGGTCAGCTGCGGTGCGACGTTGAAGAGGTCACCGACGATGCCGTAATCGGCGATCTCGAAGATGGGTGCTTCCTCGTCCTTGTTGACCGCGACGATCGTCTTCGAGGTCTGCATGCCTGCACGGTGCTGGATGGCTCCGGAGATACCCAGGGCAACGTACAGCTGCGGGGAGACGGTCTTGCCCGTCTGACCCACCTGGAACTGGCCGGGGTAGTAGCCGGAGTCGACAGCGGCGCGCGAGGCACCGACTGCGGCACCGAGCGAGTCGGCGAGCTCCTCGACGACGGAGAACTTGTCGGCACTGCCGACACCACGTCCGCCGGAGACGACGACCGATGCCTCGGTGAGCTCCGGACGGTCGCCGCCGACGATCGGGTCACGCGAGGTGACCTTGACGGCCCCTTCTTCCTGCGCGGGGACCTCGACGGTTTCGCGGGTGCCCGCTCCTGCCTTCGGCTCGGCCTCTACTGCACCGGGGCGCAGCGAGATGACCGGAACGTCGCCGTTGGCCTTGGCCTCGACGGTGAACGCGCCACCGAAGATGGAGTAGACGGCACTGCCGTCGCCGTTCAGTGCGACGACGTCGTTGTGGTAGCCCGAGCCGAGGCGTGCTGCGAGTCGACCCGCAACTTCCTTGCCCTCGATCGTGGCCGCGGTGATGATCGCTGCCGGCGAGACCGACTCCGCGAGTGCCGACAGCACGTCGACCTTCGGGGTGACGAGGAATCCGTCGACTGCATCGGATTCGGCGGCGTAGATCTTCTCGGCACCGGCTTCGGTCAGCGCGTCGGCGACCTTGTCGGTGGTGCCGACCGGGCCGGTGACGACCGCGGACGGCTCACCCAGCGCACGAGCGGCGGTGATCAGCTCGTGGCTGACCTTCTTCAGTGTTCCCTCGACGTGCTCCACGAGCACGAGTACTTCTGCCATGACTTGCTCCTCGTTTGTCTTCGATTGCTCGGTGGGGCGGGATCAGATGATCTTCTGGCCGACGAGGTAGGTGGCGATCTTGTCGCCGCCGTCGCCCTCGTCGGTGAGCCGCTCGCCTGCAGTCTTGGGAGGCTTGGGGGTGGACGACGTGACGGTCGTTCCCGCGTTGTCGACGCCGACGATGCCGTCCTCGACACCGATGTCGGCGAGCGTGATGGTCTGCACCGTCTTCTTCTTGGCGGCCATGATGCCCTTGAACGACGGGAAGCGCGGTTCGTTGATCTTCTCGGTGACGCTCACGATGGCGGGAAGCGCGGCTTCGAGGCCGAAGATGCCTTCGTCGGTCTCCCGCTCGCCGGTGACCTTGCCGTCGGCGACGGTGAGCTTGCGCATCTGAGTCAGGGCCGGGATCTGCAGGTACTCGGCGATGATCGCAGGAACGGCACCGGTGCGACCGTCGGTGGCCTCGTTGCCTGCGATGATGAGATCGGCCGGCTCGTCGTTCTCGAATGCGACGTTGCCGAGCGCTGCGGCCAGCGCGTATCCGGTCTGGATCGCGTCGGAGCCGTGCAGGGTCGGATCGTTGAGGTGCACTGCGCTGTCTGCACCCATCGACAAGGCCTTGCGGATGGCATCGGTGGCGCGATCGGGGCCTGCGGACAGAACCTTGACCTCACCGCCCTGGGCTTCCTTGATGAGCAGCGCTTCTTCGACGGCCCGCTCGTTGATCTCGTCGAGGACGGCGTCGGCGGCCTCGCGATCGAGGGTGTAGTCACCGTCGGTGAGCTTGCGCTCGGACCACGTGTCTGGAACCTGCTTGATCAAAACAACGATGTTCGTCATGGGTCTGCGTCGACCTCCTGGTCATGTTCTGCTGATCGTGAGTGTTCTAACGGTTCGTGCAGTTCTACGGTCTGGGACGAGGTTACCTCACCGTAGTTACTGGTGGGTAACTTACCTCCTTGCCTGTCCGACCATACATCTGCACCCCGACTGTTATGGAGACCACGTTGGCTTACCTCTCCTGCGCCTCCACTAACCTTTCGTCGGTGAACGATTCATCGGCTCAGGCACCGGCACCGGAACCACTCCCCCTCACCGGGGAGCGCACCGTGCCCGGGATCGCCGAGGAGAACTACTGGTTCCGCCGACACGAGGTGGTCTACCGCGCACTCGTCGAGCGCTGCCGCGACCGAACGGTGCTCGAAGCGGGATCGGGAGAAGGCTACGGAGCCAACATGATTGCCGGTGTCGCGACGAATGTTCTCGGTCTCGACTACGACGCGTCGGCCGCCGCACACGTGCATGCCCGCTACCCCAGGGTGACGATGCTGCGTGGCAACCTCGACCGCCTTCCCGTCGCCGATTCCTCGATCGACGTGGTCGTCAATTTCCAGGTGATCGAGCACCTCTGGGATCAAGGTGCGTTCCTCGCCGAAGTGCACCGGGTGCTCGCGCCCGGGGGCATTCTGTTGATCAGCACTCCCAACCGCATCACCTTCTCGCCAGGCCGCGACACCCCGCTCAACCCGTTCCACACTCGCGAACTCGACGCGGCCGAACTCACCGAGCTTCTCGTGGACGCACGGCTCGAGGTCGACGAACTCACCGGAGTCCGGCACGGACGCACGCTGGCCGCACTCGACGCCAAGCACGGCGGTTCGTTCATCGACGCGCAGATCGAACGAGCCCTGGCCGGGGAACCCTGGCCTGCCGAACTCACCGAGGACGTCGCGGCCATCTCGATCGAGGACTTCGACATCGCGGCCGACCGCATAGACGACAGCCTCGACCTGGTCGCCGTCGCCCGCAAGAGCTCGAGCACGGTGATCGGGTGACATCCGGTGCCACCGTGCCGGGCATGTTCTCTCTCGTTCTGCACTCCCACCTGCCGTGGTTGGCCAATCACGGACGCTGGCCGGTAGGCGAGGAATGGCTGTATCAGTCCTGGGCCGACTGCTATCTGCCGCTCACCGCGGCACTCGAGCAGCTGGCCGACGACGGCCACAGCAACGTGCTGTCGCTGGGGATCACCCCGGTGCTGGCTGCTCAACTCGACGATCCGCACTGTCTGTCCGGAATGCACCACTGGCTCGCGAACTGGCAGCTCAGAGCCCACGAGGCAACGGACCGCGACCTGTCCGTTCGTGAACACCGAGGTTCTGCCGCTGCGCTCGATCGATTCGAGTCCCGGTGGCGGCACGGCGGGTCGGCGGTACTCCGGCCGCTGGTCGAAACCGGAACCGTCGAACTGCTGGGTGGACCGTTGGCGCACCCGTTCCAGCCGCTGCTCGATCCCCGACTACGCGAATTCTCGCTCCGAGAAGGTCTGCTCGACGCCCGCGCCCGGTGGGGCACCACACCCCGAGGCATCTGGGCACCCGAATGCGGATTCACCCCCGGCATGGAAACCGACTACGCCGCGGCCGGCGTCTCGCACTTCATGGTCGACGGGCCCGCGATGCGCGGAGACACCTCCCTCGGCAGGCCGGTGTGGGACTCCGATGTCGTCGCATTCGGACGCGATCTGCCGGTCAGCTACCGCGTCTGGTCACCGAAGTCCGGCTATCCCGGCCACGGTTCCTATCGGGATTTCCACACCTACGATCACGCCACCGGTCTCAAACCGGCCCGGGTCACCGGCCGTTCGGTCGCGTCGAACGACAAGGCTCCCTACGATCCCGAGCGGGCCGCGGCGACGGTGGACCGTCACGTCGCCGACTTCGTCGATGTGGTCCGCAGGCGATTGGTCTCCGAATCCGAGCGGATCGGTCGCGACGCGCTGGTGGTGGCGGCATTCGACACCGAGTTGTTCGGACACTGGTGGCACGAGGGCCCACAGTGGCTCGGCAAGCTCATGCGCGCGCTTCCGGCGGCCGGCATCACCGTCGGCACGCTCAGCGACGCCCGCGAGCAGGGTTACGTCGGAGCGCCACTGGAACTGCAGGATTCGTCGTGGGGATCGGGCAAGGACTGGCGGGTGTGGGCGGGCGACGACGTCGCCGACCTGGTCGCGCTCAATTCCGAGGTATCTCGGACCGCACTCGACGCCGTCGACACCGCCCGAGATGTACAGCGTCGCGCCGGCGGGCCCGAACTTCGCAATCGGGTCAACGATCAGATACTGCGTGAGACACTGATGGCCGTGGCCAGCGACTGGGCATTCATGGTCAGCAAGGATTCCGCCGCAGGTTACGCACGGGAGCGGGCGCACGTCCATGCACATGCGCTGCGTGAGATCGCGGCCGCGGCCGCAGGTGGGTCACCTGTCCGGGCGAACGAACTGGCTCGGCAATGGAACCGCGCGGACGGACTGTTTCCTGCGTTGGATGCGCGCCGGCTGCCCGGTGCACACGGTGACGGCGAGCGAGAAGGTGCAGGGGGGCGTCGATGAAGATTCTGATGGTGTCGTGGGAGTACCCACCCGTGGTGGTCGGCGGGCTCGGTCGGCACGTGCATCACCTGGCCACCGAACTGGTCCGATGCGGGCACGAGGTCGTCGTTCTGTCGCGTCGACCCACCGGAACCGACGCCGCCACCCACCCGACGTCTCACCACATCGAGGACGGGGTGCTCGTCGTCGCCGTCGCCGAAGACCCGGCTCACTTCGTCTTCGGGGAGGACATGCTCGCGTGGACCCTCGCGATGGGACACGCGATGGTCCGTGCCGGCGTCGCGCTCGGTAAGCCGGGTCTGGGCGACGGCTGGCAACCCGACGTCGTTCATGCGCACGACTGGCTCGTTGCGCACCCGGCGATCGCCCTCGCCGAGTTCTACGACGTACCGCTCGCCTCGACCATCCACGCCACCGAGGCCGGACGCCACAGCGGCTGGATCTCCGGTCCCGTCAACCGCCAGGTGCACTCCGTCGAGTGGTGGCTCGCCAACGATTCCGATGCGGTGATCACCTGCTCGGCATCGATGAAGGACGAGGTCACCACCCTGTTCGGAGTATCGGAGTCGGCGGTGAAGGTGATTCGCAACGGAATCGACCGATCCACCTGGCACTTTCGGCGACGAGAGCCTCGATCGGAGCCGGCCAAGTTGCTTTACGTCGGCCGGCTCGAGTACGAGAAGGGCATCCAGGATGCCATCGCAGCTCTGCCCCGCATCCGACGAAGCCACCCGGGTACCACCCTGCACATCGCCGGCGAAGGAACACAGTTCGCCTGGTTGGCAGGGCTGGCGCGCACGCACCGGGTGGCCCGCGCAGTGTCGTTCCTGGGCAATCTCGACCACACCGAACTACTCGGCTGGCTGCACGGGGCCGACGCCATCGTCCTGCCCAGTCGATACGAACCTTTCGGCATCATCGCGCTCGAGGCAGCGGCTGCGGGCACCCCGCTGGTCGCGTCCACCGCAGGCGGGCTGGGTGACGCCATCGTCGACGGCGTGACCGGGTTGTCCTTCGAGCCCGGCGACGTCGGTGGGTTGGCCGCCGCCGTGCGGCGTGTTCTCGACAACGCGGACGCCGCGCAGGAACGGGCCGTGGCCGCCCGCGAGCGCCTCACCGTGGATTTCGACTGGAAACACGTCGCCGAATCGACTGCGCAGGTCTATCTGGAAGCCAAACGCAAAGTTCGGCATCCGCTGGCGCGCCCGCACATCGTCGAGCGCGCGCTTCCCGGCCGTACCTGAGAACAGTAGGGTCAGTCCTCCCGCGCCGCCTCGGCCTGTCCGAGAGCCTTCTTGCGGGCGATGTCCTCCAGCGCAGCAATGTATTTCGCGCGCTCGCCGGCACCGGCCTCCCAGGCGACCTTGCGATTGCGGACGACCTTGGCCGGGGCACCGACCGCGATGCTGTAGTCCGGGATCTCACCCTTGACCACGGCGTGGGCCCCGAGCACGCAGCCCCGGCCGATGCGGGTCTCGCGCAGGATCGTCACCTTGGCCGCGATCCACGTGTCCGGACCGATTCTCACGGGTCCCTTCACGATTCCCTGATCCTTGATCGGCATGTTCACATCGTCCATCCGATGATCGAAGTCGCAGATGTAGCACCAGTCGGCCACCAGCGTCGACGCGCCGATCTCGATGTCGAGGTAGGTGTTGACGACGTTGTCCTTGCCGAACACCACCTTGTCGCCGATCCGCAGCGAACCTTCGTGGCAGCGAATGGCATTGCCGTCGCCGATGTGTACCCAGCGTCCGATCTCGAGGCGCGAGAGCTCGGGAGTGGAATGAATCTCGACGTTCTTGCCGAGAAACACCATGCCCTTGAGGATCACGTGCGGATTGGCCAGCTTGAACTTCGCGAGGCGGTAGTAGCGGACCAGGTACCACGGCGTGTACGCCTTGTTGGCGAGAACCCAGTCGAGGGACGCGCGCGTGAGGAACCGCGCCTGTTCGGTGTCGCGTCGTCTCGACCCGCGCCAGCGTGTCCGCAGCGGCGCGTTCCACATACTCGTCATGGACGTTCACCCTAGTTTCTCGTTCGCCCGCTCTCTGCCGCCACCCTTGCGCGGGCTAGGGTTGCCTGTCGACTGTTGCTCGTCGGCAGAACGAACACAGACGCCCCGGCACCATGTCGGGCACGGACTCGAGTCATGGGGAGCGATCGATGCGCGGCGTCAGGGCCAAGGGCAGGACCGGCAGAAGGGTCACTGCGCTCGCAGCAGCGCTGGCGCTGGTGACCGTGAGCGGTTGTGGCACCGACAGGCCGGCCATAGAACCCCTCTCTCCCGATTCATGGCCTGCAGCGCACGCGAACTCCCACAACAGCGGCGCCACCGCAGTGTCGGTGTCGACTCCTCTGTCCTTGGACTGGACGCGCCCCACCGGCGGCACGGTGACCTCCCCGGTGTCCATCGGGTCGACCGGTCAGATGTTCGTCACTGCCGCCACCGAATCCGGCTGCAACCTCTTCTCGTTCGAGATCGACTCCGCACGCAAACGCTGGTGCAATCGCGTCGGGCCCTCCGTCGTCACTGCAACGCCGACCGTCGATTCGGCGATCAACGTCTACATCGGCGACGACGGCGGCCTGAACTCGTACAACGACCACGGCCAACTGCGGTGGCGCACACCGGTGTACGGAGTGCCCAAGTCCGCGCAGTTCCTCGGGGACGGCAGCGTGCTCTCGATCACCCAGATGGGGCAGGTCAGCGTTCTGGATTCGCAGAACGGGCAACTTCGAGTACCGATTCTGGATCTGGTTCCGACGCCGAATTTCTTCACCGACCCGAATACCGACTTCCTGCCGGTCGACACCGGACTCGCCCAGTGCAGCTCGGGCGGATCCGAATGCCCCGTGCCCGCGGCGCCCGCGGTCGACAGTGCGACCGGAACGATCTACTTGACGCTGTGGCGTCCCGGTTCGATTGCGCCGCAGCTCGTTTCCCTGCAGTACAACCGAGACGGTTCTCCCGGTCTCGTCGAACGTTGGTCCTCGGACCTGCTGCCCGCCGGTGTCGCGTCGAGTCCGGTGCTGTCCGAGGACGGGTCGACGGTCTACCTGGCCGATGTCGACGGCAGGCTGACCGCGTTCGACACCGCCGACGGGCGACAGAAGTGGACCGAGGGCACCGGGCTCGGAATCGGTGCCAGTCCCTCGATTTCCTCGGACGGCACGATCGTGCCGACGGGCGGCGACGGCACCCTCGTCGGCCTGCGCGACAACGGTGATTCGGCCGAGCGAGTCTGGGTCCGCGACGACCTCGAACAGGCAGGCAGCGCAGCCCAATCCGCAGACGGACGCGGCCATACCGTCGTTCGTGAGGACGACGGACTGGCGCTGCTCACGTTCGACGCAGCGACCGGTGAGACGGTGGATGTACAGCCGGTTCCCGACGTCGTCGGCACCACCGTCGGCACGTCGATCGGCCCGGACGGTCAGGTCGTCACCGCAAGCTACCTCGGCGAGATCTTCACCTACACGGGCTGACCGATAGATCCTGGAGCGCAGACGAACGCCACCGCGGACCGGTCGACTCGGGCGATCACCACCGACAGTGCCACGGATCCGCGAAGTTTGAGCCTGGGCCGCAGTATCGCCGGATCCACGTCGACTCCGCGGACGAGAATTTCCACCGAACCGCAGTCCATCCGATTCAGTTGTTGCCGAAGCACTTTCTCGGAGAACTTGGACTGCTCCAGAATCCGAAAGCCGCGCACCCCGGCAGGGACCGTGTCGCCGGTCAGATACGCGATTCTCGGATCGAGTTGCCACAGACCGAATCTGGCACCGTAATGCCGAACCAGACCGGCCCTGACCACCGCCCCGTCTGGATCGACGATATAGCGCCCCGGCGGCCGAACCGGAATGTCGTCGGATTCTGCATCGGTGAATTCCATAACGCTGCCGTCGGATCGAAGAACAGCCGCCCGACGCCGAACACCGTTCTCGCTCAAACCTTCCGACCAGAGGCACGCTTCTCGCACTCCCCCGTCGAGCGAGACCACCTCGATCTCGCCGGCCCAGTCGACAGCGTCGAAATCCAGACCGGGCGCACACTTGACAACCAGGTCTCGGCCTCGATAGACGTCTAACAGGTCCGGTAGGGGTGGTTGCAGCGCCGCCGGGTCGTGGCGTCGCCGCCCACCCGCTCGGCGGCCGGGGTCGGCGACCACGACGGTCTCCCGCGTCGTCGGGGTCAGCGCGTCTGCGCGCAGCACGGTGGCGTCCGGCACGTTGTGTGCGGCCATGCGAAGCCGAATCGGGTCGAGATCGCTACCCACCGCCAACTCCGCCGTCCCGATCAGAACGGACAGTTCACTGCCGATCGAACACGTGACATCGTGCACGCGTCGTCCGGCGAGTCGAGCGGCCCGCCTGCGCGCGACGAGCGTCGGCGTGGCCTGCTGCACCGCCTCGTCGGTGACCCACCATCGGTCGGAGTCGAGCAGCTTCACCCGCGCTTTGCGGCGGACGGCGACGGTTTCGATCAGTGCACCCGCGTGGGCGGGAAAACGCTCCCGCATCGAGGAGATATCTCGCACCGTCGTTCTCGCACTGAGCTCGAGCCCGTCCGCGGCGTCGAGCGCCTCGATGCCGACCTCGCTGTGCAGGAAATCGAGGTCGGCACCGGTGAAGTCATACCCCACGGCAGGCCCCGAAATCGAGACCTACGGCGTCACTGCCTGTCAATCGCGAGGTGCAGGCTTGATGCCGGTGATCATCACGTTGTAGAACAGCCCGCGCGGTACCACGTGCTGCAGCACGTTCTCGTCGACCCAGCTCAGTGTCTTCCAACCGCCGAAAGCGAACTTGGCCCAGTTCCACCCCAGCTTGCCCGCGGGTACTGCGGCCTCGAATGTACGCACCGGCCAGCCGAGCAGAGCGGCGGCGAACTCCTCGGTGTTCGCCTGCACGGACTCCGCACCGGCCGAGAGCGCGATGTGCTCGAGATCGGTCGGATCGAACGTGTGCAGGTCGACGACGGCTTCGAGTGCCGCTGCTCGCGAGGACTCGTCGAGCTCTTCCTGTGGCTTGCGCCAGCTCGCCAGGAACGGGAGCTTGGTTGCGCGGGTGGTCGCCTCCCAGGTGATGCGTCCGAGCCAGCGTGCGTAGAAGTTGCCGACCGTGGTGGGTTCGCCCGCGAAAACGAAGCGACCGCCCGGCTTGAGCACCCGCAGCACCTCGCGCAGCGACTGTTCGACGTCGGGGATGTGGTGGAGGACGGCGTGCCCGACGACGAGATCGAACGTGTTGTCCTCGTACGGAATCGTCTCTGCGTCGGCGACGCGGCCGTCGACGTCCAGCCCGAGGTGCTCGGCGTTGCGCAGTGCGACCTTGACCATGCCTGGCGAGAGGTCGGTGACCGAGCCCTTGTCTGCGATGCCGGCCTGCATCAGGTTGAGCAGGAAGAACCCGGTACCGCAGCCCAGTTCGAGCGCGCGGCCGTACGGCAGTGCGGAGTGCGCCGACGCGTCACCGGAGACCGCCTGATCGAACCTGCCGCGTGCGTAGTCGATGCAGCGCTCGTCGTAGGAGATCGACCACTTGTCGTCGTAGGTCTCGGCTTCCCAGTCGTGATATAGCACCTGCGCCAGTTTGGTGTCCGACCGTGCAGCCTCGACCTGCTCGGCGGTGGCGTGCGGATTCGGGGCTGGATCGACCTGGCGGTCTTCGGCCTCGGACGAGGCCGAAGGCATCGCGTTCGAGATCGATCGATTGACACCGTCGTGGGGGCTTGCAGTCATCAGGCGAGCCTACTATCCGGTAGCTGTGGAACAACTTTTCTCTGTGAACGGCTGCCGAATCACCGTCCGGTGAAGGTCGCCTTGCCCGGGCCGTCGGCCACGAACGACGTCATCCCGATGGTGCGATCCTCGGTGGCGAACAGGGCCGCAAACTGCTGAGCCTCGATCCGCAGACCGGTGGTGAGATCGACGTCGAGCCCCTGGTCGATCGACGCTTTCGCCGCTGCGAGCGCTCGCGATGCACCCGTGGTGAACTGCATCGCCCAGGCGCGGGCGGCGTTGTACACCTCGTCCGGTGCCACCACCTCGTCCACCAATCCGATGCGCAATGCTTCCTCGGCGCCGACGAAGCGGCCGGTGAAGACCATGTCCTTCGCACGGCTGGGGCCGATCAGCCGAGCCAGCCGCTGCGTTCCGCCGCCGCCGGGGATGACACCGAGCAGCACCTCGGGGACACCGAACTTCGCGTTGTCGCCGGCGATCCGACGGTCCGCGCCCAGTGCGACCTCGAGCCCACCACCGAGTGCGTATCCGGTCACGGCCGCAACCACGGGCTTGGGAATGGTGCTGAGTGAGCCGAGGGCGGACTGCAGATCTCCGGCGATCTCGGCCATCTCGGCCGCGGACAACGCCACCATCTCCTTGATGTCGGCACCGGCGGCGAAGACCTTCTCGCCGCCGTAGACGATGACGGCCTTGACGTCGGCATTGATCGTGGCCTCGCGGGCGGCTGCTCGGATTTCCTCCTGCATCTGCCGATCGAGTGCATTCATCGGCGGACGATCCAGCCGGATGGTGCCGATACCGTCGGATACTTCGAGATTCACGAACTCAGCCATGGGCCGAAAGGCTACCGGGCCGAGGATCAGCGATCCGACCAGGGATGTCGCGTTCCGGCGTAGTACGCATCGTCGCCGTCGAAGAGCACCCGGACCGTCCCGTCCGTGCGAGTGAGAATCGGTAGGACCGGGGCGATCTCGCGGTCGTGATCGACGACCTGGGCGACGGTGTCGAACCGAGACAGTGCGTCCAGTTGGCTCCAGGTCGGCGGCAGGAGAATGGTGTTTCCCGACCGCCAGTCCGCCAGTGCGTCACCGGTCGAACGCCAGCTCACCGATACTGCCTCGCTGGTCTCGCCGTCCGCATTCTGGCCCTCGGGCAGCACTGCGACGAAAAACCGGGTGTCGTACCGTCGCGCTTCGCCCACCGGGGTGATCCAGTGCGACCACGGCCGGAGCAAATCCGATCGCAGCACCAGGTCGTGGGCGGTGAGGAATTCGGCGAACGACACCTCCCGACGCTCGAGCCGACACCGCTCCGCAGCGAACGGAGCGGTGTCGGCAACGATCGAATCCGGCGTCGAGCCGGCCAACAGCACGCCGCACTCCTCGAACGTCTCGCGCGCCGCAGCACACACCAGAGCCTGCGCCTTGCCCTCGTCGATTCCGAAGCGCTCGGCCCACCACGACGGCGGCGGCCCTGCCCAGCGCACGTCCGCTGCCGCGTCCGAGGGGTCGACTCCGCCACCGGGAAACACCGTCATGCCACCCGCGAACGCCATGCCACCGACGCGTTCGAGCAGGAACACCTCGATGTCGGGCCGCGAAGAACCGTCACGGATCAAGATGACCGTCGAGGCGTCCCGTGCCTGTACGTGATCGGCAGCACTGTTCGAGCTCATGAAAGGCAACGTACCGCTGCACAACGCGGCGCAGTCGCTCGGTCCACCTACCGGCGGTGCGCCCCGGCAGCCCGAGTCCGCCGCGCGAAGAACCGACCGTCGACGCGATCGAGCGCGATCGACTGACTGAATGCCTCGGTCAGGTTCTCCGCGGTGATGACGTCGTCGACCAGCCCCTGGGCCACCACCCCGCCTTCCTTGAGCAACAACGCGTGACTGAAGCCCGGCGGAATTTCTTCCACGTGGTGGGTTATCAGCACGGTGGCGGGGGCGTCGGGATCGGCCGCGAGGTCGGTCAGGCGTGCCACCAGTTCCTCGCGTCCACCGAGGTCGAGGCCTGCCGCCGGCTCGTCGAGCAAGAGGAGTTCGGGATCGGTCATCAGAGCGCGGGCGATGAGAACACGCTTTCGCTCGCCTTCGGACAGCGTGCCGTAGGTGCGGGTGGCGAGATGTTCGGCACCGAGGCTCTCGAGCATTTCGACTGCGCGCTCGGTGTCGACCGCGTCGTATTTCTCTCGCCAACGACCCAGTACCGAATACCCTGCGGACACCACCAGATCGGACACGAGTTCGTCGGACGGAATGCGCTGCGCCAGCGAGGAGGACGACAAGCCGATCCGCGGTCGGAGTTCGGAGACGTCCGCCTTGCCCATGACCTCACCGAGAACGTGGGCGACACCGGACGTGGGATGGATCTCGGCCGCAGCGATACGCAGCAGGGACGTCTTTCCGGCGCCGTTCGGGCCGAGGACGACCCACCGTTCGTCCAGTTCCACCTTCCAGGTGACGGGTCCCACCAGGGTCGCACCACCGCGGCGGACGACTACGTCGGTGAAATCTACGAGCAGGTCGGGATCCGGTTCAGACACGACGCCTATCTTCCCGCACATCGACCGTGCATTCACGGCAGGATGTGCACGCGTGTCGCCCAATGACGATCTGCCTCGTAGCTCCCACCGGACCGCCGGCGGCGAGTCCGCCTCGAACCCGCCCGGATCACCGTTCCCACTGGGTGCCACTGCACTGTCGACTGGCACTCAATTTGCAGTCCATGCACCCGAGGCCGATGGAGTCGAGGTGTGCCTGATCGATCCGGACGGCGGTGAACGACGGGTGGAGCTGACCACCCGCACGTTCGGAGTGCGACATGCCTTCGTCCCGGGAGTGCGGCCCGGTGACCGATACGGCTTCCGCGCCCACGGGCGGTGGGACCCGCACTCCGGCCGCCGGTTCAACGGATCGAAGATTCTGCTCGATCCAGCGGCGCGCCAGGTGACCGGAGTATTCGGAGACCCATCGGCATTGCTCGCCTACGAGGACGACCCGTTCGGTGCGCCCAGTTCTCGCGACTCGCTCGGCCACCTCCCGCTCGGCGTCGTCCGCGCAGCTGACGATCACGTCGGCCGTCCCGCGCGCCCCGAGGTGCCCTGGGACCGAACCGTCCTCTACGAGCTGCACGTGGGATCGTTCACAGCCCGCAATCCTGCTGTGCCCCAGCATCTTCGCGGCACATACCTGGGGCTCGCCGAGCCGGCGGTCCTCGAACATCTCGCGCGCATCGGCATCACGTCGGTGGAATTGCTGCCCGTACACACCACCTTCACCGAACCCGGCGTCCGCGCCCGGGGTATGCGAAACCACTGGGGGTACTCGACGGGTGCGTACTTCGCACCGGATCCACGGTTCGCCGCTGTTCCCGGTGCCGAGGTGGACGAATTTCGCACCATGGTCGACGCGCTGCACGCTGCCGGGATCGAGGTGATCCTCGACGTCGTCTACAACCACACGTGCGAATCCGCGGTCGACGGCCCCTCGATCAGCTGGCGTGGACTCGATGCGCCCGGCTACTACCTACTGGACGGACGCGGATCGGACGTCGATCTGACCGGCTGCGGCAACACCCTCGATTCCGCGTCGCCCGCGGTCGTGCGGATGGTGTGCGATAGCCTTCGGTACTGGGTCGAGGACGTGGGTGTCGACGGCTTCCGATTCGACCTCGCCAGCACTCTCGGCCGGCCCGGCGGTTGGCGATTCGATTCTCGCGCACCGTTGTTGACCGCCATTGCCACCGATCCGGTCCTGGCTCGGGTCAAATTGATCGCCGAGCCGTGGGACGCCACCGGTGCCGGCTATCAGGTCGGTAACTTCGGAGTGGCCTGGACGGAATGGAACGATCGCTATCGCGACACGGTCCGGCGCTTCTGGGCGGGCCAGCACGGCGTCCGCGAATTGGCCTCGCGCCTGGCCGGTTCGGAAGATCTCTTCGCGGGCGGCGGACGCCTGCCGTGGGCGTCGATCAACTTCGTCACCGCGCACGACGGGTTCACCGCCCGCGATCTGGTGTCCTACGAGCGAAAACACAACGAGGCCAACGGCGAAGAGAACAGGGACGGGACCGACAACAACTCCTCGGTCAACCACGGCGTCGAGGGGCCGAGCGACGATCCGGCCGTCGTCGAGGCCCGGGGACGCCACGTCCGGGCACTACTGGCAACCCTGACGCTCTCCACCGGTACACCGATGCTGCTTGCCGGCGACGAACTGGGACACAGTCAGGGAGGCAACAACAACGCGTACTGCGTCGCCGAGGATGCACCGGCGGCAGACGCATGGGCAATCGACTGGGACGGTGCGGACCAGAACATGATTCGCTTCGTGGGTCGACTGCTTCGCGTCCGAGCGAGCGCTCCGACACTACGTCAGCAGGAGTTCTTCACCGGCCGCGCGACACCGACCGGCCGACCCGATCTGGTGTGGTTCGATTCCGCCGGAGTCGAATTCGACACGGACCGATGGAACGACGACTCGGTGCGCACCATTCAGGCCTGGGTGGACGGTTCCGACGTCCGCTCCTACGCCTCCGACGGCGGGCAGGTGGACGACGCCAGTTCGCTCCTCGTCCTTCATTCCGGCGGCCCCGCCGACATCACTCTGGCGTGCCCGAGTTGGTCGTCGTCGCGGTTCGTTCCGGTCCTCGATTCCTCGCGTGTGGACGGAGTGCCCTCGGATACCACTGCGCTGGAACCGGGTTCGACGATATCGGTGACCGGATCGACAGTCCTGGTACTGCGCAGCGCAGGCAGATGAGTCATGAACAATTGCACGAGCGGACCGACTCCGAGCGCATAGAGAACCGTCCCGACGCCGAGCGTCCCGCCGAGCAACCAACCGGTGAGCACCACCGACAACTCGATTCCGGTGCGGGTGAGGCGAATCGACCATCCGGTCCTGGCCACCAGACCGGTCATCAGTCCGTCTCGTGGCCCCGGCCCCATCCCGGCACCGATGTACAGCGCGGTCGCGAACGCGTTGATCACGATGCCCGACACCATGGCCAGGGTCCTGATCGGCAGCCCGTCGAGATGCGGCAACAGTGCTGACGTCGCGTCCACCGCAACGGCGATCACCACTACGTTGCTCACGGTGCCGAGGCCAGGACGTTGCCGCAGCGGGATCCACATCAGCAGTACGGCCACGCCGGTGATCGCGGTGATGGTTCCGAAGCTGAGCGAGAGGTGACTCTCGAGACCCTGGTGAAAGACGTCCCATGGGTTGACGCCCAGTCCACCGGCGATCATCAACGACATCGACGCCCCGTACAGCCACAGCCCCACGTACAAGGCGGCCAACCGAGACGGAAGCCGGCGACCGGCGACAAGACGACGTGGTGAGGTGAACATGCTTCCAGTCTCGGGGCTACTGGATATGTTCGGCATAGCCACTTGTACGACAGTGGACCCCAGCTCTAGAGAACGGCAATCACGGTCGTCGATCCGGGTGCCACTTCGGTGAAGCCTGCATCCCGCACCGCGACGGCACGTCCGGCGCGAACCTCGTCCAGTGCACGCGACCATTGTTCCGGGTTCGCGGATCGGGCCGAACATGCGAAACCCGCCGCAGCCCACTCGCGGCATTGCTCCGTGCTCATCGCACCCGCCAGCAGCATCGACGCGTGCCCTACCTGAGCGGCCGCCTTACCCACCGTCATCGACAGGGAGGCGTCGATCCACAACACAGGGCCGGGCGAGACCGAGGGTTCGTCTTCGGCCGACACGTCGGTCCCACCGATCTGCAGCCGCTTGATCCGCGGATCCAGATCGCCGACCCGACCGGGCACGAAAGCGCGTGCCGAGGCTCCCCCGACGTCGACCGTCACACCCGGAACATCCTGCGCCGCACGCCACTGTGCTCCGCGTGCACGTCGGGCAACCTTCCGGATGCGAGCCGACGTCCACTCGGCGAAGGCCACGTTCCACGACGCGCCGACGCCCACTCGCGGGTCCAGGCACAGCGCAACGGTTGCTCTGGCAGCTGCCTCGAGCAACTCACTACGCAGGGGCGGATCGATTTTGGGTATGTGCAACACCAACGGCATGGCCAGAACCTGCGACGGATCTGCCGGGTCCTCGGCTCCGCCGTACCCACGAGCGAGCTCGGCGTGGCGCGAGTCGAACGTGTTGTCCGGTGAGAATTCCTCGGCCGGAGTCTCGACGACCACATCGTCCGGTGCATCGCCGGTCATGCGATCGCCGGTCATGGGATCGGGACGCGGCGGACTCCCCCGTCGACCGCGTCCGCAGCTTCGATCTCGTTGCGGGTGACGCCGAGGATGAACAGAACTGCATCCAGATACGGATGCGAGATGGCCGTGTCGGCGATCTCTCGCAACGCAGGCTTGGCGTTGAAGGCGACACCGAGGCCCGCGGCCGTCAGCATGTCGATGTCGTTCGCTCCGTCGCCGACGGCGACGGTCTGCTCCATCGGCACTCCCGACTGTGCCGCGAACTCACGCAGTGCGGTCGCTTTCGCAGCACGATCGACCACTTCTCCGATAACCCGGCCGGTGAGCTTGCCGTCGACGATCTCGAGGGTGTTCGCCTTGACGTAGTCGAGTTCGAGTTCGTGCGCGAGTCCCTCGATGACCTGGCGGAATCCTCCGGATACGACGCCGCAGGCGAACCCGAGACGTCGGAGGGTGCGGATGGTGGTCCTGGCCCCTGCCGTCAGTTCCAGGCTTTCGCCCACTTCGTCGATGACGGATTCGTCGAGGCCGGCCAACACGGCGACCCGCTGTTCGAGCGACTCCGCGAAGTCGATCTCACCGCGCATGGCAGCTTCGGTGACCGCGCGCACCTCGTCCTCGCGTCCGGCGCGAGCTGCCAACATTTCGATGACCTCCCCCTGAACGAGCGTGGAGTCGACGTCGAACACGATCAGCCGCTTGGATCGCCGTGCAATTCCGCCGCGCTGCACGGCGATGTCGACGCCGATTCCGGCTGCGATGGCCGCCAGACCGGTACGCAGTTGCAGGTCGGCATCCGGCGAGGTGTCTTTCGCGGTCACCTGAAGTTCGAGGCCCGTGACGGGATAGTCGGCAATCCCGCGAATGGAATCGATGTTCGCGCCCTGTCGGGCGAGTTCACGGGAGATGGTGCTGAAAGCGCGAGCTGTCACGGGTCGGCCCAGAACGACGACGACGTGGGTGGCCAGGCTCTGACCGCCACCCCGCGTGGTGTCGATCTCGACATCGACGTGAACGCCGACCGTCGCCATCGCGTCCTCGAGCTCTTCCTGGAGAGCCTCGGGGTCGCGGGGACAGGACAGCAGAACGCCGAGAGTCAGTCTGCCGCGGATGACCACCTGCTCGACGTCGAGGAGGCTGACGTTGTGCCGTGACAGTGCTGCGAACAGCACCGATGTGACGCCCGGCTTGTCGGGTCCCGTCACCGTCACCAGCACTGCGGTGTCGCTCGAAGTCACCGGATCTCCCTTTCGCGCACGGCCAGCGGCCGGATAGGTCTTCGTGTCACCTGTCGTGGACGAGCCAGCCCGAACACGCCACGAGATTGTCGCAAGCGAAGAGCCCCACCCGGTAGCCGGGAGGGGCTCTCGCTGCTGCTGTGGACTACTTGGGGTCCGGGTCTCCGGACCCTTCGTGATCGCTGGTGGCGATCGGAGCCCGACGGGCCTGTTCGAGGACTGCGGTGGTCTTACCGCCGTGCGCTCCCGGCCCGACGTGCGCTTCCGCGCGCATCCGTTCGACCATGTGCGGGTAGTGCAACTCGAAGGCCGGACGCTCGGAACGGATCCGAGGCAGTTCGGTGAAGTTGTGCCGCGGCGGCGGGCAGGAGGTGGCCCACTCCAACGAGTTGCCGTAGCCCCACGGATCATCGACGGTGACGACCTCGCCGTATCGGTAGGACTTGAACACGTTCCACACGAACGGCAGTGTCGAGGCACCGAGGATGAAGGCACCGATCGTGGAGATGACGTTCAACTCGGTGAACCCGTCCGAGGGCAGGTAGTCGGCGTAGCGACGCGGCATGCCCTCGTTTCCGAGCCAGTGCTGCACCAGGAACGTGGCGTGGAATCCGAAGAACGTCAGCCAGAAGTGCCACTTGCCCAGCGCCTCGTCCATCATCCGGCCCGTCATCTTCGGGAACCAGAAGTAGATGCCGGCGTACGTCGCGAACACCACGGTGCCGAACACCACGTAGTGGAAGTGGGCGACCACGAAGTACGTGTCGGTGACCTGGAAGTCGATGGGCGGCGATGCCAGCAGAACACCGGTCAGTCCGCCGAAGACGAAGGTGATCAGGAACCCGATCGAGAACAGCATCGGCGTTTCCAGTGTCACCTGGCCTCGCCACATCGTGCCGACCCAGTTGAAGATCTTCACACCCGTCGGCACCGCGATCAGGAACGTCATGAAGGAGAAGAACGGCAGCAACACAGCACCCGTGGCGTACATGTGGTGCGCCCACACTGCGATGGAGAGGGCGGCGATCGCGATCGTCGCGTAGATCAGACCCGAGTAGCCGAAGATCGGCTTACGCGAGAAGACGGGGAACACCTCGGAGACGATTCCGAAGAACGGCAGCGCGATGATGTAGACCTCGGGGTGACCGAAGAACCAGAACAGGTGCTGCCACAACAGCACTCCGCCGGTTGCCGGGTCGAACAGATGCGCCCCCAGATGTCGGTCGGCCGCCAGGCCGAGCAACGCGGCCGTCAGCAGCGGGAACGCCAGCAGGATCAGAATGGACGTCACCAGGATGTTCCAGGTGAAGATCGGCATACGGAACATCGTCATACCGGGAGCACGCAGGCAGATCACGGTGGTGATCATGTTGACGCCACCGAGGATGGTACCGAGACCACCGACGGCCAGGCCCATGATCCACAGGTCCGCACCGACACCGGGCGAGTGCAGGGCCGAGGTGAGCGGGGTGTACGCGGTCCACCCGAAGTCGGCGGCACCGCCGGGGGTGATGAATCCGGCCGTGGCGATCAACGCGCCGAACAGGTAGAGCCAGTACGAGAAGGCGTTCAGCCGCGGGAACGCGACGTCGGGAGCGCCGATCTGCAGCGGAAGGATGTAGTTCGCGAATCCGAACACGATCGGCGTCGCGTACAGCAGCAGCATGATGGTGCCGTGCATGGTGAAGAGCTGGTTGTACTGCTCGTTGGACAGGAACTGCATTCCCGGAATGGCCAACTCGGCGCGCATCAGCAGCGCCATGAGTCCACCGACCAGGAAGAACGCGAACGATGTCGCGATGTACATGATTCCCAACACCTTGGGATCGGTGGTCGTCACCGCTTTGTGCAGGAACGACCCCTTCGGTCCCGTCCGCGGCGGGAACGGCCGAGCAGCATCCACCGCGGGAGCGGGCCTAGGCGCTAGGGCAGTCACAGATCCTCCTGATTGCGCGTCGGACCTCGAACCACGAGGCGACGTCATCTAGTCGTGCGCTCCTCGAATCGTAGACCGTCGGACCGACGCTTGCCGAACCGGTCCTACCGTGTGTCGTATTGGGCCGAACAGAGCATGCCCGGATCGCGCGATCTGCCTGCGCTGTCGGCCTTTCCGACGCAGTCGGGAACGCCGCGAGAGTTGCAGATTCCGGACGCTCGACGGCGTCCGTTCGGGTGTTCTGCGACGGCCGCCTTCCGATACTGTGTGAGACCACCCGACCCGTCGAAGGAAGTCCCGCGTTGCCACTCCACCCACGAGTCCCCCGTTCGTGTGCGCCGCGCAGGATCGGCGCCGTCGCCGCCGTGTGCCTTGCCGCCGCCATGGCGCTGGCCGGCTGCTCCGATTCCGAGACGCAGGACGACGCATCCACCATCATTCGCACCACCACGAACATCGCCGGTGCCGGAGTGGTCGGAAACAATCGGGACACCGTGGGACTGTGCCCCGCGCTCGCACCACTCGACCCGACCGGAATCGAGGGTGACACCCGACCCGTGGGACATGCCGAGGGGATCAGTGCCCTTCCGGCCGACCCGCAGCGCATCGTCGTGCTCGATGCCGCGGGCCTGGACGCGAGCTGCGCAGTCGGAATCTGGGAGCGGGTCGTCGGGGCGGCCACGATCGACCCGGATTTCCGCGGTGACGGCGATCAACCGCTGTACCTGGGCACCGGATTGGCGTCCGTCCCGTCCGTCGGCCCGGTGGGTGCACCGGACATCGATGCCATCGCCGCCCTCGACCCCGATCTGATCCTGGGTGCAGATTTGCTCGGGTCCAACACCTACGACGAACTGACGACCATCGCCCCGACCGTCTTCACCGCAACCGGGCAGGGCTGGAAGGACACCTTCCTGCAATCCGCGGCGGCGCTCGGTCGCGGCCAAGCGGGATTCGAGGCACTCGCGTCGTTCTCCGCGGATGCCGAACGGGTCGGTCGCGAGATCGACGCCACCCAGACCCAGGCGTCCGTCGTTAGATTCGATGCGGACTCCATCGAGGTGGACGGACCGAACTCGTTCGCGGGGCAGATACTCGCTGAGGTCGGAGTCGGCCGGCCCCAGAGCCAGCGCGACGCCGCATTCTCGGTCGAGACCGACGACCTCTCGCCGGTCGAGGGAGACATCGTCTACGTGCGATTCGCGGGCCCCGACGGCGAGACGTTCGGGCGCGAGGTGATGGACGGTGACGCGTGGCACGCTCTCGGTTCGGTCACCGACGGTCGGGTGTTCGCCGTGAACGACACGGTGTGGTCGGGCAGCGGCGTCGTCGCTGCGCGGGCCGTTCTGGACGATCTGTCCGCTTCCCTCAACGCCTACGTCTCCTGACGCGATGCCGATTCCCGAGTTCGTCCGCGCACTGCGCAGTGTCGTCGGTACGTCGCCCCTGTGGTTGTCCGGTGTCAGCGCTGTCGTTCTCGACGACGACCGGCGTGTGCTCCTGACCCTGCGAGCGGACAACAACACCTGGGCCGTGGTTTCCGGAATTCTCGAACCGGGCGAGGAACCTGCCCCGGCCGCCCTGCGCGAGATCGGCGAGGAAACCGGAGTCGACGCCTCGATCTTGCGTCTGACGAGCGTCGACGTGACGGATCCGATCGCGTACCCCAATGGCGACGTCGCGCAGTATCTCGACATCACGTTTCTCGCTCGGTACACCGGCGGCACCCCTCATGTGGCCGACGACGAGAATCTCGACGTAGCCTGGTTCGCACTCGACGCACTCCCGGAAAACCTTACGGCCACTTCACGATTGCGGATCGAGAAGGCCATCGCCGGTGATCCGTCGGCGTGGTTCCGGCGCTGACTCGCCCGCCGAACACGACTGACCGATTCTCCCGATCCAGCGCTTGCCATCGCTAAATGTGATACCACTTTAGTATCACCATTGAGAGGGAGGTTCTCATGTCCGCACCCGCAACCGTCGCCGAGAAGCCGACGGGCACCCCGACCACCACCATTGCCGAGCGCCCGGGTTGGGATCTGCCCGGCTGGTCGATGCTCGGCATCGGCCTCGCACTGCTCCTCGGTGGAATCGCCGCGTTCGCGCTCGGACTCGTGTTCACCGTCGTCTGGCTCGTCGTGACCGGAGTCGTCCTGTTCGTTCTCTCATTGCCTGCACTCATGGGTCTGACGCTGGTGCAACCGAATCAGGCTCGCGTTCTTCAGCTTCTCGGGAGTTCGTACAGCGGCACCCTGCGGACACCGGGTCTGCGCTGGACCAATCCGTTGACGTACCGCAGGGCCATCTCGACGCGTATCCGCAACCACGAGACCGGCCAATCGAAGGTCAACGACGCCGACGGCAATCCGATCGAGATCTCCGCCATCGTCGTCTGGCAGGTTGCCGATACCGCGCTGGCATCGTTCCAGGTCGATGACTACGAGGAGTTCGTCGCCGTCCAGACCGAGTCGGCCGTCCGGCACATCGCCGGCAGCTACCCGTACGACGCCGAAGGGCGAATGTCGTTGCGGGAGAACGCCGACGAGATCACCGCCGCCATGTCGGAGGAGGTGCACGCACGGGTACGTTCGGCCGGTGTCGAGGTGATCGAAACCCGAATCAACCGGCTGGCCTATGCCCCGGAGATCGCCCAGGCCATGTTGCGACGTCAGCAGGCCGGGGCAGTCATCGCCGCCCGTCAGCAGATAGTCGAAGGTGCCGTCGGAATGGTGGAGATGGCTCTCGGGAAGCTCGAGGAGAAGCACGTCGTCGAGCTCGACGAGGAGCGCAAGGCCACGATGGTGTCGAATCTGCTCGTGGTGCTGTGCAGCGACCGCGACACGCAACCTGTCGTCAACACCGGATCGCTGTATCAGTGAGCCATGGCCGTCGAACGTAAGAAGATTCTGCTGCGGTTGGACCCAGCGGTGCACGACGCCCTCGCCCGCTGGGCCTCCGACGAGTTGCGGAGCACCAACGCTCAGATCGAGTTCCTGTTGCGCCGCGCTCTGAGCGAGAAGGGCCGAATGCCCAAGGACGCCGAGGACATTCGCCCGCCGGGACGCCCACCGAATTCGTGAGCGTCCCGGAACGGCGCGGGCGGGCTCAGAAGTCCCAGTCCTCGTCTTCGGTGTTGACGGCCTTGCCGATGACGTACGAGGAACCCGAGCCGGAGAAGAAGTCGTGGTTCTCGTCGGCGTTGGGTGAGAGCGCCGACAGGATCGCCGGGTTGACGTCCGTCTCGTCCTTGGGGAACAGGCCCTCGTAGCCGAGATTGTTCAGTGCTTTGTTGGCGTTGTAGCGCAGGAACTTCTTGACGTCCTCGGTCAGGCCGATCTCGTCGTAGAGGTCCTGGGTGTACTCGACCTCGTTGTCGTACAACTCGAACAGCAACTCGAACGTGTAGTTCTTGAGCTCCTCGCGCTGCGCCTCGCTGACCTTCTCGAGACCCTTCTGGTACTTGTAGCCGATGTAGTACCCGTGCACGGCCTCGTCGCGGATGATCAGCCGGATCAGGTCCGCGGTGTTGGTGAGCTTGGCCCGCGAGGACCAGTACATCGGCAGGTAGAAGCCGGAGTAGAACAGGAACGACTCGAGCAGCGTCGACGCGACCTTGCGCTTGAGCGGATCGTCACCGTGGTAGAAGTTCAGGACGATCTCGGCTTTGCGCTGGAGGTTGACGTTCTCCTCGGACCAGCGGAATGCATCGTCGATGTCGCGGGTGGAGCTGAGGGTGGAGAAGATGGAGCTGTAGCTCTTGGCGTGCACCGACTCCATGAACGCGATGTTGGTGTACACCGCTTCCTCGTGGGGAGTGATGGCATCCGGGATGAGGCTGACCGCGCCGACCGTGCCCTGAATGGTGTCGAGCAGTGTCAACCCGGTGAACACCCGCATCGTCAACTGCTTCTCCACGGCGGTCAGCGTTGCCCACGACGGGATGTCGTTGGATACCGGCACCTTCTCCGGCAACCAGAAATTGCTGGTGAGGCGCTCCCACACTTCGGAGTCCTTGTCGTCCTGGACCCTGTTCCAATTGATTGCGGAAACGCGATCGATGAGCTTCACCATGTGTCCTATCTACCGGGGAAATCTGCCGAATACTGGCCTGCCTGAACACTACCTGTTGTGTCGGACATCAATGGCTAACACAAGATCTGTGTCGTGCGCCTTTTGCGTACCTATTCGTGCGCAAAGTGCGCACGACGTGGGCACGACATCCCACCCCTCACGCCGCAGAACTCGCGCGACGTCTCGCGCCACCCCACACGGATCGCTGTTGACTTCCTCGTAGCCGAACACGAGTCGTGCACGCCCCGCGAGTTCCGCAGCGTTGTCGCGTCGCCGATCCCGGAACGCGACCTCGCGCATCGAATGAAAGCGACGCCCGTCCAGCCGCACCGACACCGCGCGAGATCCGATCCGATATTCGACGTCCTCGTACAGGGTCCGACCGTCCACTCGTACCGGGCACTGCCGGTCGGCAACCGGAAGCCCATGAGCCGCTTCGACGTTGGTTGCGTATTCGAGCTCGAGGATCGACTGAACTCCATTCGCGAGTAGGTCGATGGCCTTCCCGAGTACGGTGCAGTACCGGTACGGACGTCGGACAGCGATCTGCTCACGCACGTCGGTCAGGCGGATTCCGCGATCGGTCACCGACGACACCAAGCTCGCGAAAGCCTGCTCGGGCGTCGATTCCGCCACCGCGAGATCGATTGCGGTATCCACCAATGTCGTGCGCGGCATGTTGCCGGCTACACCGATGTGTTTGTGCGCGCGGGATCGGTGCACGACCACTCCGGGATGAAGTGCCGATCCAACTCCTGCCACCAGCCTGGTCCCTACGGCAGCGGCTTTGCGCGCAGTAGACCGTTGGTTGCGTGCAGACTTCCCGTACGGAACGGTCACATGGACCGGAGCGGTGGGCTCGGTCTGCCGAAAACCCCATTCCTCGGCTGCTGACCGATGACTCAGCATCGAATGTCCACCTCCGTACAGAAGTGCTGCCATCAGAATCCGATCGCGTGTCAACGGCCCGGTGAAGACGGAGTAGACGCCTCTGAGAACGATGATCCATGCCCCACTGTCCACCAGCGTGCGAACCCGATTCCGGCTGTAGCCCAATGCCGTGACCTGCGACTGCGTGAACAGCCCCACCTGCGTATCGATCAGAACCTGTAGTTCTCGACCGTCCCCCCGACCATGTTCCATGGCCGGTCATCCTGCCCAGCGGGTACGACATCTTTCGTCGTGCGCCTTTTGCGTACCTCCAGGTGCGCAAAAGGCGCACGAGGGCGGAGCCCTACAGCATGCAGGACACGCAACCCTCCACCTCGGTGCCTTCGAGGGCCAACTGGCGCAGGCGGATGTAGTACAGCGTCTTGATGCCCTTGCGCCATGCGTAGATCTGCGCGCGGTTGATGTCGCGGGTGGTGGCGGTGTCCTTGAAGAACAGCGTCAACGACAGGCCCTGATCGACGTGTTGCGTTGCGGCAGCGTAGGTGTCGATGATCTTCTCGTACCCGATCTCGTACGCATCCTGGTAGAAGTCCAGGTTGTCGTTGTCGAGATACGGAGCCGGGTAGTAGACGCGACCGATCTTGCCTTCCTTGCGGATCTCGATCTTCGACGCCACCGGGTGAATCGACGAGGTGGAGTTGTTGATGTACGAGATGGAACCGGTCGGCGGGACGGCCTGCAGGTTCTGGTTGTAGATCCCGTGCTCTTGCACGGACGCCTTCAACGTCGTCCAATCCGCCTGGGTGGGAACCGATACGCCCGAGTCGGCGAACAACTTCGCCACCTTCGGTGTGGCCGGCTCCCAGACCTGGTCGGTGTACTTGTCGAAGAACTCACCCGACGCGTACTTGGAGTCGGGGAAACCCTTGAAGTTCTGACCGCGATCCTTCGCCAGCTGATTCGACGCCTGAAGCGCATGGAACAGCACGGTGTAGAAGTAGATGTTCGTGAAGTCGATGCCCTCGGTCGAACCGTAGTGAATTCGCTCGCGCGCCAGGTAGCCGTGCAGATTCATCTGCCCGAGGCCGATCGCATGAGAATCGTTGTTGCCCTGCTCGATCGACGGCACCGAGAAGATGTGCGTTTGATCCGACACCGCGGTGAGGCCGCGAATGGCCACTGCGATCGTCTTACCGAAATCGGGCGAGTCCATCGTCTTGGCGATGTTCAGCGAGCCGAGGTTGCACGAGATGTCCTTGCCGACATGACTGTACGAGAGGTCGTCGTTGAACGTGGACGGCGTCGAGACCTGCAGGATCTCCGAGCACAGGTTCGAGTGAGTGATCTTGCCCTTCACCGGGTTCGCGCGATTGACGGTGTCCTCGTACATGATGTACGGGTAGCCGGACTCGAACTGCAACTCGGCGAGCGTCTGAAAGAACTCGCGCGACTTGATCTTGGTCTTGCGGATCCGCTTGTCGTCGACCATCTCGTAGTACTTCTCGGAGACGTCGATGTCTGCGAACGGGACGCCGTAGATGCGCTCGACGTCGTAGGGCGAGAACAGGTACATGTCCTCGTTCTTCTTCGCGAGCTCGAACGTGATGTCCGGGATGACGATTCCGAGCGAGAGCGTCTTGATCCTGATCTTCTCGTCCGCGTTCTCACGCTTGGTGTCGAGGAATTTGTAGACGTCGGGGTGATGCGCGTGCAGGTACACCGCGCCTGCGCCCTGACGTGCACCGAGCTGGTTGGCGTACGAGAACGAGTCCTCGAGCAGCTTCATGATCGGGATGACACCCGAGGATTGGTTCTCGATGCGCTTGATCGGCGCGCCGGCCTCGCGAATATTGCTCAGCAGCAACGCAACTCCGCCACCGCGCTTGGACAGCTGAAGGGCCGAGTTGATGGAGCGGCCGATGGACTCCATGTTGTCTTCGATACGAAGCAGGAAGCAGGACACGGGCTCGCCGCGCTGCTTCTTGCCGGAGTTGAGGAAGGTGGGCGTCGCGGGCTGGAAGCGCCCGGCGATGATTTCGTCGACCAGATCTGTGGCCAGAGCCTCGTCGCCGGCGGCCAGTGTCAGCGCCACCATGCACACCCGGTCCTCGAAACGCTCGAGGTAACGCTTGCCGTCGAACGTCTTGAGCGTGTACGAGGTGTAGTACTTGAACGCCCCGAGGAACGTGGGGAACCGGAACTTCTTCGAGTACGCGTGGTTGATCAGGAACTTGACGAACTCGCGAGAGTACTGGTCCAGAACCTCGGGTTCGTAATAGTTCTCCTCGACGAGGTAGTCCAGCTTCTCGTCGAGATCGTGGAAGAACACGGTGTTCTGGTTGACGTGCTGCAGGAAGTACTGATTGGCAGCCTCGCGATCCTTCTCGAACTGGATCTCACCGTTGGGGCCGTACAGATTGAGCATCGCGTTGAGCGCGTGGTAATCCATGTCGCCGTCGCCGCGGACGGTGGTGGGTACGGGTCCTGCGTCGGTGATGGTCGGTGCCACGGCGATGCTCCTACTGGGTATGTGGTGTGTGGTGCTCTAGTGCGTGTGGGCGGCGCGTCGGACTTCACGTTCCCAGAAGTCCTCCAGTCCCTCGCGGACCCGCACTACGTCCTCGGGGGTGCCCATCAATTCGAAGCGGTACAGATACGGAACGGCGCACTTCTGCGAAATGACATCTCCCGCAAAGCAGAAGGAGTCACCGAAGTTCGTGTTTCCGGCAGCGATGACGGCTCGGATCAACGAACGATTGTGCTCGTCGTTGAGAAACTTGATCACTCGCTTGGGGACGTAGTTGGTGTCGCGCCCGGAGTAGGTGGTCCCTCCCCCGTACGTCGGCACGATGAGAACGTAAGGAGAGTCGACACGAAAGGTGCCGTCCGGATCACGCAGAGGGATGCGTGTGGCAGGAATGTCCAGCTTCGAGACGAAGCGATGAGTGTTCTCGGACACGCTGGAGAAGTAGACCAGTGAGTGGGAGGACTGCGGTTGCGAACTCACCGCTCACTCACTTTCTCGTACTGTTCAAGCAGCGTTCGCTGCGAGGGTTTTGATGCGATCAGGACGGAAGCCGGACCAGTGATCGTCACCGGCGACGACTACCGGGGCCTGCAGGTAGCCGAGGGCCATGACGTAGTCACGCGCTTCGGGATCCTGCGAGATGTCGATGACGGAGTACTCGATACCGGCTTTGTCGAGGGCGCGGTAGGTGGCATTGCACTGAACGCAGGCGGGCTTGGTGTAAACGGTGATGCTCATGGTGTCCCTCTTTCCGTTGTCGCCATCGGGTGCACCGACGCGACCGATGTGCTCTGCGTGTGGCACCGAGAACATCTCCCGCTCAGGGCGACTTCGACCTGCTCGAACCCGTTTGTGCACGTTCTTCGAGTTGTGGCCTCTCGGTCGGTCAAACACTACACCTAGTGTCCGACATCTGCCTAGAACACGAGATGTTGCGAACAACACGCTTGGTATTCGCTGGTCACGGCGTTGCCCAGCCGCAAATATCGGTCAGTTTCGGCGTGTCGCGGGTCACAGCACCGGCATGTTGTTCGTCACAACGGGACCCTGCCCGGACGGTGACGTGTGCCGACGACCGCCGACCCTCCCCCGACACGACGAAGGACCCTCGAATTTCTCCGAGGGTCCTTCGTCGGCGATCACACTGTCGTCAGCGCTGGCGCGCTTTGAACCGCGGTTCCTTCTTGTTGATGACGAACACCGTGCCGCGGCGTCGTACCACCTGTGCGCCGGGCTTGTTCTTGAGCGATTTCAATGAGTTTCTCACCTTCATGCAATCATCCTACATGAAAACGATTCCCATAATCGACATGGGGTCAGGCACTGACGAGTTCGTCGGCGACCTTGACCAGCTCGGCGACAACGTGGCCGATCTCACCGGAGACCTCGACGTTCTCACGCGGATGGGCCGAACCGAACTTCTCCGCGATGCCGCCGATGGAGAGCTGGACATCTTCGAGAACGGTTCCGCCTGCGATGCGCACGGCCTTGCAGGTGTCCTCGTGCGCCCACTTGGCTCCGTTACCACTGATCGACGCGCTGATGACGACGACCGGCTTGCCCACCATGGCACCCGCACCGTACGGGCGCGAGAGCCAGTCGATGGCGTTCTTCAGCACGGCCGGGATGGTGCCGTTGTATTCGGGCGTGACCAGCAACAACGCCGAAGCCTTCTCTGCAGCGGCCCGCAGAGCGAGCGCGGCCGCGGGCTCCGATCCCTCGACGTCGATGTCTTCGTTGTAGAAGGGGACATCTCCGAGTCCGTCGTACATCACTACCTCGGCACCGGCGGGAGCGACGGTGACAGCGGTCTCGGCGATCCGCTTGTTCACCGACTCGGCGCGCAAGCTTCCGACGAGAACGAGTACATGAGCGTCTGACATGAGGTTATTCCTTCGCAAGTTCGGATGACGTGATCGTCGTGTCAATTCCTACCATTCAAACGGACCGTGGTCCATTTATGTTCCCGGCAAGGTAGGCTTCTGCTGTGACCGGCCCGATGCTGCCCATAGCGGGCGAGGAATCCGAACGGTGCGACGCAGCGCGCAACCGTCGCCTGCTCCTCGACGCCGCAACGGATCTGGTGGCGACCGTCGGAGCCGACGCCATCACCATGGACGCAGTGGCCACCAAGGCCGGAGTGGGCAAGGGCACGGTATTCCGTCGCTTCGGGAACCGGGCCGGGCTGATGCGTGCGCTGCTCGACCACACCGAGAAGAAACTTCAGCACTCGTTCATGTTCGGCGACCCGCCGCTGGGCCCGGGAGCCGACCCGATCGATCGACTCGTCGCCTTCGGCCGAGCTCGACTCGAGTTCGTCAACGTCCAGGGGGAAGTACTGCGCGCCGCGGAGAGCGCCGACGACGCGCGGTACTCCGCCCCGGCGCACATGGTCAACTTCACCCACGTCCTGTCGCTGCTCCGTGCAGCCGAGGTGGACGGGGATCTCGAACTGCTCGCGTACTGGCTGCTCACACCACTCGAAGCCACCCTGGTGCTCCACCAGTACCGAGATCTTGGGATGCCGATGGATCGCCTTGCCGACGGCTGGGAAGACCTGGTTCGCCGGGCAACTCGCACTCGGTAGATCCGGTACTCAGAGCCTGAGCACGGCCGCGGCGGCCGCGTGCAGCGCGGTGCCGTACGAGCGGCCGTGACCGGCCGCATGAACGGCGAGCGGGTGCAACTGGTGCACCGGTATGCGCGCGCGCCACCCGGCTCGCAACGGATGTACCGTCTCGTAACCGTCTACGACGACGTCGAGGTGGGGGCAACCGAACAGCGCCAGCATCGCCAGGTCGGTCTCGCGGTGCCCACCGTGCGCTGCCGGATCGATCAGCACCACTCCCGCGTCGGTCCAGAACACGTTGCCGTTCCAGAGATCACCGTGAATACGGCTCGGCGGCTCCGCATCGTCGAAGTCGCCGTCCGCGATGCGTCCGCACGCCGATTCGACGATTTCCGCCTCGCCCTGCATCACGGTGCCTGCGTCGACCGCGCTTCGGAGAAACGGCAACACTCGTTCAGCCGCGTAGAACGCACCCCACGACCTGTGCACAGTGCTGCTCATGGGCCGAGCACCGATGAACAGCCGACCCGAAAAAACGACGCCGTCGGCATCCACCGGTGGCGCACCGAACCCGTCGGCTCCGGCGGAATGCATCGCGGCCAGTGTGCGGCCGAATCGTTCGGCTGCGCCCGGCGTGGGACGGGCCGCAACCAGTCGGTCGAGTTCGATGTACGTCCGGCCATGCCCGCGAACTCCGACGACAGGGGCCGCCGCCTCGCCGAGCCATCGGAGCCCGGTGGCCTCGGCAGCGTAGAAGTCGGGGTGTGCCTGGGGATTTCGCTTGACGAAAGTATCGGAGGATCCACTCACGACCACCGACACTACGCACGGCGCGAGATCGATACCGGCACTCGTCATTAGGATGACGTGATGGGACACATCAACTCGGAATTGCGCACGGCGATCATGCGCGAACTGGCCGTGCAGTCGACCATCGACCCGATCACGGAGGTCCGCAGGCGAGTGGACTTCCTCAAGGACTACCTGGCGTCGACTCCGGCCTCGGGATTCGTGCTCGGCATCAGTGGCGGGCAGGACAGCACGCTCACCGGCAAGCTTGCCCAACAGGCAGCGACGGAGCTCCGAGCCGATGGACACGAGGCCGAGTTCGTCGCCGTTCGCCTCCCCTACGGCGTGCAGGCCGACGAGGACGACGCATCGATCGCTCTGAAGTTCATCGATCCCGACCGCACGGTGACGGTGAACATCAAGGACGCCGCCGACGCCGCAGCGGCCGCGACGGCCGATGCGCTGGGTAGTGCCGAAATCCGAGATTTCGTCCGCGGCAACATCAAGGCTCGCCAGCGCATGGTCGCGCAGTACGCCCTCGCCGGCGAACTCGGCTACGTCGTCGTGGGCACCGATCATGCCGCCGAGGCGATCACCGGCTTCTTCACCAAGTTCGGTGACGGCGGGGTCGATCTGACTCCGCTCACCGGCCTGAGCAAGCGTCAGGGTGCGGCGCTGCTGCGCGAACTGGGTGCACCCGAGAGCACCTGGCGCAAGGTTCCCACCGCCGATCTCGAAGACGATCGACCTGCGCTACCCGACGAGGAAGCGCTCGGCGTGACGTACGAACAGATCGACGACTACCTCGAGGGCAAGGACGTCACCGACGAGATCGCCGAAAAGCTGGAGAAGATGTTCCTCGCAACTCGGCACAAGCGGACGGTGCCCGTGACGCCGTTCGACGATTGGTGGAAGAGGAGCAGCTGAATCGGGCGGCCACCTGCCCGTGGCGCGGTGAAACGGGTGCGCTCAGCCGCCGGCGAAGGGCGGCAGCACGTCGACCCTGCCGCCGATCACGCGCTCCAGATCGCGGGTCAGATCCTCTCCCACCAGATACGCCGACACCCTGAGAATCGGCTCCATCGGCGCGCCGTGCTTGGACAGAATCAGCTCTCGCAGATCTGCGAGGGTGGCTCCGGTCGGCACGGTCAGGTACTCGGACTCGCAGTGCGACGCGTCGACCGCTGCAGCGAAGTACCGCACCTCCACCTGGGTCTCAACCACCGATGGCTCCCATGCTGCGGGTGGGAGGTACGAAGCCGTCGGCGTCGATGCCGTGACCCGCCCACTTGTTCCACATCGCCCCACGCCACACCGCTGCCAGTTCGTCGTCGGTGGCACCGCCGCGCAGGGCTGCCCGCAGATCGGTCTCGTCGTCGCTGAACAGACAGGACCGAATGGTTCCTTCGGCAGTGATCCTGGTGCGGTCGCAATCACCGCAGAACGAGCGCGTCACCGACGCGATGATGCCGACGGTGGCGTCGGTTCCGTCGACGCTCCATTCCTCGGCCGGGGCGGACGGATCGACGCGTCCCACCTCACGCAGGTCGAACTCGGTGGACAGTTCGTCGAGCAAGGTCTGGGCATCGATCATGTTCGCGCGAGCCCACTCGTGGTCGGCATCGAGCGGCATCTGCTCGATGAAGCGCAGAGCCACGCCTTCGTCGAGACACCAGCGCAGCAGATCGACGGCACCGGACAGTGTGTCGCGCATCAGAACGGCGTTGACCTTGACCGGTCCGATCCCGGCTCGCTGCGCTGCCCTGATTCCGGCGAGCACGGACGGCAGCCGATCGCGTCGGGTCAAGCGCGCGAAATCCTCGCGGTCGACGGAGTCGAGCGAGACGTTCACTCGGGTCAATCCGGCGTCGGCCAAGGACTGTGCCCGGTGTTCGAGACCGACGGCGTTGGTTGTCATCGACAGAGGCACACCCTCGGCAACATCGGCGCACAGCCGCAGAATGTCGTCGAGATCGCGGCGCATCAGCGGCTCGCCTCCGGTGAAGCGCACGTCCCGAATGCCCAGCAGGCGGACCGACACCGAGACCACTCGGGCAATCTCGGCGGGTGTCAGTAGTGCCGCCGCAGGGATCGCCGGAAGGCCTTCCTCCGGCATGCAGTAGGTGCACCGCAACGAGCACTTCTCGGTGATCGAGATGCGCAGGTCGCGGGCCACTCGACCGAAACGATCGATCAGGTGCGGCACGTCCGGCCGGTCGGAGACGGAGTTCGCACTGCCTGCCACCGAACCCGTGGTGCTGCCGAACCCGGGAATGCCCAGCGAGGTGACACTGTCCACCGTCACCTCGTACCTCGTCTCCGTCGAAAATCATGTCTGTCGTCGATGTGTCTACCCATTATGCCGCAGCCCACACCGAGCGGACGGATCGGCGTGCTTAGGATTGGCACCCATGACGGTTGAGCACACGCACGCGATCACTGGATCCGCACAGTGACCGCTGTATCGGTCGAGGAACATGCCGCCGCGATCGAGACTCTGCTCGCGGCACTGACCACGAGAACAGCTCAGCGAATTCGTCTCGACGACGCGCTGAGACGCGTCTCGTTCGAGGACGTGCGATCGCCGGTCGATCTGCCTCTGTTCCGCAACTCGCAGATGGACGGCTATGCCGTGGATTCTCGATCCGTGGCCACGACCCCGGTGACGCTTCCGGTCTCGACGATCATCGCCGCAGGCCCGACGGAATCGGCAGTTCTCGCCTCGGGCAGCGCCGCCAAGATCATGACCGGTGCCCCCATTCCGGACGGAGCGGACGCCATCGTCCCCGTCGAAGACACCTCGGTACCGGCGGCCGGTTCGGTGACCATCGAAAGAAGCCGCGCAGCAGGTGAATTCGTACGCGAACAGGGCAGCGACGTACGCGTCGGAACAGTCCTGGTCGAGTCGGGCCGAGTGCTCGAACCCCGCCACATCTCCGTTCTGGCTGCCGTCGGCTTCGGCGAGCTCGACGTACGCTCACGTCCTCGCGTGGCCGTCGTGACCACCGGTGCCGAACTGGTCGACGCCGGGTCGACGCTGACGCCCGGTCAGATCTACGACTCGAACGGAATCACCCTTGCCGCACACCTGCGCGCCAGCGGTGCCGAGGTGGTCTCCGTCTCGCGCAGCTCCGACGAGCCGAGCCGCTTTCGCGAGATCCTCGACGCGGCAGCGGAATCGGCAGAGCTGATCATCACGTCCGGCGGCGTTTCGATGGGCGATTTCGAAGTGGTCAAGGACGTGCTCCGGCCGCTCGGCGGCAACTTCGGGTCGGTTCGGATGCAGCCGGGCGGACCGCAGGGCATCACGATGTTCGACGGTGTTCCCGTGCTCAGCTTTCCCGGCAATCCCGTCAGTACGGTCGTCTCCTACATCATGTTCGCGCGCAACATCGTTCGGCGAGCTGCCGGTCTGCCTCCGGTGCTCTCGACCACCGCAGCCTTGCACGAACCGATCGTGTCACCGCCCGGTAGAAGACAGCTGCTCCGTGGCCGACTGCGCGACGACGGTCGGGTCGAGCTCGTCGCCGGCCCCGGCTCGCACCTGGTCGCGGCACTGGCATGGGCCGATGTGCTGATCGATATCGATTCCGAGACAACCGAACTCGCTGCAGGATCCGACGTGGAGGTGTGGCCACTGTGACCACCGATGCCCAGCAACCCCAGCTCTCTCATCTCGACGATCAGGGCCGCGCCCGCATGGTCGATGTGGCGCACAAGAAGGAAACCTCGCGCACGGCCGTCGCCACCGGTGAGTTCGTCACCACCGCCGAGGTCATCGCGCTCGTGCGCGCCGACGACATGCCCAAAGCCGACGTTCTGGCCACCGCCCGCATCGCCGGCATCTCGGCAGCGAAGCGAACGTCGGAACTGATTCCGCTGTGTCATCAGCTCGCCCTCTCCTCGGTGAAGATCTCCTTCGGATTCACCGAGTCGTCCATCACGGTCGAGGCAACAGCCCGCACCACCGGACGCACCGGGGTGGAGATGGAAGCACTGACCGCGGTCGCCGTCGCCGGCCTGACCCTGCACGACATGGTCAAGGCCGTCGATCCCGGTGCCACCATGAACGGTGTCCGGTTGCTCACCAAAGACGGCGGCAAGCACGGGCATTGGCAACGGGACGACGCAGAGGTCTCCCCCGAGTCCTCGGCCGCACCGATACTCGAATCCTCACGGTCCGCGGTGGTTCTGGTGGCCTCCACCGGCGGCGCGAACGGCACTCGACCGGACACCACCGGCCCCACCATCGCGTCCTGGTTGACCGATCGAGACTTCGCCGTACGTGGCCCACTGGTGTACGCCGATGCCGACATCGCTGCGGGGTTGCAGGACGCCCTACGCGGCGAACCGTCGCTGATCGTCAGCACAGGTGGCACCGGTGTATCCCCCACCGACGCGACCCCCGAGGCGACGGCAGCACTGCTCGACGTCGACATGCCGGGGATCGCCGATGCGATCCGAACCCGCGGAACATCTGCGACGCCTCATGCGGTGCTCAGCCGCGGTGTCTCGGGTCTGATCGGACGCACGCTCGTAGTCAATCTGCCGGGCTCGCCGGGTGCCGTGAAGGACGGACTCTCCGTTCTCGACCCGCTCCTCGACCATGTGCTGGCCCAGATCGCCGGAGGAGGCCCCCATGATGAGTGAGCTCGTCGCCCGTATCTCGAACGAACCGTTGAGCACTGCCGAAGTCGAGGCAGCAGTGCAGGATTCGCGTCACGGTGCCGTCGTACTGTTCAGCGGCATCGTGCGCGATCACGACGGCGGACATGCCGTGGAGACTCTGGAATACCGCGCACACCCCGACGCGGAACGATTCCTGAGCCGATGCTGCTCGGAGGTTTCGGCAGAGACCGGATTGGCGGTGGCCGCAGTGCATCGCGTCGGCGATCTGCGGGTCGGCGACCTCGCACTCGTTGCCGCCGTCGGCTCGGCCCATCGCGCCGAAGCGTTCGAGGCCTGCGCCCGACTCGTCGAGCGCATCAAGGCCGAGGTCCCGATCTGGAAGCGTCAGGGATTCGAGGGCGGACGTACCGAGTGGGTCGGGCTCTAGGGAACTAGCCGGTCTCGAGGTAGCGATGGACCGGAAGCATGGCGGAGGCGTCGTCGGCGTCGTCCGGTCCTCGTACACAGGCACGCAACCGCTGCTCAACGGCCGGTGCATCGAGCTCGGTACCGATCAGCACCAGTGAGGTCTGCGCAGACTCACCCCTGGCCCACGACGCGGCCTCGAATCGGATGTGTCGGCCCACCGTGTGCACGACGAATTTCTGGGTGTGGCCGGCAATGTCGAAGTGTACGAATCCCTTGATGCGGTAGAGATTTCCGGAAGGATTCTCCAGGAACTCGATCAGTCGTCGAGGTTCGACCGGATCCGAACTGACGAACTCGGTGTGCGAGTACTGCGCGTGCAGGTGATGATCGTGATCGTGATCGTGGTTCTCGCGGAGTAGTTCGTCGAACGACAGCTGCACCGCCATTGCCGAATCCACCGATTGATCCTCGCGCCGATCGAACAGCAGCAACGGGTCGACGCGACCGAAGGCCACCGGCACGACGGGCACATCTGCTACGACGGACTGCACCGTCGACAGCACCGCGGAGCGTTCGGACTCGGTCACCGCATCGGACTTGTTCAGCACCACCAGGTCGGCCAATTGCAGGTGCTGGTCGATCTCGGGATGCCGCGCGCGGGTCTGCCGGAACTCGACCGCGTCGACCACCCCGACGAGCCCGCCGTAGACGATGAATTCGTTCTCGCTACCCCGGACCATTCTGATGAGATTGCGGGGTTCGGCCAGGCCGCTGGCCTCCACCACGATCACGTCGATGGCGGACCGGCGGTGCGCGAGGGCGTCGAACATCGCGTCCATATCGCTGATGTCGACGGCGCAACAGATACAGCCGTTACCGAGAGAGACCATCGAATCGACCTGGCCTGCCACGAGCATCGAGTCGATGTTGATCGCCCCGAAGTCGTTGACCACAACCCCTATGCGGATGCCGGAATCGTTGCGCAGCAGGTGGTTCAGGAGGGTGGTCTTGCCTGCGCCGAGAAAGCCCGCAACTATCACCACCGGAATTCGTCGACGCGCCACGGCGTCCGAGACTACCTGTCGGCGAGAATCTGCTTCAGCAGGCCTTGCGCGAACGTCGACACACTGCTCACATTGTCCGGGGTCGCAAGTCCTTCCAGACCGTCGACGCCGAACGAGTTCACGTACGGGGAGACGCTCTCGAGCAACCGGGACAACGCGCTACGCCCCTCGGTCGCGGGGCCTGCGTCGCTGGGTGCCGTCGGGGCGGGGGCGGCGATTGTCGCAGTCGTGGTGGCCGCAGGCGTGGTGGCGGTGTCCGCTGTCGTGGACGGGGTTTCGGCCCCGAGCAGGTAGTCGATGATTCCCGTCGAGATGGCGATCGCATGCTCGAGCTGACCGTCCGAGCTCTCGAGAAGAGCTGCGTCGTCGGGGTTGGATCCGTTGCCCATCTCGACGAACACGAGGGGCACCGTGGTCAGCGCGGGCCCGGCGACATCGGATCGCTCCTGTATCCCGTTCTCGACCCCTGCGTAGTTGGCAGGCTCGAAGCCGGCGCGCACGTAGGAGTCCCGCATCAGCGTCGATGCCGAACGTCCACGCTCGGACTGGGCAGCGTCGGCCGCCGCGCTCGGAATCGGCAGGGTGGGCACGATGAGATGGAACCCGTGCTTGTCGGCGTCGGTCGTCGCACTCGTGGAGTCCGCATGGATACTCACGGCCACGTCGGCCCCGGACTCGCTGGCGGCCCGCGCCCTGTCGTCCACACATCCGCCCCAGCCGGTGTCGTCTGCTCGACTCGTCTTCACCGTTGCACCCAGACTCTCCAGGCTGGATCGGACGAGCTCGCTGACTTTCCAGTTGATGGTGTGCTCGGGCACGCCGTCCAGGGTGGTCATGCCGGTGGTCTGGCAATCCTTGGTGCCGCCCCGCCCGTCGTCCACCTGTCGCTGCAGATTCTCCGAATGTGCGGTGCCCTGGTGGCCCGGATCGAGGAAGACCGTCTTGCCGGACAGTTCCGTACCTGCGGTGGGGGCCGTGCCGGCCGGTGCGGCGGTGGCCGGCGCAGACACGAGCACCCCGGCACCGAGAATTCCGGCGCACATCAGCGCCGTCAAAGTCGACCTGGTCATCGGTGCAGATTTCATATCGTCTGGCGCAGGCGGTGGAACTCGCTGCGCAACTCCCCTCTCGGCCCCTCGGACACCGCTGATCCGAACAGGTCACCGAATCACGGGACACCACACGTCACAACAGACACTTGCGCATCAAGTGAAGCAGATATCACCGTCGACGCGTATCGAGTGATCTTTCGTTAGTGAAACGATTGCGTTTCGTGACCGATTCGTTGTGTAAATACGGAGATCCCGAGCGTCGCCTGCAGATCTCCGTTCGATCGAACTCGAACCGACCCGAGGATGGCAATACGTATTCAAACCGGACAGTTCGTCTTTCTCACGGATAACGACGAACACGACCGCCGAGAGAATGCTTCTCGCAATCACCTTGTCGGTTTCGTCGAAGGACGAGGTGATTTCTGTGGGAATTCTGCGAATCGAGTAACAATCCCCCGACCCGCATGGATAAACACATTGTTCAGCCGTATAGTCGCATCAGTTCGATCTGGACATCCCCGCATCATCCCCTGCATCATTGGAGAGCTTCAGCATGGCCAGAAAAGTCTATGTGCAACTAGTCGATGACATCGACGAAAAACCGATCGAATCCGGTGGCGAACACATAACCTATTCGGTCAACGGAGTCAGCTACGAAATCGACCTGAGCGACAAGAACGCGAAGGAGTTTCACCGCAAGCTCGACTATTACATCGAGCACTCCACCAAGGTCGGTGGAAAGCGAACGAAGAAGTCGAGCACTCCCGCAACCGGTGCCAAGCGCGACGCCAATCAGACCAAAGCCATCAGAGAATGGGCCAAGGCGAACGGCCACAATATCTCGGCGCGAGGCAGAATCCCCGCCGAGGTCGAGCAGGCGTTCGACGCCGCTCACTGAGCCGTCGACTGCCGAATCGGCTCCGGGCACGACGAACGGATGCCGATTCGGCGCTCGGTGACACCGAACACGAAAAAAGCGTCGCCCGAGGGCGACGCTTTTTTAGTTTGCTCTCTATGGAGCTTGCTTCTCGGTGGAGCTAAGGGGACTCGAACCCCTGACCCCCACACTGCCAGTGTGGTGCGCTACCAGCTGCGCCATAGCCCCGAGTTACTGCGTGCTCCCGCTCATGCGGTTGCTCGAACGAAGTTACACCATCGGTCGCAGCAGCAACAAATCACCTGGTAAGGCCGGTTCCGAATACTCGACGACCGGCCGCACCCGCGCCTAGAGATCAGTTGATCGACGCCAACCATTCCGAGTCACCGAGCGCATCGACAACCTGACCGTCGACCAGTACCCCCGGTGTTCCGCGGGCACCCGAGGCGGCGAGCGCGTCCCGTCCGGTGTTCGCATCCGCCACCGCGGCGTCTCGCTGTGCGCCGCTGACGATGCACTCCGTTGCCAGCTCGCTCGCTCCGGAGGAACGAGCGAGCTCCGCTAGTTCGGCATCGGTTCGGTCGGAGTCACCACCTTCTTCGGGGCGAAATTCCGGGTCGAACAACCCGGCGTGAAATGCGGAGTAGACCCGCGCGTTCTCCGTCGCTGCCACGCAGTGCGAGGCCGCGACGGCACGCGTCGAATAGTCACCCGACGCAGACTGTGGATCCAGGAAATTGACCAGGTGGTAATTCACCGAGACGACACCGTCGTCGATCTTCTGAGCCAACTCCTGGCCGTGTTTCACTTCGAGGTCACCGCAGAACGGGCACATCGGATCCTCGAAGACATCGATGACACGCTGCGCTTCCGGACGCGACAGCTGCACCACCCCGTCACCCGGCAACGACAATTCGACCGCAGGATTCTTGACCGTGCCGTAGCCGTCGTTGCGTGGAGCGTCGCTTCCGCTCTGCCACATGATCGCCACCCCGATGACGATCACCACTACGACGAATGCGATGCCGCCCAATACGTAGGTCATCGTGTTGGAGGTTGCCTCGGGTGTGTGTTTCGTACTCGATATCTTCTTCTGGCTCACACAGCGAATACTACGGTTGCGCCCGTCAGATGCGCTCGCGCCCGAGTGTGTCTGGAACTCGCGACCACCAAAGTCCCGCCAGGAGGAGCAGCGCTCCCGTCACGGCGAAAGCCGGACCGAAGGAGACCTGTTCGACGATCATTCCGGCCACGATCGGGCCGATGACCGCGCCGACGTCGGACGCCATCTGGAATGCGGCCAGCACGGGCCCGCCGCGAGCCTTCGAGCCGATCACGTCGGCAACCGAGGCCTGCTGGGCAGGGCTCATCAGACCCGATCCGATTCCGGCGATCAAGGACACCACGAGAAACAGCACGGGATCGTGGACGTATCCCATCACGACGGTTCCCAGACCGCACACCACCAACCCACCCACCATGAAGGGCTTGCGTCCGCGCACATCGGACAGGCGGCCGGCTGTGGTGAGAACCAGGGCATTTCCCACTGCGAACACGGTCAGCGCGATACCGACGAACACCTCGGATCGCTGCATCGCCTCGACGACGAACAACGGCACCAAAGCCACCCGGACACCGAAGACCGCCCAACCGTTGGCGAAGTTCGACGCCAGCGCGGCCTGATACGACGGGATCCGCAGCGCGGCGAGCAACGACATCGTGGGCGGTGCCGAACCCTTCTCCGGCTTGACGAGGTCGGAATTGCCCAGGGTGAAATACACGACGGCCGCGGCGATCACGAGAGCCACGGCATAGATGACGAACGGCACCCGCAGACCGAATCCGACGAGCGCGCCGCCGACGAGCGGGCCGCCGATGGTTCCCAACAGGAAGGCGGTCGCATACAGGCCGGAGATGCGGCCACGACTGGTCGGAGGACTGATCCTGATCAGCAATCCCAGTGCCGACACCGAGAACATCGTCGAGCCGATGCCGCCGAGTCCGCGAAACACCAGCAGCTGCCAGTACGTCTGAGCCAGAGCGCACGCACCGGTGGACACCGCAACGATCAGCAGTCCGATCAGGTACACCGGCCGCTCGCCGAGCCGCTGCACCAGAGCACCACTGGCGGGTGCGAACAACAACCGCATGAGCGCGAAAGCACTGATGACCGCCGACGCCGCCGTGTAACCGACGCCGAATTCTCGGGCGAACTGCGGCAGAGCGGGCGCGACGATGCCGAATCCGAGCGCGATGACGAACGCCGCCGATACCAGTACCCAGATCTCCGGTGGGAGCTTGCCGCCGGGTTGGAATGCGGGCTCGGGAGCCGAACTGTCGTGGTCGGGTGGAGGTGAGTCGGTCACGAGCTCTCGAGTGCGGACGACACCAGTTCACGTGCGGCGGCTTGAACCCGGGCCAGATGCTCCTCGCCCTGGAACGACTCCGCGTAGATCTTGTACACGTCCTCGGTTCCGGACGGGCGCGCAGCGAACCAGGCACTCTCCGTCGTCACTTTCAGGCCACCGAGGGCAGCTCCGTTGCCCGGAGCCTCGGTCAGCGTCGCCGTGATCGTCTCGCCCGCCAACTCGGTGGCGGTGATCTGGCTCGGCGAGAGCTTGGCCAGAACGGCCTTCTGGTCACGGGTGGCAGGTGCGTCGACGCGGGCATACGTCGGATTGCCGAACTTCGAGGTGAACTCGCTGTAGCGCTGCGATGGCGTGGATCCGGTGACGGCGGTGATCTCGGACGCCAGCAGCGCCAGCACGATTCCGTCCTTGTCGGTGGTCCACACTCGGCCGTTGTGTCGGAGGAACGACGCACCGGCGCTCTCCTCGCCGCCGAACCCGAGCTCACCGGCGAGCAGACCCGGAACGAACCACTTGAATCCGACCGGCACCTCGAGCAGGCGACGGCCGAGACCGGCGACGACCCGGTCGATCATCGACGAGCTCACCAACGTCTTGCCCACTGCCGCCGTGGGTGACCAATCGGGTCGGTGGGTGAACAGATAGTCGATGGCCACGGCGAGGAAGTGGTTGGGATTCATCAGGCCACCGTCGGGGGTGACGATGCCGTGGCGGTCGGAGTCGGCATCGTTGCCCGTCGAGATGTCGAACCGATCGCGGGCAGCGATGAGCGACGCCATCGCGTTCGGCGAGGAGCAATCCATCCTGATCTTGCCGTCGGTATCAAGAGTCATGAAGCGGAATGTGCCGTCCACCAACGGATTCACCACGGTCAGGTCCAGATTGTGCCGCTCGGCGATGGCATCCCAGTAATCGACACTCGCACCGCCCAACGGATCTGCTCCGATACGCACCCCGCCCGCGCGGATCGCGTCGAGATCGAGCACGTTCGGCAGGTCGTCCACATAGGTGCCGAGGAAGTCGTAGCGCGAGACGCTCCCCGCGAACGCCTGTGCGAGGGTCACCCGCTTGATGCCCGAAATACCATCGCGCAGAAGCTCGTTCGCGCGCGCAGCAATGACCGATGTGGCGTCGCTGTCGGCCGGACCGCCGTGCGGAGGGTTGTATTTGAATCCGCCGTCCCGCGGCGGATTGTGCGACGGAGTCACCACGATGCCGTCGGCCTGCGCCGACGGGCCGGTCTCGTTGTACCGAAGAATTGCGTGACTGACCGCTGGGGTTGGCGTGTACCGATCGCCCGAGTCGACCAGAACGTCGACACCGTTGGCCGCCAACACTTCCAACGCCGTCGTCCAGGCGGGTTCGGACAGTGCGTGAGTGTCCCGACCGATGAACAGCGGCCCGGTGATGCCCTGCGCGGACCGGTACTCCACGATCGCCTGCGTCGTCGCCACGATGTGCGCCTCGTTGAACGCCGAGTCCAGACTGGACCCTCGATGCCCTGAGGTGCCGAACACCACCTGCTGACTCGGTTCCGACACGTCGGGAACCCGCGAGTAGTACGCGGTCACGAGCTGCGAAAGATCCACCAGATCCTCCGGCAATGCAGTGGTTCCAGCTCTCTCGTGCGCCACGATGCGCCTCCTCGTTGTGGTCGAACCGAACTCGATCGATGGATCGAACTCCTCGACAACCCTAACGCCGCTACCCCACCCGCGAGCTACTTGCTGGATCCTTTCGGCGGCCGTGGGAGGAAATAGCTGGTCCGCTGCTGGTATTCACGATATCCCGGACGCTTCTCCATGCTGCGCTCGAGCAATCGCGCACCGGTGGCGAACACCAGGAAGTACGTCATCGCGATGGGCGACAGGAGGGTGAACACTCCGGGCCACGCCGATGCGGCCACGAGGAACAAGCCCCACCACACTGCCGAGTCACCGAAGTAGTTGGGATGCCGCGTCCAGGACCACAGACCACGATCCATGATCTTGCCCTTGTTCGACGCGTCGGCCTTGAAGGCCTTCAACTGAGCGTCGCCCACTGCCTCGAACGTCCATCCGAGAATCCAGACGGCCACCCCGAGCACGACCACGGGTACGACCGATCCGTGTGCGACAGCCGACACCTGCACCGGGAGGGATACGAACCACAAGGCAAAGGCCTGCGTCAGATAGATCTTGCGCAGGGCATACAGGGTTTCGTTGCCGGTGGCCTTGGCGAGCAGCTCGGTGTAGCGCGGATCCTCACCATGACCGCGCGAGCGTCGAAAGACGTGCACGGCAAGACGAAGCCCCCACACACCGACGAGGACGAGCAGAAGTATTCGACGCCACACTTCACCTGTTCCGGTCGCAGCCGAGATCAGCGCGATCAGAACGAACCCGCCGCCCCACGTCACGTCCACGACGTTGTGGCGTCCGATTCGCGCGCCGATGAGGGCGGTGACGATCATCAGGAGGGCGGTACCGCCGAGGCTCGCCAGCGATACGGTCAGGAAATCGGACCAGTTCACCGCGGGCACACCCACACCGGTCGCACCGGTTCCATCTCGGACGGTCCGTTCTCGGACCGAACCGCCAGAATCTGGTCGACGCCCATCCTGTTGTCCCGGAAGGCCATTCCACCGCCGATCAGGTACAGCCGCCACACGCGAGCGACCTCTTCCCCGACCATCGCCACCACATCGTCGAAGCGCGCCTCGAAGCGCTCCGTCCAGACATCGACGGTCCGCACGTAGTGCTCCCGAAGGGCGTGGACGTCGCGAACCTCGAGTCCTGCCTCCTCGATCATCGCGACGGTCCGCCCGACCGGGCGCATGTACATGTCCGGCGCGATGAACGATTCGATGAATGCTCCGCCGCCCGGGTTGTCACCCTCTCCTCGCGACATCTGCTGAATCAGCACGCGTCCACCCGGCTTGACGTTGGTGTGCAGTGCGGCGGTGTAGGTCGGGTAATTGGCCTCCCCCACGTGCTCACCCATCTCGATGGACGCCACCGCGTCGAAGGGCCCGTCCGGAATTTCGCGATAATCCTGGATTCGGATCTCTACCTTGTCCTGCAGTCCTCGGTCGGCGATTCGCTTGTCGATGAAGGCTTTCTGCTCGCGCGAGATGGTCACTCCGACGACCTGCGCTCCGTACTCCTGGGCCGCATGCAGACTCAGCGACCCCCAGCCGCAACCGACGTCGAGAAAGCGTTGCCCTGCACGCTTGTCGAGCCCGACCTTTCGACAGACGAGGTCGAGTTTGTCGCGCTGGGCATCGTCGAGGGTGTAGTCCGGCGAATCGGAGGTCCAGTACGCCGACGAGTACGCCATGTGCGAATCGAGCACCAATTCGTAGAAGTCGTTCGACAAGTCGTAGTGGTGGCTGATCGCAGCGCGGTCACGGAGCACCGAGTGCAGCCGCCCCTTCACCGAGGCCTGCGACACGGGCGGCGGCAGAGGGCGGCCGAACACTCCGAGATCCTTGGCCAGTTTCGCCAACCGCAGTAGCGACGCCGGACCCGGTCGTATCGCCGAGAGTCGGCGCTCACGCACCACACCCCAGACGTGATCGAGGGCCGCGGCTAGATCGCCGTCGACGTCCAGCTCCCCGGTGACGTATGCCTGCGCAGCGCCGAGTTCGCCGGGGCTCCACAACAATCGACGAAGGGCGCTCGGGCTCCGCAACAGCACTCGCGGTGCCGAAGCATCGCCTGCAACGGATCCGTCCCACGCCTGCAGCCGAACGGGAAGCGGACCACCCAACAGGGGTTCTATCAACTCGGCAATCCGATGTGCGACACCGGCACTGCGATCGGTCCGATCCACGGAAAGTGTCGAGGTGGTCATCGGTTGTCCCTTCGGTCGAGCACGATCTGCTGAACATCGAGGTACCCGGATCGAAATCCGGCCTCCGAGTAGCACAGGTAGAAGTGCCACATTCGCGCGAACACCTCGTCGAAACCGAGCTGCTCGGCCTCGCTGCGGTATTCACGGAAACGCCTGTCCCACTGAGCGAGGGTTCGCGCGTAGTGATCGCCCATGGACAGACGCTCGCGAACCCGAAGCGAGGTGTGCTGTTCGGTCACCTCCTCGATGGCCCGCACGGACGGCAGGAACCCGCCGGGAAAGATGTACTTGTGCACCCAGGTGTACGTGTTGCGGGTAGCCAGCATGCGGTCGTGCGGCATCGTGATGGCTTGGAGGGCAACCCGCCCACCCGGTGCGAGCAGCGCGTCGATCGTCTCGAAGTACGTCGCCCAGTACTGATGCCCGACGGCCTCGATCATCTCGACCGACACGATCGCGTCGTACTCGCCGTCGACCAGACGATAATCGAGGAGATCGATCTGAATTCGATCGCCGTAGCCAGCAGCGGCACAACGCTTACGCGCTAGTTCCTGCTGTTCGGTCGACAGTGTCACCGATCGTACCGTCGCGCCACGAGCGGCCGCACGGATAGCAAGCTCGCCCCATCCGGTGCCGATCTCGAGAACCCTGGTCCCCTCGCCGACGCCCGCGCGGTCGAGTAGCCGGTCGATCTTTCGGCACTGAGCGTCGGCGAGCTCCTCACTGTCGTCGCCTCCCGATGCGGCGAACAACGCACTGGAGTAGGTCATCGTCTCGTCGAGGAAGAGCTCGAAGAGGTCGTTCGACAGATCGTAATGCCGTGAGATGTTGGATCGGGTGTTCTTGGTCGTATTCCGCTCGCTCCGTGGAGGTTTGGGGATATAGAGTCCTCGGAGGCGCTGCAGGGACTTCGGAATCAGCGACGCCATTCGCCGAGCGAAGACCTCGAGCACAGCGGTGAGGTCCTCGGCATCCCAGTCTCCGGCCATGTATGCCTCACCGAATCCGATGAGTCCACTGTCTCCGACCCGTGCGGCGAAGTCGTGTGGCCGATACACGGTCATCAACGGTGCGTCGGCCGACCCGGCACCGATCACCTCGCCGTCGGGCATCGCAACCCGGACCTGCAATCCCGCGACCGCACGACGGAAGAGGAAATTGGCGACGGGCGCGGCGGCAGCAACCTTCATGCCACCGGGAACATGGGCGATCTGAGGCCAGACCCGCGGATCCACCAACGGGCGCGGACCGGCAGCGGAACCACCGTACGGGTACGACACAGAATCGGCCTTCGACACAGTTGTCATCTGTGGGCCCCTTCCTTCTGGAATTTTGGTGCCCCGGGAAGGGCAGGTTTCTGCACGATCTTCAGACCCCGCGCCCAGAGCCGAATGCCCTGCCAGCGGATCTGTACCACCACTCGTAACGGCGCACACGGGATCTCGAGTGCGGTACGAAGAATCGACCGCGTCGTCACCTCGCGTCGACGGCCGTCGACGGTCGCCACGAACGGAGGCTGACCGGGCCGCTCGAGGACGATCGACAGCCGGAGCGCGGCGTCCGGCTCGGGTAGCAGCATGGAGTATTCGCCGTCGACGTCGTTGAACGGCGAGACGTAGAACTCCTTGGTCGTGCGAGCCGCGCCGCGATGATCGGTGTGCAGCAGATACCGGTATCGCTCGCCGTAGGTGTTGTGCACCTCAGCCACCACGCAGCGGAGCTCTCCGTCGCTATCGTGACACCAGTACACACTCAATGGGTTGAACGTATGACCGAGCACCCTCGCGCTGGCCAACATCGTGATCCGTCCGCCGCCGAGGTCGATACCGTTCTCGGCCAGGAACGCATCGACGTTCTGGCGAATGGTGGCGTCGGGGTCACCGAGGTGGTCACGGGGGTCGAACGAGGCCAGCAGTCGCAGCATCCGGGGCAATTCGGGGAGTGCATCGAGGTCCACGAACCAGCTGTAACTCTTGTACGAGAACGTGTTTCGAATCGGCGCGCGTCGCACGTGATCGATCCGAGTGCGATACAAAGCCGCCCCGTGTGCGCGGGTGGTCGGCAGAACCGATGTCAGAGCCACGTGGCCCCCACCCGTTGTGCGGCGCGCGCTCCCGACAACGCACCGTCCTCGTGAAATCCCCAGCCATGGTAGGCACCAGCGAATGCCACTGTGTCGGTATCCAATTCAGGAAGTCGCCGCTGCGCTGCAACCGATTCAGGGGTGTACTGAGGGTGTTCGTAGGTCATCTCGTCGAGTACCGCATTCGGGTCGATGCGGTCCGCTCCACCGAGGGTGACCAGCATTCTGCGATCGGTTTCGTCCAGGCGCTGCAACCTGGTCAGGTCGTAGCTGACCAGCACCCGGTCGGGCCTGGCCGCGCACGACGGGAGGTGGTAGTTCCACGATGCACGCGCCCTGGTGTTCTTCGGCAACACCGACGAGTCCGTGTGCAGTTGCGTGTGATTGGTGGAGTACGGCATCGCTCCCAGGATGCTGTGCTCGAGCGCCGTCGGTTCGGCGAGCATCTTCAGCGCGGCACCGGGGTGCACCGCGATCACGGCCGCGTCGAACGTGCGCAGGCGGTCGTGGCCGTCGCGGATCTGCACGGAGTCCTCGGACCTGTACACCGCGCGCACCGGGGTATCGAGCATTACCTCGTCGATGTGCTCCGCAACCCGGCGAACGTACTCGATGGACCCGCCGGAGACGGTGCGCCAGGTGGGAGATCCTGTGACGGTGAGCATTCCGTGATGTCGAAGAAAGCTGAACAGGTAGCGAGCCGGGTAGGCGAGAGCAGTGTCCGGATCGCACGACCACACCGCCGACACCAACGGCGTCATGAAGTGGGATTCGAAGTACGCGGAGAACGAATGCTCTTCGAGAAATTGTGCGAGAGTCGTCTCGGACTGCACCGGTTCGGCACTGTCCAACAGTTCGGTTGCCAGCCGATGAAAACGCTTGACATCGAGCAACATCGAGACGAATCGTGGCTTGAACACCGCGGTACGCTGCGCGAGGATCCCGCGCATGCCCTGGCCGCCCGAGTACTCGAGCCCGCACCCGTCGCAGCGCACGGACATGCTCATGTCCGAATCCTGGGTGGGCACATCGAGCTCGGCGAACAGGCGCAGCAGAGTCGGATACGTCCGGTCGTTGTGCACGATGAACCCGGTGTCGACGCCTACCCGTCCATCGGGGCCGTCCACGTAGTGGGTGTCCGCGTGACCGCCCAGCCGAGAGTCCGCCTCGTACAACGTGACCGACGAGTTCTTCGACAATGCGTAGGCAGCCGTCAGGCCGGCGACGCCGCTCCCGACCACCGCGATACGACGCCGCGTCACGATTGCCTGCCCATGCAGTCGGCCCGCGCATCGGCGGCGATACCGAGAACGAGGTCGCGCGTTGCCCTGGACCAGAGCCGCGGATTGCGGAGCATGAAGTGCCCACCCGGAACGTTGAGGTAGCGGGCGTCCGCCCCTCGGGAGGCTGCTCTCTCGGTCGCACGACGCGAGGTTCGCGGATCGGTCCACCTGTCGGCAGTTCCGTGCATCACGAGCAGCTTCTTGCCCGGTCCGAACGCATCGGCTTCCGCCCCCTCCGGCCACCACGGGGCCAGAGCCACCACACCCACGATCGAAGGGTCGTCGATCAGGGCAGCGGCGGTGCGGCCACCCAGCGAATGACCGACGACCACCACGTGAACGTCGGGGTGCTCGGCACGAATGCGATCGAGCGCCCAGCGGGCATCTTCGACGGGGCTTCCAGCGGGGGCGTTCCAGCCCCGGAACCGGTACTGCAACTGCTGCACCGAAATGTCGTGTGCGCGTCCCACGCGCCGAAGCATCCAGGTGAACGGCCACATTCGCAGACCGGCCAGGTGCCACGGTCGACTGCGCGCCCGGCTGACGTCTTTACCGCCGCCGAGGACCAACACGACCAGTGACGGCGCGTGCACCCGCCTGCCGGTCCGCAGAACTGGGATGGGCTCGTTGCTCATGACCACTATTCGGCACCGCGGTCGCTTCGGGTGGGATGGCTTCGACCTAGTCGATTGTGACCTGGCCGACACAGAAAGAAGACCGGGCCGAGAGTGTGTCTCTCGGCCCGGTCTTCGTCGGTGGAGCTGCCGGGAATCGAACCCGGGTCCTCTGCTGCATTGCCAGGGCTTCTCCGTGTGCAGTCCGCTATGCCTCTACTTGGATCTCCCGATCTCGCGAACAAGTCAGGATGACGATCCCAGCCACTGTTTGATGTTCCTCATCATCCCGCGGCCGGATGAATCGGTGAGCCCTCTAGCTGATGCCAGTACCCGGACCGAGGGCGAGCCCGGACTGACAGACACGCAGTCGCTACTTAGGCAGCGAGTGCGTAGTCGCGCTGATTGGAATCGGCGCTTATAAGGTTGCGATGACGCTTACGGTGGTCTCTCGCCTGCACCGACACGCTTCCCCTGACTCAACATACAAAGTCGAAACCGTTCAGCCCCGTATGTTCCCGAACACCGTGTCCGGGCTGTTCAGTGTAACGCCTCGCCCGGACACATTCATTCCATTAACGGCCGACACGGCGATCCGCAGAATTCAGGCCGCATCGGCGTCGACTCGTTGCACCACCGTGCGCAGCATCCGACGCGCCATCACCAGGCGTGCAGGCAACGAGGCGTACCAGACGGCGCGACCGGCCAAACCGCGCGGGAAGAACACCAACCGCTGCTCGATCGTCGGCTGCTTCGCAGTTCCCCCGACCGTCAGGTCGAGCCAGGCCTCGCCGGGAAGTCGAGTGGAGGACTTGAGCCGAGTGGTGTGCTCGGTGCCCGACGCGGATGCGTCGGGCCCGGTGACGTCGCGATGCCAGCCCGTGAGAACGTCGGCGTCGGCCAATCGTTCGAGCGCGGGCCTGATCGCGGTCGACTTCGCTGCGCTGCGGGCGACCCGGGTGTCGGTGTAGACGACCTCGCCTGCCCATGCCGGATCCGACGGCAGCGGATCCGAGGGGGCCGCGGTACCGGTGGCATCGGTCCAGCGAGTCTCCACCTCACCGTCGTCGATCTTGCGTAGCGCCAATCTCACGGAATCTCGGTAGCCGGTCAAGCCGCCGTCCGGACGCGGTACGACGGCGTCGATGTCCATCTCGTGGCCGACGGCGTCGTATTGCAGCGATTCGATGAGCGGCATCGCCAGCCCACGAGGAATGGGTGTCACCAGCCCGATCCAGTGGCCGGCGAGTCGCGGAGTCAAAACCGGCAGAACGATGATCCGACGCTGCCGCAGACCCGCGACGTCGGCGTAGATGTTCATCATCTCGCCGTACTGCATGACATCGGGACCACCGATGTCGAAGGTCCTGGATTCGGTGATCGGGGCACTCGCGGCCCCGATCAAGTAATGCAACACGTCGCGCACGGCGATGGGCTGGATGCGGTTGTGTACCCACCGCGGTGTGGTCATCACCGGAAGCCGATTGGTGAGGTGCCGAATCATCTCGAACGACGCCGAGCCGGATCCGATGACGACGCCGGCCTGCAGCACGATCGTCGGCACCCCCGAGTCGATCAGAATTCGTCCCACCTCGGCTCGGGACTTCAGGTGTGGTGAGAGCTCACCGGTCGGCGGGTGCAGGCCGCCGAGATAGACGATGCGCCCCACACCGCATTCCGCCGCCACGGCCGCGACGTTCTCGGCGCTGTCGCGTTCGGTATCGGCGAAGTCCGAGTGCCCGGCGGTCCCCATGGAGTGCACCAGGTAGTACATGACGTCGACGCCGCTGAGCGCTTCCTTCAACGATTCCCGATCGCTCAGATCGCCCCGAACGATCTCGACATCGGCCGCCCACGGCACCGAATCGAGCTTGGCGGGCGTGCGCGCCAGCACGCGGACCGTGTACCCCTCTTCGAGGAGTCGCGGGGCCAGCCGTCCGCCCAGGTATCCCGTGGCACCGGTGACGAGGACGCGCGGCGACTTCTCGGGCGCGGGGGTGTCGGAGTAAGCGTCGAAAGCTGTCATAACCGGAGTCATTACCCCCGCGCGATGCGGTTCAACCAGAGAGCGCGATCATCGCGATCGCACCGAGCGCCAATACCATTCCGATCTTCTGCAACGTGCCGACTCGCTCGCCGAGCATCACCATCGCCAGCAGTACCGTCGCCGCCGGATACAGCGACGCGATCACACTCACCAAAGAGAGCAGACCATCCTGGTAGGCGTAGATCATCGCAGCGTTGGCGACGACGTCGAGGACGCTGACGAAGGCCGCCAGTTTGAGCACGCTCCCGTGCGGAGGTGAAAAATGGCCGGACGCCAGGGCCACGATCCAGACCACCGCGGTCGCCGATGCGCGCGACGCCGCGAGCGGCCACAGCCCGCTGCCGTCCCCGATCCGGTGCAGGAAAATGAAGGCGAACGCGAACGTCACCCCCGAGCCGACCGTCAACCAGGCGACCGTTCGGGTGAACTTCATCTCACGTCCACCGGCCACCTCGCCGGTCACCTCATCCGGAGATTCCCTGCTCACCAGCACCACGGCCACCAGTGCGACGGCGATACCGACGAACGCGATGACGCCGGGACGCTCACCCATCGACAGCCCCACCAGCACCGGGATCCCGGCTACCAGCACGGCGGTGACCGGTGAGACCACGGCCATCGGGCCGGCAGCGAGGGCCAGGTAGAACCACCACACCGCGACGCCACCTGCGACACCCGAGGCCAGCCCCCAGAGCATCGCTGGGAGCTCGATGGTGCCGCCGACGAACGGTGCGACGAGCAGAACGATCACCAGTGACAGGGGGTACGACACGATGACCACCCGGAGGGCGGCGACCCGGCGGGACGCGACACCTCCGACGAAATCGCTCACCCCGTAGCCGACGGCGGCTACCAGCGCGAGCAGAACAGCGGTCAGCGCATTCCCTTCACGCGACGACCGAGCTCGCGAGTGACCTCGCGTTCGGCGGTGCGCTTGGCCAGCGACTGCCTCTTGTCGTAATCCTGCTTACCCTTGGCCAGTGCCAGCTCGACCTTGACCTTGCCGTCGGAGAAGTACATCGACAACGGCACCAACGTCAGGTTTCCCTCTTTCACCTTGCCTGCGAGGCGGTCGATCTCGCGACGGTGAAGGAGCAGTTTGCGGTTTCGCCGCGGCGCGTGGTTGGTCCAGCTGCCGAGCGTGTACTCGGCGATGTGCAGTCCGCGTAGCCAGATCTCACCGTCGTCGACGGTCGCGAAGGCGTCGACCAGCGAGGCCTTGCCGTCACGCAGACTCTTGACCTCGGTTCCGACGAGGGCAACTCCGGCCTCGACGACGTCGAGTATGGAGTAGTTGTGCCGCGCCTTGCGATTGGTCGCGATGGCCTTGCGGCCCTTCTCTCTCACTGCAGGGCCCTTTCTCGAGCGTTCGCCGCGTGGAGCGGTTCCACGGGCAACCGCTCCAGCATAGAACCGAACGGCAAGCGGATTTATTCGCGCACGTACAGGCGCAACGTGATGTACGCCGTCACCGCGGCCATTCCGACTCCGACCAGAGCGAGGAACGGCGAGACGAGCAGCACGTCACTGTTCGATATCCGGGCCAGAATGTTGGCTTGATACACATCCGAGAGCACGTCGTCGATGAACATGTTCTTGGCGGTGAACAGGCCCGCGATGGCCAGCGCCGAGCCGATCAATGCCGCCACCACCGCCTCGAGCAAGAAGGGCAGCTGGGTATACCAACGAGTGGCACCGACCAAGCGCATGATTCCCACCTCGGTTCGCCTGGTGAACGCGGCAATCTGAACCATGTTGGCGATCAACAGGATTGCGGCGATGGCCTGCACCGTGGCAATGGCGAAGGCAGCGTTGCGCACCCCGTTGAGCACACTGAACAGGCGCTCGACCAGGTCGCGCTGATTGAGCACGCTCTGCACACCCGGTCGATTCTCGAAGTTGTCGTTGATCACCCCGAACCGTTCGGGATCACTCAGACGCACCTTGAACGACGCGGGAAAGCTGTCGGCACTGACCAGCTCGGCCAATTCCGGCTGATCCTTGAACACGCGCTCGGTGGCGTCCTTCACCGCGTCCTCACGGTTGAGGTACTGCACCGACACCACCGACGGGGTGTTGTCGAGATCCGAGCGCAGGGTGGCGCAGGTCTCCTGGGCGCAGTCGGGATCGGTCGCGGAGATGTCGTCGGTGAGGAAGATCTGCACCTCGACCCGATCGAGGAAGATCTGCTGGGTTTTTCCCGCCATCTGCACCACGAGAAGTCCGCCGCCGAACAGGCCGAGGGAAATCGCGGTCGTCAAGATCATGGCGATCGTCATGGTGATGTTGCGGCGAAGGCCGGTGAAGACCTCGCTGAAGATGAAACTTGCGCGCATCGCGGAATCCGAGCCCTTCGGTTCGTTCGGTCGTGAAGTCTGTGCGGTCCTGAATCTGCGGCGGCGTCAGCGACCGACGCCGTAGACCCCGCGGGCCTCGTCACGAACGACTCGCCCATTGTCGAGTTCGACCACGCGACGGCGCATCGAGTCGACGATGTGGTTGTCGTGAGTGGCCATCAGCACCGTGGTTCCCGTGCGGTTGATGCGCTCGAGCAACAGCATGATGTCTTGGCTGGTGTCCGGATCGAGGTTGCCGGTCGGCTCGTCCGCGAGCAGAACCAGTGGGCGATTGACGAAGGCCCGAGCGATGGCCACTCGCTGCTGCTCGCCACCGGACAGCTCGTTCGGCAGACGATCGGACTTGCCGCCGAGTCCCACGAGCTCGAGAACTTCCGGGACGGTCCGCTTGATCATCGAACGAGGCTTACCGATCACCTCGAGCGCGAACGCCACGTTCTCCACCACGGTCTTCTGCTGAAGCAGGCGGAAGTCCTGGAACACGCAGCCCATGCTCTGACGCAGCCGCGGGACGCGTCGCGCGGCCAGCCGGTTGACATGGAAATCGGCGACGTGAATGTCGCCGGAGGTAGGCGTCTCCTCCTTGAGGAGCAGCCGCATGAACGTCGACTTGCCCGAACCGGACGGGCCGATCAGGAACACGAACTCACCCTTGTCGATGGAGACCGTCACTTTGTCCAGGGCGGGCCTGGTGGAGGTCTTGTAGGACTTGGACACATTCGAGGTGCTGATCACGGGTCGCCAGTGTAGTCCCTACCCGTCGGTAACCGCCGGAACCTCGTGGGCACCGCGGCGAGTCCCGAGAGTCGGTAAAGGCCGACTCAGCGCGCCGATGTCGGCGCAGGCTGGGTGGGTATCAGCGACTGAATCCCCGGCGGAAGCGGCAGGCCGAAAGGTGTGGTCGTCGCCGCCGGTGCGGTGGTCGTCGGCTGCTGTCCGGTGCCGTCGACGACGCCTCCGGATTGCTCCGGTTCGGTGGTTGCGGTAGGCGTCGGCGCTGTGGTGGACGTGACCGAGCTGCTCGGCTGGGTCGTCTGCGGCTCGGTGTACGGCGTCAGTTCGGCGGGGTCGACTGCCGTCGGCCCCTGAACGGCTTCTCGGTTCTGCGCATCGACCTCGGCGCTGACCTGGCCGTACAACAAGCCTGTCAGTACGAAACAGATGCCGAACGCCACCGTGGACGTACGGACCCGGCCACCGATCTTGGTGGGGATGCGCCACTGTCGCCACTGCGGTTTCGGATGCTCGGTTTCGATATTCGGAGTGCTCACTTCTTGTCCACCACCCGGACGGGTCCTGTGGATTCCGGTGCAACGCCTGCGGTACTGATGTCGGGGGCGACACTGATGCCCTCGGGCTGCAGAGCAGCGGCCACTCGGACCCGGATCTCGCGACCGACCTGGAACTGCTTTCCCGGCAACGTTCGCGCCACGAGACGGACATTGACCTGCCCCACTTCGATGCTCTCCACACCCATCACCGTCGGTTCGTCGAGCAGTAGTGGACGCAATCGAGAATCGGCGAACGCATCCCGGCCGACCGCGCGGAGCAAAGCGTTGACCTGAGTGAGATCGGCGGTACTGGGCACCGGAACGTCGACGACCGCGCGTGCCCAGTCCTTGGAGAGGTTGATCGCTTTGACGATCTGACCGTTCGGAACAGTGATGACCTCGCCGTCGACACTGCGTACCCGAGTCACCCGCAATGTCACGTCCTCGACAGTCCCCGCGGCGTCCTCTGCGGAACCGAGGACGGCAATCTGCACTACGTCACCGAATCCGTACTGTCGCTCGGTGATGATGAAGAACCCGGCGAGAATGTCCTGCACGACGCGCTGAGCTCCGAAGCCGAGAGCCGCACCGAGGACCGTTGCCGGTGCCACGAGCCCGCCGACGCCGAAGCCGAAGCGGCGCAACACCTCGATGGTGACCAGGATGTAGATGAGTGTGACCGCGACCCAGGTGATGACCTGAGCCAGAGCATGGCGATGTTTGGCGGCTTCGGAACGGACGAGGGCGTCGCTGTGCTTGTAGTTGTCGTCGATTCGGGAAGTGATCCGAGACCCGGTCCAGGTGACGAATCGCGCGGCCAGCAACCCCCCGAGGATGTACATCACGATTCCGAGGCCGTTGAGCTTGACCTCGGGCGTCACGTTGAGCCAGGTCGTCATCGGATCGATGGAGTGAAACCTGCGCAATGACCGGTCATCTACTGCTCCCCTCGCATTCGCCAGCGGATTCCCGACTCAAGGAATCCATCGATGTCTCCGTCGAGAACAGTAGACGGATTGTTGACCTCGTACTCGGTACGCAAATCCTTGACCATCTGGTAAGGGTGCAACACGTACGAGCGCATCTGGTTGCCCCAGGAGCTACCGCCGTCACCCTTGAGCGCGTCCATCTCGGCGCGCTCTTCCTTGCGCTTGACCTCGAGCAGCTTGGCCTGCAGCACTCGCATGGCCGAGACCTTGTTCTGCAGCTGCGACTTCTCGTTCTGGCAGGTCACCACGATGCCGGTCGGAATGTGTGTCAGTCGGACAGCGGAGTCGGTGGTGTTCACGGACTGGCCACCCGGACCGGACGAGCGGTAGACATCCACACGAATGTCGTTCTCGGGGATCTCGATGTGATCGGTGGTCTCGACGACCGGGAGAACCTCGACCTCGGCGAACGAAGTCTGCCGGCGACCCTGGTTGTCGAACGGGCTGATGCGGACCAGCCGGTGCGTACCTTGCTCGACCGACAGCGTGCCGTAGGTGTACGGAGCCTTGACCGCGAACGTCGCACTCTTGATGCCGGCCTCTTCGGCGTAGGACGTGTCGTAGACCTCGACGCCGTAGCCGTGCTTCTCGGCCCAGCGGATGTACATGCGCATGAGCATCTCCGCCCAGTCGGCGGCGTCGATTCCGCCGGCACCGGACCGAATATTCACGAGAGCGTCACGGGCGTCGTACTCGCCGGACAGCAGGGTCCGCACTTCCATGGCTGCGATGTCCTCCCGGAGCGACGCGCGTTCGGCGTCCGCATCGGCAGTGGCCGACGCGGCTGCCTCACCCTCTTCACCCTCGGCGAGCTCGTACAGCACCGGCATGTCCTCGAGGCGCTGGCGGAGCTCTTCGACGCGGCGAAGTTCGGCCTGCGCATGAGACAGTTGACTGGTCACCTGCTGCGCATGTTCCTGGTCGTTCCACAGGTCCGGCGACGCGGCCTGGTGCTCGAGTTCATCGATGCGTCGCCGCAGTTCCTCGACGTCGAGAACCGACTCGACGGTGGACAGAGTGGTGTCGAGCTCGGCCAGGTCTGCAGAAACGTCGGGATGCACGAGAGTCAAGGTTACCGGCACGCGAACCCACGCCCGACCGCCCCCGAGTATCGGCAGGCACAGTCGGCCGTACCCGTCGTTAGTCTTACGCGGTGACCGACTACTCCGAGGATCTTTCTCTCGCCCTTCGACTCGCCGACGAGGCCGACGCCATCACTCGCCGACGATTTCTCGCCATGGACCTCTCGGTGGATTCCAAGCCGGATCTGACACCGGTGTCCGACGCGGATCTGGCCGTCGAGACGACGATCCGCAGCTCTCTCGGATCGCACCGCCCCGCCGACGCGTTGCTGGGCGAGGAGTTCGGCGGCACGGCGACGTTGCGCGGACGCCAGTGGGTCGTCGATCCCATCGACGGCACCAAGAACTTCGTCCGCGGCGTACCGGTGTGGGCCACCTTGATCGCCCTGCTCGACGACGGCGTACCCCGGGTCGGAGTCGTCAGCGCACCTGCCTTGAACCGACGCTGGTGGGCCGCACTCGATCTGGGTGCCTGGACGGCATCGGACATGGGCACCCCGCGCCGGATCGAGGTCTCGAAGGTCGATTCGCTGGCGTCGTCGAGTCTGAGTTTCTCCAGCCTGTCCGGGTGGTCCGAATTGGGCATCAGGGATCGGTTCCTCGATCTGACCGACGCCGTGTGGCGGGTGCGCGGCTACGGCGACTTCTTCTCGTACTGCCTCGTGGCCGAAGGGGCAGTCGACATCGCCGCCGAGCCCGAGGTCTCGCTGTGGGACCTGGCCGCACTCGATGTCCTCGTGCGCGAGGCCGGGGGCGACTTCACCGCACTCGACGGCAGCGCAGGCCCGCACGGTGGCAGCGCAGTGGCCACCAACGGCCTATTGCACCACGAGGTCCTCGCGCACCTGTCCCCCAGCGCGAAAAATCTCGCCTAGAGAACTGCCGCCAGAATCAGCGCGATCAGCGGCGTGATGCCCTGGACGAACGCAGCTCGGAAATACTTCGTGCCGCCGGTGGCCAGAACGAGCGCAGCGCCGACGATGCTGGCGCAGGCGAAGTAGACGATGGCGTGGCCTGCAGATCCGCCCACGATCAGCCCGACCACGATGCCGATGGCGAGAAACAGGTTGTAGAAGCCCTGATTGAAGGCCATCGGTTTCACGACGTCGGCGTCGTGCTGACTCGCGACGCCGAAGCGCCCCCACACCGCGGGCCTGGACCACACCACGCTTTCCATGACGAAGATGACGACGTGAAGGGCCGCGGCGACGGCGGCGAAGACCTGAGCGATCGGATGCACGCGAACAGCCTGTCACACCGATACGACGGGTGATACGAAATGTCGCGCGGATGTCGAGACCACCGGTACTTACTCGACAGTAGACAGCTAACTTACTCGGGAGTAAGATCTGTGAAGTCCGTGACCGACGCCGAGGAACTGGTGATCATGAGCAAGCAAGACAGTGTGGTCGACGCGAAGGCCCCGAAGGTGCCCCGCGATACTTCTGCGGTTGGCCTCAACCCGTTCAAGAGAGATGCCATCGGAACCGCCATGCGCGTTCTGACCGCCATCACCGGATCGGAACTGGCGGAGAAGTACAACCTCCGCCAGACCATCGACCGGGTGACGTACGAGAGCACCAAGACCGGGTTCAAGACCCTCGGCGCTGCCAATCGCACGTTCGCCAAGGTCACCGGCGGCGGCAAGCCCAAGCGTCTCGAAGACGGTGCCGCCAAGAACCTGAGCTACTTCGACCTGACGCCCGACGACGAACAGCGCATGATCGTCGAGACGGTCAAGGAGTTCGCCGAGGAGATCCTCCGCCCGGCCGCCTTCGACGCAGATCACAGTGCCTCGTCACCCGAGGATCTGGTTCGTCGCTCCGCCGAGCTCGGCATCACGCTCATCAACGTTCCCGAGGAACTCGACGGTGCCGCCAGCGAGCGTGGCGCGGTCACCAACTCCCTCGTCGCCGAGGCACTGGCCCACGGCGACATGGGCCTGGCATTGCCCATCCTCGCGCCCAGCGGCGTCGCCGTGGCTCTGACCCAGTGGGGCACCGACGCACAGCAGAAGACCTACCTCCCGGCATTCGTCGGCGAGAAGGTGCCCAATGCAGCAGTGGTCGTCAACGAGCCGCGCGCACTGCTCGATCCGTACGCGTTGCAGACCAAGGCCGTTCGCTCTCCCAGCGGCTACAAGCTCAACGGAGTCAAGAGCCTCGTGCCTGCTGCCGGCAGCTCCGAGCTGTTCGTCATCGCCGCAGAACTCGAAGGCCGTCCGGCATTCTTCATCGTCGAGTCCGACTCCAAGGGCCTCGTCGTCGAAGCCGACCCGAGCATGGGCCTGCGCGCAGCCGGCCTCGGTCGCCTGATCCTGACCGACGTCGCAGTTCCCGAGTCGGCACTGCTCGGTGACGGTGACGCAGACCAGCGGGCCGCCGAGTACAGCGCTGCCATCGGTCTCGCGCGCCTCGGCTGGGCATCGCTGGCCGTCGGTACGAGCCAGGCCGTACTGGACTACGTCGTTCCGTACGTCAACGATCGTGTCGCCTTCGGTGAGCCGATCAGCAACCGCCAGGCCGTGGCCTTCATGGTCGCCAACATCGCCATCGAACTCGACGGCATGCGGTTGGTCACGCTGCGCGGCGCTTCGCGGGCCGAGCAGGGACTGTCGTTCGCTCGTGAATCGGCGCTCGCGCGTCGGCTCGCCTCCGAGAAGGGCATGCAGATCGGTTCCGACGGCGTGCAGCTGCTCGGCGGTCACGGCTTCACCAAGGAGCACCCGGTCGAGCGTTGGTACCGCGATCTGCGGTCCGTCGGCGTCGCCGAGGGCATCGTTCTCATCTAACTCGCCGCCCCGAATTCCATGGCACTCACCCAAGGACATACACGATGATCAATCTTGAACTTCCCAAGAAGCTTCGGGCGCAGGCGAATCAGGCTCACCAGGTCGCTGCCGAGATCTTCCGCCCGATTTCCCGCAAGTACGACCTCGCCGAGCACGAGTATCCGGTCGAGCTCGACACCATGGCCTCGATGGTCGAAGGCATGTCCGACGCCGGCGGGGAAATCGGCGGAGCCGCCGGTGGCCGCGAGAAGGACAGCGAGTCGGCCAAGCCCAGCAAGACCGCGAACGCCAACGGCGGCAACATGTCCGCTCTGGTGAACGTGATCGAGACCTGCTGGGGCGATGTCGGCCTGACGCTGTCGATCCCCTACCAGGGACTCGGCAACTCGGCCATCGCGGCGGTGTCCACCGACGAGCAGCTCGAGCGCTTCGGCAAGGTGTGGGCTTCGATGGCCATCACCGAGCCCAGCTTCGGCTCGGACTCCGCAGCCGTGACCACCACCGCTGTCCTCGACGGCGACGAGTGGGTACTCAACGGCGAGAAGATCTACGTCACCGCCGGTGAGCGTTCCACCCACGTCGTCGTATGGGCAACGGTCGACAAGTCTCTCGGCCGCGCGGCCATCAAGTCGTTCGTCGTCCCGCGTGACGCTCCGGGCCTGTCGGTTGCCCGCCTCGAACACAAGCTGGGCATTAAGGCCTCCGACACCGCAGCCCTGCTGCTCGAGGATTGCCGCATCCCGAAGGACAACCTGCTCGGCACCGCCGAGGTGAACGTCGAAAAAGGGTTCGCCGGCGTCATGCAGACCTTCGACAACACCCGCCCACTGGTGGCAGGCATGGCAATCGGCGTGGCACGGGCAGCACTCGAAGAGCTGCGGTCCATCCTGGTGGACGCCGGAGTCGAGATCTCGTACGAGACACCCGCCTACAACCAGCACGCGGCGGCCGCGGAGTTCCTGCGCCTCGAAGCGGACTGGGAGGCAGCTCATCTGCTCGCACTGCGTGCGGCATGGATGGCCGACAACAAGGAGCCGAACTCCCTGCAGGCCTCGATGTCCAAGGCCAAGGCGGGTCGCTCGGCGGTCGACATCACCCTCAAGGCAGTGGAACTGGCCGGCACGTACGGCTACTCCGAGCGCCCGCTGCTCGAGAAGTGGAGCCGCGACTCCAAGATTCTCGACATCTTCGAGGGAACGCAGCAGATTCAGCAGCTGATCGTTGCTCGTCGTGTACTCGGAAAGTCGTCTGCAGAACTGAAGTGACACCTGGCTCGTCGTCGAGCCGAAAGTAGCTGCGAAACGGCATCGGACCTCGAGTCCGATGCCGTTTTTCGTACGTGAGAAAAAAAATTCCGGGACCGGTGTCGATATCGTGGTCGGCCGAACGTCGTCATCGTGTACGGCGACTCGCGCCGCGACAACGAGGTACCGAACCCAGGAGCGCACCATGAAGTACATCCTTTTGATCAACGCCGACACCGCGCCCGGCGCAGCACCGGGCTGCAGCAGTGTCGAGGACTGGATGACCTACGAGAAAGAGATGAAGGAGGCGGGCGTTCACGTCTCCGGTCACGCGATGGCCGACCTCACGACAGCCACGGCTGTGCGCGTCGACGCCGCCACCGGAGAACGCACCGTGACCGACGGACCGTATGCCGAATCTCACGAGGTACTCGGCGGCTACGACGTGATCGACGTTCCCGACCTGGACGCTGCACTCGAGTGGGCGGCCCGATGCCCGGGCTCCAAGGACGGCGGCGCGGTGATCGTGCGACCCCTTGCAGAATTCTGACCGTCGCAGTCCCGACACGCAGGCTTCTTCGGTGAACGATCCCGGGGTTCATCGGGCGCTCGAATCGGTCTTCCGAGCCGAGCGCTCGATTCTGCTCGCCTCGCTGGTGCAGCGGTATCGCGACCTCGACCTCGCAGAAGAAGTGACCTCGGACGCCATCGAATCGGCCCTGAAGCACTGGCCGGTCGATGGCGTCCCGGTCAGGCCTGGTGCCTGGTTGCTCACCACTGCCCGCAGGAAGGCGGTCGATCGCCTGCGCCGCGACCAGAGCCTGGCCGCGAAAGTCGGAGTGCTGCAAGCGGATACGGATCGCAGGGAACCGAGCCGCCTGAATTCGCTCGACGATGCTCTGCCCGACGACCGACTGCAGTTGTTCTTCACCTGCGCGCATCCGGCCCTCGCTGCCGGTGACCGGCTCGCACTGACTCTTCGATGCCTGGCCGGTCTCACCACCGGCGAGGTGGCCCGGGCGCTGCTCATCCCTCCGGCCACGGCAGCGCAGCGAATTGTTCGAGCCAAGAACAAGATTCGGGCCGCACGGATCCCCTTTCGCCTCCCAGGCCCGGACGAGCTGGCAGGCAGGGTGCCGATGGTGCTCGAGGTGGTCTATTCGATCTTCACCGAGGGCTATTCGGCGACGTCGGGTGATCACGTCGGACGAATCGGCCTCACCGACGAGGCACTCGGGATGGGCCGACTCCTGCACGCCGCCTTGCCTGCGGAGCCCGAGGTGACCGGTCTGCTGGCGCTGATGTTGCTGGTCGACGCCAGACGCGACGCTCGAATCGGACCGGACGGTGAGATCGTGCTGTTGGCAGATCAAGACCGTCGACTCTGGAACGCAGAGTCGATCGCCGAGGGTAAGGAACTCGTGCTCGAGGCCCTCGGCGGCGGCCGGGGCGGTCCCTACGCCGTGCAGGCCGCCATCGCTGCACTGCACGACGAGTCACCGGACGCCGACAGCACGGACTGGCCCCAGATCGTTGCGCTGTACGACGTCCTCATGACTCGGACACCGAGTGCAATCGTCGCACTGAACAGGGCTGTTGCTCTGGCGATGCGCGACGGCCCCGGACCCGGCCTTCGAGAGCTGGACCGGCTTGCCGGCGAGGCGTCGTTGCGTCGTTATCATCCCTATCCCATGGCGAGAGCCGATCTGCTGCAACGACTCGGAAGGTTCGAGGAGGCGGCGATCGAGTGTCGCCGAGCGTCGGATGTCGCCCGAACCGCACCGGAGAAGCGCCTGCTCCGACGTCGGCTCGAGGAGGTGACCACCTGCCGCGGTCAGGCCGACAGAACCACGTCCACCTGATCTGCCGTCAAGGAGCGGTCTGCGTACACCAGGCGAACTGCGTCGGCGTCGGGATTGCCGACGTCGGGTCCACGGGTGATCAACTCCAGGCCCGCGCGTTCGGCCACCCGGGCCGACGCGACGTTGTGTTCGAGCAGGTACGCCACGATCGGCAAGTCGGGCTCGGTTCGATGCGCGCACTCGACTGCGATCTCACACATCTCCGCGGCATACCCTTTGCCCTGTGCGTCGGGATGGAGGCGATAGCCGAGATTCCAGAACGAGTTCTGCCGCTTCGAGCACCCGCCGTAGCCACCGACCGTGCGGCTGCCGCGCTCACGAATGATCCACGTGGCCAATCCATCCCGCCGCCACAGCTCCGACCAGCCCTGCAACATTCGTTCGGTCACGCTGGGATCGGTGTGCCGCAGGCTCGAAAAGTGGGTCCACGACTGCGGGTCGCTGCAGATCGCGTACAGCGCATCGAGATCGGTGACGACCGGTTCGTCGAGATCGAGACGCGAGGTTCGTGTTCGCACACCGTGGATCCTAGGGGGAAGAAGTCTGGTAGACCGGTGGTACACGATCGAGCGAAGGGTGTGACCGTCATGGCCGAGTGGGTCAAGAAGATCGAAGAGAACGCGAAGGGCTTCATCGCGGAGGCGGAGCAGGAGTTGACGGCGCTCGAGGGTGTGGACACGGTCGATCTCACCGCCGATGCCGCCGACGACGACGCAGAAGACACAGAAGACACCGCCCATTCCGAAACAGTCACCAGCGACGATGCCCGCGAGCAGGTCTCGGACTGAACCCCGATGTCCAGTCGTCACACCTGGACCACGACGACACACGACTGGTCGGTGGACGTCGATCTGGATCATCTGTCGCACATCAGGTCCCGACCCGGCGAATACGCGCCCGGCGGAGTCCTGCACCTCGTGCTCGAGGTACTCGCCTACGCGGCGGACGAAGCCGAACACCAGGGCGGTGGTGACGCAACCGTGACTGTGCACTCGGACGGGACGATCGAGGTCTCCGACACCGGTCGAGGCACCGACACCAGACTCGACGACGGCGTTGCGGTACGAAAGCCTGTCGTCAGCACGAAAGATGTGCGCTTCTTCGACGAAACTCGACCCGTTCTGCTCGACGACGGCCATGCCAGACGCGGGATGTCCACCGTCGCGGCACTGTCCGAGATGCTCGAACACACCAACCGGCGGGTCGATGGTGCATGGACCGGACGATACGAGCACGGAGTCCCCGTGACCGAGCTGGCGGCGACCGAACCGACCGAGCACACCGGCACCACCATCCGGTTCCTGCCCGACGCCTCCCTGATACCTGCGTCACCGCTGACCCCGGAAGATGTGCGCGCGGCAATCGTGCCTCGTGACTTCTTCACGGTGTCGGTGACGTAGCGGGATCAGTCGAACACGGACCAACAGATACTGTTTCTTCTCCTCTGGTCCTCCAGCACCAGCTGCCGCACGCTGTTCGGAAGCCGGTCGCGCTGCCACTCGAGCTCTTCCCTACCTGCACTCATCTCCCGGCCGGCAGGTGCCGCCGCCCGAGCTGCCTTGATAGCGTAGGCGGCCGCTCCGAGGTCGTGTTCGGGTACGTGAGCCACGCAGGCCGCCTGGCCCGCGGCGTATGCGGCGAAGCGAGAGCAACCGTCCAGCGGTCGTGCCGCTCCCATGGCGTGGCCGCCCAGGGCGCGGGTGGCCATCATCGCGAGTTCGCCGCGCACCCACGCGCGGGTGGCCTCGATCGCCTCGCGCGGTCGGCAATCGGCGGGTTCGACCGTCTCGAACAAAGGGAGAACGTGTTCCGCACACTCGGCCGCCCAGAGCGCGAGGCTCCGGTGGTCGTCGTCTGACAGAAGTCCGCCGCGCTGCACGGTGATGAGGCGAGGGTCCCGAACGGCGGGAAGAATCATACGAGTCGTCCTTTCGGCGGTATCGCGTTCGCCCTTCGTCAGAGCGGCCGTTCATGCACACATGGGAACGGAAAAAAGACCCAGGACATTCGTCCTGGGTCTTCTTCAGTGGTAGCGGGGACAGGATTTGAACCTGCGACCTCTGGGTTATGAGCCCAGCGAGCTACCGAGCTGCTCCACCCCGCGTTGCAACTACGAAGTTACTACCGTGCGTACAGCCAATGCAAATCACGTGACTTCTCTGCGGTCGTGCGCACCCGAACGAGCGCATCGCGACGCGCAGATATCACGCCGAAGGCGGCTCGAAATAGTGCTCCGCGTCTCTTTTGGTACGTGTTTCGAGTCACATAACGTTCGGGTTACGAAGTAGAAACAATAGCGCCACGAGCGCGTCTGAGCTGCAAAGATACCCCCTTTCATCCCAGCATGTGGACACCAGTCATCCCATTCCGGCTCAGTGACGGTGAGCAGATCCTCGACTACCTTCACGGACGGCCCTAAACCGCTGGGCCTGCACCACCCCGCCGCTTCCTTCGCTCTGCCCCGCGGGTGTGGTCCCCAATACGTACGGGGGCAGAGCCGCGACGATACGAAGTGCCTGGTCACGAACGTCAGATATTCCCGGCGAGGTGATTGCAGGCCAGTCGCGCCAGTCGAGCGCGGAGAGGATTCACCCCGCATGACCACTCAGAACAATTTCGGTAAGCGCGCACTCGGATTTGCCGTTGTCGCCGGTGCCGCCGTAGCCATCCCCCTCGGCGTCTCTGCCGGAACCGCCAACGCAGCCCCGAACAACTGGGACGCGGTCGCACAGTGCGAAAGCGGCGGCAACTGGAGCATCAACACCGGAAACGGCTACTACGGTGGCCTGCAATTCTCGCAGAGCACCTGGACGGCCAACGGTGGAACCGGGTCACCGGCCAACGCATCCAAGGCCGAGCAGATCCGCGTAGCGGAGAACACCCTGCAGACTCAGGGACCGGGCGCATGGCCCACGTGCGGAAAGCAGCTGAGCACCGGTGCCTCCACTCCCGCGCCCGAGGCAGCTCCCGCACCGGCACCGCAGCCGGCACCGGCACCGGCACCGGCCGTGGCTCCCGAGGCCGCAGCGGCCACGCAGGCTGCACAGGGCGCGTTCGACGCAGCGTCCAAGCTCGCCGACCAGTACGGCCTGAGCACGCAGTTCCAGCACCTCGTTGCTGCCAACGCCCCGGTGCTCGCGCCCATCGGACGCTGATCACCCGGCAGTTCGTAGAACTGCCTCTCACCTTGCCGCTGCGCCGCGCGCACGAGCCAGGTGACGAACGACGAAAGGGCCGCCTCACCATTCGGTGAGGCGGCCCTTTCGCTCGTATCAACGGGTTCGGGTCAGCAGACCTGACCCGAACCGATCAGTTGCCGGCCCCGTTGTACGTGTCGACGGCGGTCTGCAGATTTTCGAGCGCGGTGCCGAGCTCTGCGAGATCTCCGCTCTGCTGTGCAGTGCGCACGGCTTCGAGCGCGGCATTCAACCCTGTGACCGCAGCGTCCCGTGTTGCCGAGCCGCCGGTGGACGGAGCCGGATTCGGGGAAGCCGGCGTTGTGGCCTCAGCGCCCGAGGTACCTCCCGATTCGGCCGGTTGTGGATCCTCGGGAGCACCACCAGGAGCAGTGGCAGCCGCGCCTGTTCCCGCTCCGAACACCTGATCGAGCGCCTCGGACAACCTGGGCGCGTACCCGACGCGGACGCCACCTTCCGCCCCCGGCTCCCGGTAGCTGACCAGAACCTTCGTCAACTGCGGGAACGTCGAGGTCGAAGCATTCTTCCGAGAGGTGTACAGCGGTTCCACGTACAGGATTCCGCCGTCTGCAATCGGGAGCGTCAGCAAGTTGCCGTACTGCAGTTCGTTCGACTGCTCGAGCAGCGTTCTGTCCGATGCCACCCGCGCGTCGGAGGTCATCGAGTTCTGCGCCTGCTGCGGGCCCTGGGTCTGCGTCTGCGTCGGCAATTGCAGAACCGTGAACTTGCCGTAGTCGTCGGGATCGGACCGCACCGAGATGTACGAAGCCAGCAATTCTCGGTTGAACCCGACCATGGCGCTGGTCAGCCGGAACGACGGCTCTCCGGTCTCAGGATCGCCGACCAGGACGTAGTAGGGCGGCTGATTCAAATCACTGCCGGCACCGCTGTTGCTGGTCGGATCACTCGGTACGGACCAGAACGCGTTGTTGGTGAAGAACTCGTTGGGGTTGTCCACGTGGTACTTCGCCAGCATTTCTCGCTGAACCTTGAACAAGTCCTCCGGGTAGCGGAAGTGCGAACGGAGCTCGTCCGTGATCGCGGACTCGGGCTGGACCGAATTCGGAAACACGCCCATCCATGCTTTCAACACGGGATCGGTGTCATCGACCTGGTACAGCGTCACGGTGCCGTCGTACGCGTCGACCGTCGCCTTGACGGAATTTCGGATGTACGAGACCTCGTCGCGTGGAAGTGGCCGACCTGTCGTCGACTCCACGCTGTCCACGGTCAGACCGTCCAGCGATGCCCGCTGAGCGTACGGGTAGTCCTTCAACGTCGTGTAGCCGTCGACGATCCAGACGATCTTGCCGTCCACGACCGCCGGGTACGAATCGGTATCGGTGGTCAACCACGGCGCAACCTTCTGCACTCGATCACGAGGATCGCGATCGAACAGAATCTTCGAGTCGTCGCCGATAGCTCCGGAGAAGAGAATGTTTCGCTCTGCGTATTTCGCAGCGAACGCCAGGCGGTTGAACCAATTGCCCACCGAGACGCCACCCGAACCGGTGTATGTGTAGTTGGATTCGTCGGTGTCGTACTCGCGGTCCCCGGTACCGGTAGCGCCGACGATCGCGTAGTCCGGATCCGCTGCGGCGATGACTTCGCCGTAGTAGATACGGGGCTGATCGACCGGAATGACCTGCTGGGAATCCTGCGACGCGATATCGCTGACCGTGTAGATCGGGTAGCCGCTGTTGCTGTTGGCACCCTCGGCGGTCGGATCCTGCACAGCTGCGTTGACCCTGTTGGCAGGAGCTGCAACGAAGCCGTTCCCGTGTGTGTAGACGGTGTGCCGGTTGATCCAGTCCGTCTGGTTGCCGGTCAGGGACTGCGGCGAGAGCTCGCGAGCAGCGACGATGTAGTCCTGCAGCTGCCCGTCGATCTCGTACCGGTCGATGTCGAGTGTGTCGGGGAAACCGAAGAAGTTCTTCAGCTGCTGCTGCTGGGTGAAGGTGCGGGACAACACGTTCGGGTCCAGCAGACGAGTGTTGGCGATGGTGGTCCTGTCCGCCTCGCTCTCGCGCGGATTCTGCGAACTCTCTCCCGAGTAGTCCTGGTACTCGACGACGTCGTCGCCGATTCCGTACGCATCCCGCGTCGCGGTGATGTTCCGCTGGATGTAAGTGCTCTCTTTCTCCGCCGCGTTCGGGCGCACCGAGAACTGTTCCATCACCAGCGGCCAAACGGCTCCGATCAGGATGGACGAGAGGACCAGCAATGCCGTGGCCAAGGCCGGAATCCGGAGATCACGGAGGAAGATCGCCGCGAAGAAGGCGATCGCACAGATCACGGCGATCGCGAGCAGAATCAGTTTGGCCGGCAACACCGCGTTGATGTCGGTGAAGCTGGCACCGCTGAACGTGGGTTCCTTGCGGCTGCTCGACAGAAGCGTGTACCTGTCCAACCAATATGCGACGGCCTTGAGCAGAACGAAGCTGCCCGCGATCACCGCCAGTTGAATACGCGCAGCACGAGTGAGTGCACCCTCGCGTCCGGCCAGGCGAATACCACCGAACACGTACTGCGTCAGCAGGTTCGCAAGGAAGGCTAATACGACGGCCACGAACAGCCAGTTGAGGATGAACCGGTAGAACGGGAGGTCGAACGAGTAGAACCCGACGTCGAGGCCGAACTGCGGATCGGTGGTCCCGAAGTCTCCCCCGTGCAGGAACAGCTGCACCGTCACCCAGTTGGCCTGAGCGATCATGCCGGACAGGAATCCGAACACCAGCGGAATTCCGATGCCGAACAGGCGCAGCCGGCTCATCACCGTGGTGCGGTACCGCGCGATCGGATCGTTGGGACCGGCGACCGGGACGAACACCGGCCGATTGCGGTACGCCAACAGCAGTGCCGCGAAGATGATGAGCCCGACGACCAGGGCAACGACGAGGAAGATCACCAACCGCGTCAGCAGAGTAGTGGTGTACACGCCGCGGAAGTCGACCTCACCGAACCACAGCCAGTTCGTGTAAACGTCGATCAGACGGGGACCGATGAGAAGCAGACCTGCTGCTACCAAGGCCAATACGAGCAAGATCCGGCTTCGCCGCGACAAGGACGGCATACCGGTGGGGGGCCTCATGCCCACGTGCCACACTCCAACTTCGGGCGACGCCGACCGGCGCCGCAGATGACTTCTTCGGCGCACTCGTCGTGCGCCGCATGTCCGTTTCGCCCTACTGTACGTACGTTGATCCTACGGCTGCGACGCCCGTACTGCGGCCACTGCTGGTCGCAGGTCAGGAGCGTCGGCGTCCATGGAACCATCCGGATGCGAGGATAGTGCGGTGAGCAACGACAGCAACGGACTGCCCGGCGAAGACCATTTCGGTGACGAGTTCGACCCCGAGTCGGGTGGGCAGGAAGTGGCCGAGGCTCTGGCTCGATGTGCTCGCGAAGTGGCGGATTTCGTCGAGGCAGGCGGTTGGCACCAGGCCCCGCAGATGTTCGCGTTGGTACCCACCGCAGCGCTCGCCGCGGCAGAGCCCGGACTCCTCGACGATCTTGCCGACGGCGCTGCACTGACTCCCATTCAGCAACATTCGCTGCCCGAGGACATCACCGGCGGCTCCCCCGCCCTGGACGAGTTCCTGGCCACCTCCACATGGCCCGAAGGTGTCGTCGGATGCGCACTGGTCCAGGAGATCGTGGTCCTTCCCCCCGCCGCCGAATCGACACTCGACGATGCCTTGATGCCGTTGCTCGCCGATCCCGATGCGGCCGACGAGGCAGCGCGCTCGGCTGCCGAGAACCATCCCGAGAAACGGGATGCTCGATTGATCGTCGCCGTCCTCAAGGACGGTCCGTCCTTGACTCTGCTGCAGTTGCACCCGGACGAGGACGCCGATCCATTCGCGCCCATCGACCTTCGCATCGCGCCGGACCTGGCCCCCAACGTCGTGCACGGCCTCTACGCGACGTTCGACGTCGTCGACGACGACGACTAGCGGCCGGGCCGGGTCAGCTGCAGGACGGCGCGTCGCCGCCCGAGCCGATCGCCTGCAGCGAGTCGACAGCACTGTCCAACGATTCGACACGCACCAATCTGAGGCCGTCGGGGACGTTCTGTTGCGCCTCACCGCAGTTGGCGTCCGGCACCAGGAACGTGGTGGCTCCGGCCTCGCGGGCGGCGATCAGCTTGTAAGGAATACCGCCGATGGGGCCGACCGTGCCTTCGGCGTCGATGGTTCCCGTCCCCGCGACGAACTCTCCGTTGCTCAGCTCACCGGGACTGAGCTTGTCGACCACGGCCAGGCTGAACATCAGTCCGGCCGACGGTCCGCCGACGTCGGCGAGGTTGAACTTCACCTCGAACGGCACATCGGGCTGCTCCTCGGGCGTGACGCCGAGGTACCCCAACGCGTCGTCGTCGGGCCGGGCTCCGAGTACCACCGAACCCGTCTGTGTGATGCCGTCCCGGACGTACTCGATCTCGACGGAATCACCGGGGGCTCGGGAGCTGACCGCCTCACGAACCGCCGATGCCGTGGCCACGGGGGTGTCGCCGACCGAGACGAGCGTGTCCCCCACGTTCAGCACGCCGGCAGCGGGCCCGTCATCGGCCACGCTGGCCACCGCCAGCGACACCGGCAGATCCAGATGATGCAGCGCGGCGAGTTCGGCGCTGGACTCCGACTCCTCGAAGTCCGCCTGATTGCCTTCCTGAACTTCTTCCTTCGACTTGTCCGGCGGATAGACCTCCTCGCGCGGAACCAGTCCTTGCCTGCCGCTGGCCCAGAAGCCGAGAGCCTCGAACAGGTTGAGCTGATCGCGCACGGCCACGGTCGTCATGTTCAAGTGGCCCGCGGTCGGATCGACCTCGGTTCCGTCGATCTGCACCACGGGCACCCCGTCGACGTCACCGAGGGTGTTGTACGTCGGGCCGGGGCCGAGAGCGGCGAACGGAACGGTGACGACCGAGCCGGTGACGCCCAGCACCACCACGGGTAGCAGCGCAGCGACGAGAGTGGCGATCCTTCGGTTCACTCCGTAGACACTAGATCCGAATACGGTCGACCGTGCAGACCGCCCCTACCGAGTGCGTCAGCGCCGACTTCTCACGGCCCGGACTGTTCGCCGTCAGCGTGACGATCCACCACTCTCTCCGTTCGTCGGGCTTGTACCGTTGAGTCATGAGCAATTTTGGTTTCGGTGCCTCCGACGACGACCCGGACAAGAAGAAGGATCCGGACGGCTCGGGCAACCCTGCCGGTTTCGGCTTCGGTGGCGAGGGCTTCGACCCCGCACAGCTGGGCCAGATGCTCACCCAGTTCGGCCAGATGCTCAGCGGAATGGGAGCCGCAGGCGGGACCGGGTCGGGACCGGTGAACTACGACCTGGCCAAGCAGCTGGCACGCCAGCAGATGGGCGATTTCAGCCCGGTGTCGGCAGGCGAACGAGAGGCCGTCACCGACGCCGCGCACCTGGCCGAGCTGTGGCTGGACGGGGCGACGACTTTGCCGGCCGGTGCCACGAAAACCGTTGCGTGGACGCCGGTCGACTGGCTCGACAACACGATCGACACCTGGAAGCGCCTGTGCGACCCCGTCGCCGAGCAGATTTCGGGCATGTGGACATCGGGACTGCCCGCCGAGGCCCAGCAGATGGCCGGGCCGATGATGGGCATGCTGACGCAGATGGGCGGGATGGCGTTCGGCTCGCAGCTCGGCCAAGCTCTCGGCCAGCTGTCCAAGGAGGTTCTGACGTCCACCGACATCGGCCTGCCCCTCGGACCGTCGGGCACGGCGGCGCTGCTGCCGTCGGCCATCGCGTCGTTCAGTGAGGGACTCGAGCAGCCCGACCGTGAGGTGTTGGTGTTCCTCGCCGCCCGTGAAGCCGCCCACCAGCGGCTGTACAGCCACATTCCGTGGCTGCGGCAGCGGGTTCTGGCTACAGTCGAGGAGTACGCGCGTGGCATCCGGATGGACTTCTCGGCCATCGAGGAGGCCGCCGCAGGGCTCGACCCGTCCGCGCTGACCGATCCGTCGAAGATCGAGGCGATCCTGCAACAGGGTGCGTTCGAGCCACAGACGACGCCGGAGCAGAAGCACGCACTCGAGCGTCTCGAGACGCTGCTCGCCTTGGTCGAAGGATGGGTCGAGACGGTGGTTGCGGCCGCTCTGGGCGACCGCCTGCCCGGTGCCGTCGCGCTCGGCGAAACGATCCGGCGCCGCCGAGCGTCGGGAGGCCCTGCCGAACAGACATTCGCGACGCTGGTCGGCCTCGAACTACGACCCCGCAAGGTCCGCGAAGCAGCCGATCTGTGGCGTCAGCTCCTCGCCGCAGCCGACATCGAGGGACGGGACGGTGTGTGGGCACACCCCGACCTGCTGCCCGACTCGTCGGACCTCGACAACCCCGCGGCCTTCATCGACCGAGTCGTCGGCGGTGGAACGTCAAGCTTCGACGACCCGATCGCGCAGCTCGAAGCCATGGAGGCAGCCGAGGCCGCCGAACGTGCCGCCGAAAACGACGGCAAGGGCACCGACGGTGATCCCGAGAAGGGTTCATCCACAACCTGAACCGGCCGGTTTCGCACCACTTCGATCGAGGTCGTCGAACGCCTGCTCGGAGGCACTTCCACCCTGTGGATAACGTGCCCTGAGCGGGCGTTCTTCGCTGTCGGCGCTGCCAGAGTGTGTTCCATGATCACACCGACCGTTCGACTCGATCCTGCGGTAGCAATTTTGCCGCGTCGAGACGGCACCGTTCAGTTGGGCTGGAATCCCGAGACCAGCGTCGTCGTCACTCCACCTCCCGGTGCCGAGCCGGGCTCGATACTCGACATTCTCCGACTACTCGCCGCGGGCCACTCCAGACCTCACATCGTCTGTCACGCAATGACATTGGGACTGTCCGCCAATCGAACATCGGCGATGCTCGGCGAACTGGAAGATTCCGGGTTGCTGATGCACGGCACGAGCGAACCGGTGGTGCCCGACGCCTCGCTGCAGGCCTCGCAGACCGGACCGGGGGCGGTGAAGACCGTCCACCTCGTGGGGCGGGGTCCGATCTCGGACGCGTTGGCCTCCGGTCTGAGTCGAACCGGTGTCACGGTGAGCCGAACGAGTCTGACCCCGACGCGCTACCCGCACTCGGTGGTGAGGTCATGGAGCTACGACGTCGTGGTACTCGCCGACGATCTGGTTGCCGAACCTCGACTGGTGACCGATCTGGTGCGTCTGCGCATCCCGCATCTGCAGGTGCGGCTACGAGATGGGAAGGGCATCGTCGGGCCCTTCGTGGTGCCCGGTCGGACGAGTTGCCTGCGGTGTGCAGATCTGACGCGCTGCGACTTCGAGCCGGAGTGGCCGCATCTGTCCGCCCAACTGCTCGGCACGGTCGGCCAAGCCAGCAGCGCGACGGTGCTGGCCACGGCAGCGTTCGCGTTCGCTCAGTTGGAGAACCTCATCGGCCGTTCCGACTCCGCCCTACCCGAGACCGCCGACTGCACCATGGAACTGGACTTCGCAGCGGCCGGAACCACGGTGCACAAACGGCTGTGGTCGAAGCATCCGCACTGCGATTGCTGGCACTGACGAAACGCACCGAAAGTGAGTTCACCTCGACCGACAGGGGTCGGTGCGGGGCGGTCCGAGCAATTGTCGGAAGGTTCAGCCATGATGGAGCTGTGTCTGACATACCGCGCCGTGGATCGACTCGTACTGCAAAACTGGCCAGCATTCCCCTCGGAATGGCCGGTCGTGCTGCCGTAGGGTTCGGCAAGAAGCTCGCCGGCGGCAATCGCGATGAAATCGATGCGGACATGGCCGCCAAAGCAGCAGAACAGCTCTTCTCCGTCCTCGGGGAGCTCAAGGGCGGTGCCATGAAGCTCGGGCAGATGCTCTCGGTGATGGAAGCGGCCGTTCCGGAGGAGTTCTCGGAGCCGTACCGCGAGGCACTGACCAAGCTGCAGGCGCAGGGACCGCCCATGCCCGCGAAGACCGTGCATCGGGTGTTGGACCAGCAACTCGGAACTGCGTGGCGGTCACGTTTTCTCGATTTCGACGACACTGCGATCGCCTCGGCCAGCATCGGACAGGTGCACCGAGCAACGTGGTCGGATGGACGCGATGTCGCGGTGAAGATCCAGTACCCCGGCGCGGACGACGCATTGCGCTCCGACCTCAAGACGCTGAACAGGTTCGCGAACCTGTTCAGCACGGTGCTCGCGGGCACGGACGTCAAGCCGGTGCTCGAGGAATTGACGGCCCGTACCGAGGACGAGCTCGACTACCGCATCGAAGCGGCGAATCAACGTGCCTTCAGCAAGGAATTTGCAGGCGATCCCCAGTTCGCCATTCCCAAGATCGTCGCCAGCGCACCCAAAGTCGTTGTCAGCGAATGGATGACGGGTCGGCCGCTGGCCGATGTGATCGCGAACGGAACGACCGAGGAACGTAATCAGGCGGGCGAACTGCTCGCGTTGTTCGCATTCGTGTCTCCGGCGCGCGCGAAGTTGCTGCACGCCGATCCTCATCCGGGCAATTTCATGATGCTCGACGACGGACGCATGGGCGTCATCGATTTCGGTGCCTGTGCCCCGATGCCCGACGGTCTCCCGCCCGTCCTGGGTCGGATGGTCTCGCTCGCACGCGACGAGAAGTTCGACGAACTCGTCGAACTGTTCACCGAGAGCGGGTTCGTGGTGCCGGGCCGCACCGTCACGGAGAAGGAGATCGAAGATTATCTGCGTCCCTTCACCGATCCGATCCACACCGAATCGTTCCACTTCACCCGGGCTTGGCTGCAGAAAGCTGCGGGCACCGCTACGGATTTCAACAGCGCGCAGTTCCGCACCGTTCGCGCGTTGAACATGCCTGCCGAGTACGTAATGATCTTCCGAGTCCTCGGCGGGTTGGTCGGAATCTGCGCGCAGCTGGACGCCTACGCGCCGTACATGGCCATCCTCACCGAGTGGCTGCCCGGCTTCGCCGACTGATTCGTTCGGCGAAACCGGGCACCGGTCTCGTGGATCATGCTGCGTTCTTCCGCGGCCGTCCGCGGGGACGCTTGCGGGCGATGACGACACCCTGCTCGAGGATCTCACCGCCCCACACGCCCCACGGCTCAGCGCGGTCGAGGGCCGCGCTCAGGCAGGTACGCCGGATGGGGCATTCGGCGCACAGCGCCTTGGCCTGCTCGAGTTCGGCAGGGGTGTCGGCAAACCACATGTCGGGGTTCGCCGCTCGGCATGGCACCGACAGTGCCAGCTCGACCGATTCGGTCGAACACTGTGCAGCGTAGGCACTCTCGGACTCTGGTCGGCATGTCGTCCGGATCGTGGCGGTTGACACGTCGGTCTCCTCTACTTTTCGTGCGGCGTCGTTATCGGTTCGAGGGGTGATGCGAACCTGTCGGCCTCACGCTCGGATAGAGGAACTACCTGAACGAGAAAGGCCACGGTCCGCGTGTGCGGGTCCGTGGCCTGGTGGGGCTTGTCGAAGCGTCTACCGACAGTGAAGTCGGTGTCTGCTGTCGAGCACGGACGCACAAGGTGCGCGGTGACGTCGGGCTGCCTGAGCAACGGCTTTCGCTCCTGGTGCCAGGGCGACCTGGGCGGAATTCGAACCCGAGGCCGCATATGCGGACTCCTGCATGGGGCCGAAAGCAGAGGAACGAATCCACGTCTGCGCAACAGAGCCTGCGGCGGCGGCATGAGTGCCGAGGGGGGCAACTCCGAAAGGTGCCGTGCCGAGGACAGGGCTGAACGCGACGGTTGCGTGGGCAACGGCGGCGTGCAATGTGTTGATCATTTCTTCAGCTCCTGTTCTGGTCTCGTTGGCGGATTGGACAGTGCGCGATCTCCCGCGGCACGTGAAACAGACTAAGCCCCCTGCCGATATCTGCACAAGTTATTTTCTACCTGCGGTTTCGCGGAGATTTCCGTACCTCCGCGTCACGTGTCCGAGGCCCGCACCACGGTGAGAACTTCTTCGCCGAACCGCTCCAGCTTCTTGGCCCCGATTCCCGGAATCGCCACCAGCCCACGCTCGTCCTGCGGTTGCTGCTCCGCGATGGCCGTCAGCGTGTTGTCGCTGAACACGACGTACGCGGGCACCTTCAGTTCGCGGGACTTGTCCAGTCGCCACGACTTCAGTGCATCGAGCAGGGCGATGTCGACGTTCGACGGACAACTGTCGCACCGACCCAACATGGTCGCAGACGTGCCGATCAGGGGCTTGCCGCACAACCGACACTTGGGACCGGACTTCTTGGCCGCGGGCGCGGCAATACGCGAGGCGGGCGAGTCCTCGGGAATCAGACCGTTCAGAAACCTCGACCGGCGCCGCGATTTGCGTCCGCCCTCGTTGCGGGCGAGTGCCCATGACAGATGCAGGTGGACTCGGGCGCGCGTGACACCGACGTAGAGCAGCCTGCGTTCCTCCTCGACGGCCGCCTCGTTGTTGGCACTGGGGTCGTTGCCGATCGCGTGCGAGATCGGCAGGGTGCCGTCGGCGAGACCGACGATGAACACCGCGTCCCACTCGAGTCCCTTCGCCGCATGCAGCGAGGCGAGAGTGACGCCCTGCACCGTCGGTGGATGCCGCGCCTCGGCACGTGCGGCGAGCTCCCCCAACAACTTCTCGAGGGTCAGGTCCGGCTCGTGCACCAGAAGTTCTTCGGTGAGCTGCACCAAACCGCCGAGCGATGCCCACTTCTCGCGGGCCTGCGCACCCGTCGGCTCGGTGGCCGTCAGGCCGAGCGGAGCCAGCACCGCTCGCACCAGAGCCGGTAGTCCCTCGCCCGCCTGCGCGCCGTCGGGCAGATCGTCGCGACCGCCTGCCTGCCGCAACGCGTTGACTCCCTGCCGCACCTCGGGCCTGGTGAAGAACCCCTCACCGCCGCGAACCTGATAAGGGATCTTCAGCTCGGTCAACGCCTGCTCGTGTGCCTCCGACTGTGCGTTGATGCGGTACAGAATCGCGATCTCGGCCGGCGAGGTGCCCTTCGAGATCAACCTCTTGATCGCACGCGCCACACCGTCGGCTTCCGCAGGCTCGTCGTCGTATTCGAAGAACTCCGGCTCCGGTCCCGGCTGGCGTTGACCGATCAATTGCAATCGGGTGCCGGCGATGCGACCGCGGGCGGCTCCGATGACGCGGTTCGCCAGCGACACCACCTCGGGCGTCGACCGGTAGTCGCGCTCGAGCCGAACCACGGTGGCCTCGGGGTACTTCCGTGAGAAGTCGAGGAGATACCGCGGAGATGCGCCGGTGAAGGAATAGATGGTCTGGTTCGCGTCGCCGACGACGGTGAGATCGTCACGCTCGCCCACCCAGGCGTCGAGTACCCGTTGCTGCAACGGCGTCACGTCCTGGTACTCGTCGACGACGAAGCAGCGGTAGCGCTCACGGAACTCGTCGGCCACCGACGAATGTTCTTCGAGGGCAGCGGCCGTGTGCAACAGAAGGTCGTCGAAATCGAGCAACATCGAGTCGCCGCCGCGGGACTTGAGCTCCTCGTAGCCGGCGTACACGGCAGCGACCTTGATCGCGTCCATCGGAACGTCGCGGCGGTTGCTCGCCGCGATGCGCGGATAGTCCTCGGGTGCGATCAACGATCCCTTGGCCCATTCGATCTCTCCCGCGAGATCTCGGATGGCGTCTGTCGACGTCGACACACCGGCCCGGTTGGCCGCCTGCGAGACAACGGTGAACTTGCGATCGAGAAGCTGCCATCCGGTGTCGCCGACCACCTGCGGCCAGAAGTACTTGAGCTGACGCATGGCCGCGGCGTGAAACGTGCGAGCCTGCACCGGAGGACCGTCTCCCCCGACGCCGAGCTCACGCAGGCGGCCGCGCATCTCACCGGCCGCACGCGCGGTGAACGTCACCGCCAGTACCTGCCCCGAAGACACGTGACCGGCCGAGACGAGGTGGGCGATGCGTCGGGTGATCGTGCGGGTCTTGCCCGTGCCCGCACCGGCCAGGACGCAGACCGGTCCGCGGGGAGCCAGTACCGCCGCGGATTGCTCCGGATCGAGTCCGGCGGTCATCGCGTCGTCAGCCATGGGGTCCATTGTGTCAGTGCGTACCGACAGTTCCACCCGGGGCCGAAGCGGGTGGCCAACGGCCGATGCAGGTGTCGGCCGGAACAATCGCGTCGGCGCTCCTGTTGACTGTTGGCGTGACCACTACCGAGAACACCCCACAGACCCCGGCCGCGCTGACCGTCTACTCCACCACGTGGTGCGGTTACTGCCGCCGGCTCAAGACCCAGCTCGACCAGGCCGGAATCGAGTACGCCGAGATCGACATCGAGCAGAACCCCGAGTCGGCCGACTTCGTCGGCAGCGTCAACAACGGCAACCATGTGGTGCCGACCGTGCTGTTCGCCGACGGCTCGACGGCCACGAATCCCACTCTGGCCGAGGTCAAGCGCGCACTGTCACTCTGACCGGCCGTCAGGCCGTCGCCGCCCACGCCTCGAGCATTCCACGGGCGATGGAGATCGAGCCAGGAAGAAGCAGCCGGGAGGTCGAATCCGATCCCCAGTCGCCCAGCTCGAGTGCGGCAACAACTTCTGCTCGATCGAACCAATGGGCCTCGGCGATCTCGCCGTCCTGAAAATGGAGCGGTTGCTCCGGGTCGGCGACGGCGGAGAACCCGATCATCACCGAACGCGGAAACGGCCAGGGCTGGCTCCCCAGATACTCGATAGCGGAGACGTCGAGGCCCACTTCTTCTCTGATCTCCCGTGTCACACAGGTTTCCAGCGACTCACCGGCCTCGACGAAACCCGCCAGCACCGAGAACCGACGCTCGGGCCACGCAGGAGCTCGCGCCAGCAGCACTCGATCGCCACCGTCGTGAACCAGACAGATCACCGCCGGATCGGTACGCGGGAATTCCTCGTGACCGGTGGACGTGCTCGTCCGCGACCACCCCGCGCTCGACGGAACGGACGCCGCACCGTCGAGTGAACTGAACTGCGCGCTCGCATGCCAGTTGAGGATCGCCAGGGCACCGGTCACCATCGACAACGCGTTGCTGTCCAATCGATCACCGTCGGTACGCAGGTCGCCGACCGTGCCTGCCACGACCTCGACCCGGCGGGCCCACAGGTGTCGATCGCCGTGAATTCCGAGAAAGACCGCATCGGCCGTCGGCTCGGCAGCGACGTCCGCGGCAGGGCCGAGCACGAGGCCGTTCTCGTCCACCGGGAATCTGCCTCTGCCGTCCACGTTCAGGACCCGAGCAGTCGGCCAACCCGCCGCCAACGCTGCGGTGTCTCGGCGCAGTTCCTCTGCCCTGTTCAGTGGCGATCGGGACAGTCGAGGTGGGTGAGCGAGTTGGAATTTCGGCACGCGCACGACCCTACTTGGCTGTGGCTAGTCGCCCACGCGACGGATGTAGAGCAGTCGGTCGGACGCCTCGATCGCGTCGACTTCGGGAGTGCCGACTCGGAACAGTTTGCCGGCCCGCACCACTCCGAGAACGATGTCGGTGAGGTGTCTCGGAGATCCGCCGACCTCGTCACGCTCAACTTCACGCTCCGCGATCGCGAAGCCCGCCTCCGGGGTCAACAGATCCTCGATCATCTCCACCACGGACGGAGTCGACGTGGCGATCCCGAGCAGACGTCCCGCGGTCTCGGACGAGACGACCACCGAATCGGCCCCGGACTGACGCAGCAGGTGCGTATTCTCCGCTTCCCTGATGGCGGCGACGATCTTCGCTTTCGGAGCGATCTCGCGGGCGGTCAGAGTCACCAGAACTGCGGTGTCGTCTCGATTGGTCGCCACGATGATGGCCGACGCGTGCTGGGCACCGGTGAGCCTGAGCACATCGGACTTGGTCGCAGAACCGTGGACGGTGACCAAGCCCATCGCCGACGCGGTGTCGAGCACCATCTGATCGGTGTCGACCACGACGATGTCGGACGCCGACACGCCGTCTCCGAGCATCGCGTCGACTGCGGTACGGCCCTTGGTGCCGAAACCGATGACCACGGTGTGATTGCGCACGCTGCGTCTCCATCGCTGAATTTTGAATGCCTGCCGGGAACGCTCGGTGAGAACCGACAGCGTGGTACCGACCAACAGAATGAGGAAAAGGACCCGAAGGGGTGTGATGACCAGGATGTTGACCAGTCGCGCCGACGCACTCACCGGTGCGATGTCACCGTATCCCGTCGTCGAGAGCGACACCGTCGCGTAGTAGAACGAGTCGAGGAAGGACAGTTCGCCGTCCTGGGTGTCGCTGTATCCATCGCGATCGAGGTACACCACGAACGACGCGAGCAGCAGTATCCCCAGCGCCATCAGAACCCGCTTGTAGATGGCGCGCCACGGACTCGATTCCAGTTCCGGTACCCGGAGCACTCCGACGAGCGCGAAGTCGGGCTTGTCGGTCAGCGCGCCACTGTCACTCAGGCGCGCTCGCAACCTACCTGCCACGTCGGCCGCCGAGGTACTCACCGAAGTCGAGATCATTCACGGCACGCAGCGTAACCCCATGCCAGGCTTCCGTGCCGACGACGCAGGGTGTGGCACGGTATGCGTATGACACAGAGATCGAGTCAGGCAGCCGCATTGCGTCTCGCGGGACTGCTCGCCGGAGCCGGAGTTCTCCACTTCGTCACTCCGAAGTTCTTCGATGCCCAGGTACCGACGGCATTGCCGGGTTCGGCGCGGACCTACACGCAGGTCTCGGGGGTCGCTGAACTCGCCGTGGCTGCGACGCTGGCCGCACCGCGGACCCGTCGACTGGGCGGCGCACTCGCGGCCACCCTGTTCGTCGTGGTGTTCCCCGCCAACATCAACCTGGCATACAAGTACGTGCAGAGCCCGAAGACCTCGCCGGCTCTCAAAGCAGCGATGATCGCCCGTCTGCCACTGCAGATTCCATTGGTCACCGAGGCTCTGAAAGCCCGTCGGAACGCACCGTAGCTCCCGGCTGCTCGGGACCGACCGGGCCCTCCAGCAGCTGGGCCAATTCTATTGCGTCCGGTAGGTTCTCGGGCGCAATGGTGTGACCGCTGCGCACATAGTGGAACGCTGCGCGCACTCGGTCGAGCGGTACCGGTTCGGTGCGCCCGATGGACATCAGCTCGGCCCAGGCCAATCGGTAGGCCGCGAGCTGCATCGCTACCGCCCGCTGTTCCGACGCCGTCGGCTCTGCGCCCGTCTTCCAGTCGACGACGGTCCAGCCGCCGTCCGGGTCCGCGAACACCGCGTCGATGCGTCCTCGCAGTACCGTTCCCGCCACGGACGTCTCGAACGGCACCTCCACTTCGACGGGGCTGCGGAGCGACCACTCCGATTCGAGGAACGCCTGCTGGAGCGTTTCGAGGTCCACGTCGGCCGATGCCCCGGTGTCGGCCGAGCCCGGCAATTCGTCGAGGTCGAGCAGTCGAGTCGCGCCGAACCTCCGTTCGATCCAGGCGTGAAACGCAGTTCCTCTGCGCGCCAACGGGTTCGGTGGGAACGGCAGCGGCCTCCGCAGGCGTGACGCCAACGCATCGGGGTCGGCTGCGAGGTCGACCAGCTGCGTCACCGACAGGTTGCCGGGAAGAGCCACGTCGACTCCCGCGACCGATCTCGCGGCTCGCTCGGCGAGCAGAGTGTCGACGTCCGCGGCCCAGTTCTCGGGGTCCTCCTCGGTTCGATCCTGGACACCGTCGTCTTCTTCGCTCGGCGTGGCCGAGATGTCTGCCAGCGCGCGCAACACTTCCTGCGCTCCGCTCTCGATCGCTGCTCGTCTGGGACCGAGGGGATCGCGCGGCCAGGACGCGGTGTGCGGCACGGCTCCGAGTGGGTTCGACGCCCCGTCCTCCGGTGCCGGTGCCCACTGCTCGATCACCGCGATGTCGGCGAATTCTTCGATTTGCGTGTGCAACTCGTCGAGAAATTCCGACGGCCCACGTGGCTTCGTGGCGGTCTCGTCCCAGTGATGCGCGGATACGAGCAACACCCGTTCGGTTCGGGTGAGTGCCACGTAGAACAGTCGGCGATCCTCGGCGAGTCGACGCCTCGCCAGCGCATCCTTGTGGCTCTTGACGGCGTCCTCGAGGTCCTTGCGATTGTGGAGCCGGTCGAGTTCGAGGACCGGAACCCCTTCCGATCCTTCTCCGTCGAGTGCGCGGTCACCGCGCAACGACGGCGGCAGCTCGGCCATCGCCCCGAGCCAGGTCGAGGATGCGTTCGAGGAGGGGAACACACCCTTCGCCACGTGCGGGACCGCCACCACCTCCCATTCGAGGCCTTTCGCGGAATGGACGGTGAGCACCTGAACGCGATGGGGGGCGACGTCGACCTCACCGGGGGCGAGGCCGTCCTCGACCGTCGCCGCGGCGGCGAGGAACGACAGGAACCCGGTGACCGTGGCGGTCGGATTGTCGGCGTAATCGGCTACCACATGGGCGAATTCGTCGAGATGTTCACGACCGACCGCGCCGTCGGTGCTGATCGGCGTGCGGGCCTGAGCTTCGACACCGATGCCCATGATCCGCTCGATGTCGCCGACCAATTCCGTCAGCGGCTGACCGATTCGATCGCGCAGCAGGTGCAGCTCGCCCGCCAGCGCGACGATCCGGCGATGCCCCACTTCCGAGTACCGCTCGGCCGGACCGGGATCGGCTATCGCGTCGGCCAGACCGGCCTGCTCCGACTGCTCGCCGGGCAGGGCGCTACCGAGCGCAGCGTCGAGTGCCTGCGGGTCGTCGACGCGACCCGCGGTGCCGTACCCGCCGCGGATCTCGAGTTCTCGGGCGCGCTGCGAGAGTGCCCGCAGATCCGTCGGCCCGATCTGCCACCGCGAGCCGGTGAGGATGCGCATCGCCGAGCTACCCGCAGTGGGGTCGGCTACCAGCCGCAGCATCGCGATGATGTCGGCCACCTCGGGAACGTGCAGCAATCCACCGAGCCCGACGACCTCCACCGGTAATCCGCGGCTGCGAAGCACCTCAGCGATCGGCTCGGCGTCGGCGTTGCGGCGCACCAGAACCGCAGCGGTGGGCGGCGGCCGATCCTGCTCGAGGGCAGCGCGGTACTCCCCCGCGATCCGGTCGGCGATCCACTCTCGTTCGTCCGGAACGGTGTCGGTGACGGCCAGTCGGACATCACCGGGAACCGCACCCGGGCGGGCTCGCAGAGTCGGCACCGGCACGCCGACGCGGCGCAATGGGTCGGTGATCAGGTTGGCCAGCGTCAATGCCTCGGGCGGATTTCGCCAGCTGGTGAGCAATTCGAGCCGAGGCGCGGGGCTTCCGTCCGCCTTCGGAAAATCGGTGGCGAACCGAGGCAGATTCGCTGCCGATGCGCCGCGCCACCCGTAGATCGACTGCATCGGGTCGCCGACGGCGGTCAGGGCCAACTGCGGGTCGCTGCCGGATCCGAACAGAGACGACAGCAGGACGCGTTGGGCATGGCCGGTGTCCTGGTACTCGTCGAGCAATACGAGCCGGAAGCGTTGCCGCTCTGCGATGCCCACCTCGGCGTGCTCGGCAGCGACCCGCGCCGCCATCGACATCTGCGAGCCGAAATCCAGTGCGCCCTCGCGCCGCAGAGTCTGCGCCAGCCGTTCCACCAACGGCAGCAACTCGATTCGTTGATGCTGTGCGTCGAGGATGTTCAGCAACTCCTTGGTGGGGCCACCGCGTTGTCGCGGCCCCGGCCCGAGCGTGTGCACCAATTTCTCCAGCTCCACGTGCGCGTGCCGCAAATCCTCGGGATCGACCAGATGCTCGGCCAACTGACCGGAGAGCGCGAGTACCGCCTCGGTCACCGACGTGGGGTTGCGGTCGGTGTCCAGGTCGCCGTCCCAGGTACTGACGACCCGGTGGGCCAGCTGCCACAGTTCGGTTTCCGAGAGCAGTGTCGCGGACGGTTCGATCGGCAACAGCAAGCCGTGCTCGGTGAGCAATCGGCCTGCATAGGAGTGGTAGGTGCTCACTTCCGGCTCGGCACCGAGGATTCGCTCGCGCAATCCCAGCCCGGGGTCGAGTGCGCGCACCAGATCGGATCCGGCCAGCCGAGCCAGTCGAGCTCTGATCCGAGAGGTCAACTGCTGTGCGGCTTTTCGGGTGAAGGTCAGACCCAGAACCTGGTCGGGGTCGACGAAACCGTTGGCCACCATCCACACCACGCGGGCAGCCATGGTCTCGGTCTTGCCCGCACCTGCCCCCGCGACGACAAGCGTCGGGCCGGGCGGCGCTGCGATCACAGCGGCCTGTTCGTCGGTCGGTGGATGCTTCTGCCCGAGCGCCCGGGCGAGCTCGACCGGCGACACCCGCACCGAACCGGTCCGTGTCTTCGTCGCTGTCGTCATTGTTCGGTCACCTGCCTACCCGTCTCGTGTGCCGGGCAACTGGACTTGACCGGGCAGTGCCTGCAACCGTCGTTGATCCGCGCCTCGAACGTGGGTCCCTGCGTTGCCGATGCGGCCTGGTGCACGGTGTCTCGCCACTCCCCGAGTTTCTCCGGTGTCGGCACTTCCTGGACACGCTGCGTCGCCCCGTCCTTGTTGTGGGGCTTGGCCACGAACACCAGCCGCGCTCCGCCGGGTTCGCCCGCGGGTTCGCCCTCGATGGCACCGGCTGCCGCCGCGACCTGATAGGTGGCCAACTGATGATGGTTTCGTGCGTCCTCCTTCGACATGACGGTCTTCGCCGTCTTGACGTCGATGATCACCGGCCGACCGTCCGGATCGTGCTCGAGTCGGTCGATGCGACCGCGCAACGCCACCGCAGGCTCGTCCTCGGACCGGGCGTCGAGTATGCCGTCGACGCGCACTTCGACTCCGGCCTCGGTGAGCTCGCCTCGACTGCCCTGCAGCCACGCCTCGAAGGTCCCGAGCATCGCCCCGGTTCGGTCGAGCTCGTGCCGCGAGTACCACTGCGATCCGAGATCCACTGCATCCCATGCTGTTTCGAGGGCACGCCGGAGTTGCTCCGGCGGTATCCGACCGGCCACCGCCTGGACGAGAGTGTGCACGAGCGTGCCGGTGACCGCATGGGTGTTGGTGCCGTCGTTGCCGCCGTGACGTTCGAGCATCCACCGCAGCGGACAGGTGGTCAATTGTTCCACCGTGGACGGCGACAGCGGCACCGGACCGTCGCCGAGCTGCCACAGCGGCGCGTCGGTACTGGGCCCTGCCACCCCGAACCACTCGTCGGGATGTGCGCCGCGGACACCGGCGTGGGCGAGAGTGGCCAGATGCCGGGCCGCTCGGGCTCGCTTGTCCGGATCCTGTTCGGCGACAACCGGATCGCACACCACACTCCGCAGTTCGGCCACCAGCATGGGCAGCGCCAACACTCGGTGTGCAGTCTCCGGCCCGGGGAGCTCGGGTGCGAGATCCGATTCCTCTCCGCCGTCGACGCCGCGTAGTTCGTCCACGAATCGCGACCGGACCAGATCGGCATCTCCGGTACTGGAATCGACGGCGGTGACGAGCAAGGTCGATCGAGCGCGGCTGCACGCCACCAGAAAAAGCGTGCGCTCCTCGGCCAGCAACGGAGCCGACTTCGACAGTCGCCCGTCGAGCGCCGCAGCGGCATCGACCTTGCCGGACGCGAGGTCGACCAGAGTGTCGGTGCCCAGCAGGCTGCCGCGTGACCGCAGACCCGGCCACAGCCCTTCCTGCACCCCGGCAACCGCGACGAGCTCCCATTCCCGACCCGCCGCAGAATGCGCGCTCAGCAGCGTCACCGCGTCGGCTCGAACCGTGGGGCGGTGTGAGTTCAGAGTGGGAATCTCCTGCTGCGCAATGTAATCGAGGAATCCACCGATCTGTGCCCGCGGCAACCTGTCCACGTATGCTGCCGCCGCATCGAACAGCGCCACCACCGCATCCAGGTCGCGGTCGGCCTGGGCACCGGCCGAACCACCCCAGGCGGACGCGGCGGCCCAACGCCGCTCGAGGCCCGAAGCCTGCCACGCCGCCCACAAAACGTCCTCGACACCGCGGCCCGTGCGGGCGAGGGCCCGCGCCTTCCGGATGACACCGAGGGCTCGGCGCAACGGGGCGGACTCCACGTCCGAGAGTCCGTTCGTCCAACCGGCACTCCCCCGAGCGTCGTCGGTGAGTACGACTCTGAGCAACTCGGCCGAGTCGCGCTCGCCGCCCGATGCGAGCTCGAGCCTGCGCACTCCCCGGCGCAATCGCCGCAGACCCACCGGGTCGGCTCCGCCGATCGGCCCGGAGAGCAACGCGAGTGCATCTTCACCGTCGAAGCTCGGGTCGGAGATCGCCCGTAGTACCAGCAGGAGACCCACTGCCCCGTGCTGCCGGTGCAGCGGCAGCTCCGAAGTCGGGGTGATCATCGGAACCCCTGCGCCGTGCAGAGCCCGCCGCAACGGTGCGAGGGTGCGCGGCACGGACCGCACCACGATCGCCATCTCGGACCACGGCATGCCGTCGATCAGGTGGGCCCGACGCATGGCGTCGGCGATGATCGCCGCCTCCTTCGCTGGCGAGGACACGACGTGCACTCGCACTGCCGGTGCACCGAATCGGGCGGTGCCCACCGGTTCGGGACATCGGTGCCGACCGAGCCCGGGCAGCCGTCCGGCGACGATGTCGGTCAGCTCCGCGACCTCGGGCACCGACCGGTGATTGCGAGTGAGCAGCACGCGACGCGGCGAATCCACCTCGACCAGGTCGGCCACGAAGGTGGGGTCGGCACCCCGGAAGGTGAACACGGCTTGATCGGGATCTCCGGCGACGACGGTGGATTCGGTGTCGGTGCCGATCAGCCGAACCAGCTGTGCTGCCTGCGGATCGAGGTGCTGCGCGTCGTCGACGACGAGGTGCCGGATGCGGGCGCGTTCGCTGCGCAGCAGTTCGGGATCGGTGGCGAAGGCCATGAGCGCGGCACCGATCAGCTCGGCGGCGTCCAGACCAGGTGCAGTGGCTCCGGCCGCTTCCACTCCGACGGCACCGCGCAACAACATGGCCTGCTCGTATCCGGCGGCGAACCTCCCGACGGCAACCCACTCGGGTCTGCCGTGCTTGCGACCGAGTTTGACGAGGTCTTCCGGACCGATCCCGCGTTCGGCGGACCTGAGCATCATGTCTCGCACCGCGGTGACGAATCCCGCGGTGCCCAGTGCCGGACGCAGTCGCTCCGGCCAGTCGCCTGCCCCGTCCTCGAGATCGCCGCGCAGCATCTCGCGCACCACGGCGTCCTGCTCGGCACCGGTCAGCAAGCGCGGTGGCGGATTGCCGTACAGCGAGGCCTGCAGCCGCAGCACCGCGAAGGCGTAGGAGTGCACCGTGCGCACCAACGGTTCACGGGTCGCTCGTAGTGCGTGATCGCCACTGAAGAGACCCGAAGTGATGACCTCGCGCACCGCGGTTGCCGCCCGTTTGGACTGTGTGAGCACCAGAACCGACTCCGGATCACCGGTGACGATGCGCGAGACGGCGTAATCCGCGACAAGGGAGGTCTTACCCGTGCCGGGGCCACCCAGGATCTGCCACGGATTCCATCGCGGAGCGCCTTTCGCGGCCTCGGCTGCCGCGTCGGGAGTCGACGCCAGCAGCCGCGCTGCCGGGCCGTTCCACTCCCGTGCCGGGCGAGCCACCTTGGGTGCACGGACGAGAGTGACCGTCGCGCCGTGTCTGCCGTCCGAGCTCATGACACAGATGCAATCACGAGCCACCGACACATCGACCGTCGCCCGGACGGAGCCCTGGACAACGGTCAGTCGAGCAGCCCGTCGCGCAGCGCACGCAGAACTGCGCTCGTTCTGTCGTTCGCACCCAGTTTGAGAATGGCCGAAGACATGTGGTTCTTGACGGTTCCCTCGGCCAGATGCAATGCATCGGCAATCGACCTGTTGGTGTACCCGCTTGCGACGAGCCGTAGGACGTCGATCTCGCGGGCTGTGAGTGTGTCGGCGACTCCGACGTCGCTCGGGCCGTGCTTCCCGGTCCGAAAAGCGTCCAGCAATCTCTCGGTGATGGCAGGTTGCGCCAAGGTGCGCCCGGCCGCGAGTTCACGTACAGCACCGCCGAGCCGCTCGAAGGTCACGTCCTTGAGCAGATAACCCTTCGCGCCCGCACGCAGCGCCCCGAGCACCAACTCGTCGTCGTCGAACGTCGTCAGCACCAGGACCGGAACCGTGATTCCTCTGTCCTGCAATGCCCGCAGCGTCCACAGTCCGTCGAACCGCGGCATGCGTAGATCGAGCAACACCACATCGGGAGGATCGAGTTCGATCGACGCGACCGCAGCAGCGCCGTCGTCCGCCTCGCCGGTCACCTCGATGTCGGGGTCCAGTTCGAGCAGGCTGCGGATACCCTGCCGAACCAGAGTGTGGTCGTCGACGATCAAGACCGTGATCACGGTGCGGGCACCGTCGCCTGGACCGCGAAACCGCGATCGACCGAGAACGTGACCGTGCCGCCCAGTCCTTCGATGCGTTCTCGGATACCTTGCAGCCCGTGCCCCGGCTCGAAATCGGCCGACGCCCGGCCGTCGTCGCGCACCGAGACCGACAGCGCACCGGCCGGATCCGCAGTCACCTCTATCCACATCTCTTCGGCATTCGCATGGCGAATGGTGTTGGTGATCATCTCCTGCACGCAGCGCACCACCGCCACCGCGCGAGCTTCGTCGACCCGAATGTCGGGGTCGACCGTCAGATGCACAACGGGTTCGGGCAGCTGCGCAACCAGACGATCGAGCGACTCCCCCAGCACCGGAGTCCTGCTGCGCACCTCGCCGACGGTCGCCCGGACGTCGCCGAGCAGGTCACGTGCGATGGTTCGAGCCCGAACGACGTGCTCGCGTGCGGGCCCGGGCACCTGATGGGATGCCACCTCGAGCTCGAGGCTCAGTGCGGTGAGCTGGTGACCGAGCACGTCGTGCAACTCTCGCGCGATTCTCAACCGCTCGTCGGCACGGGAGGAATCGTCCAACAACGCACTGGCGGTGCGCAGTTCGGCATGCGCGACCGCGAGTTCCCGACGCAACCGAGCCTGCCGCAGCTGCGCGGTCACCGACAACGCACTGGCCACCTGCAGCGCACCGTAGATCGATGCGATCAGCGCGATCTCCGAGATCCGTCCACCCCGGATCGCAACCGACACCCCCACACAGCAGGTGAAGACCGCAACGATGACCGCCACCGACGAGCCGGACACCCGATACACGGCGAACGTCGAGGTGAAGACCAGCAGAATGGGCAACCAACCTGCCGTCGGGGCGGTCAGCACCAGAACCGGTGCCAGCACCACCTGTGCGGCGAAGCATGCGCGCACGAGACGATCCGGCAGCCGGTCTTCCCACCACATGCCCGCGGTCTGCGCGAGCAGGAAGGCTGCGAACAGCGCAGCCCAGACCCAACGCGGAGCCGAGAGGCCGTCGGCGATCGACCGATCGAAGACGACGAGAGCGCCCATCGCGACCGCGAGCGCGGACACGAACGCACCGGCCAGAACGTCGGGTCCGAGGCGTCTCATTCTGTCGACCCTATCGCCAGGTCCGCCCGCACACCCCCTGCCGAAAGTCACGATCACCATCGATGACCATCGGCACCTGTGCGCAGGCCACGGCGGATCTAGCGTCGAAATCGACACGATCGAGGAGGGAGCATCGGATGGCAGCGATCGACGTTCGAGACATCACCCAGCGGTATCGGGGGCGGACAGCCCTGGCAGGAGTGCGCCTCACAGTGGCCGAAGGCGAAACACACGGCCTGCTCGGGCGTAACGGCGCCGGCAAGACGACTCTGGTCGAAACCGTTGCGGGCCTTCGTAAACCGAGCTCGGGTGCCGTGCGAGTTCTGGGACTCGACCCCTTCACCGAGCGCGATCGAGTGCGAGCCGTTCTGGGAGTACAGCTGCAGTCCAACGATCTTCACACCGCGCTCACCGTTGCCGAACTGGTCGATCTGTTCGCCTCCTTCTACCGTCGACCTGCCGATCGAGACGCTCTCGTCCGTGCGGTGGGCCTGCACGAGCACCGCCGGGTGCGCTACGAGCGGCTGTCCGGTGGCCAGCAACAGCGGTTGTCGGTGGTCCTCGCCCTGATCGGTTCCCCTCGGGTCGTCCTGCTCGACGAGCTCACCACCGGACTCGATCCGGATGCACGACGCACCGTGTGGCGACTGATCGAGGACCTCCGCGCAGACGGTGTCACCATCCTGCTGGTCAACCATCACATGGACGAGGTACACCGCCTGTGCGATCGCATCACCGTCCTCGATCGAGGGTCCGTCGTGGCCACCGGCACACCGGAATCTCTGATCGTCGACGCCGGCCTCGGAGGCGACCACCGGGCCACCCTCGAAGACGCATTCCTGACGCTGACGGAACGGAGCTCGGCATGACCACACACGACATCGACGCAGCACCTCGTCCGGGCCTGCGCGCCACCGGCGCACTCGTCGGGGCCGAAATGCGCATGGTCATCCGGGACACGGCCGGACTGATCGTCCCCATCGCCCTCCCGGTTCTCGTACTGGTGATGAACGGCTCGGGTACTTCGGCGGAGATCGTCGGTCCCGGCGCGATCACCGCGTTCGATCGGTTCGTCCTGCCGCTCGCCCTGACCATGATCATCGCCGTCATCGGCATCGTGAACATGCCGAGCTTTCTTGCGCTCTATCGCAAGTCCGGCGTGCTGAAGCGACTGTCGACGACACCGATCCGACCGGCGCAGGTGCTGGCTGCGCAGGTGATCACCAGCGCCGTCCAGGCGACACTCGGAATCGGTATCGCTCTGTCCACTGGCGCCCTGCTCTTCGGAATCACGCCCCCGCACAACCCCATCCTGGTTGCGGCCATCGTGGTGCTCGGTGCCGCCGCGATGTACTCGCTGGGGATCGTGGTGGCTGCCGTCGCACCCACTGCGAACTCGGCCGTCGCGATCGGCCTGACCCTGTTTCTGGCTCTCGGTGCCACCGGCGGACTGTTCGGACCGGTCGCGGATCTGCCGGAGCCTGTTGCGGCCGTCGGTGAGGTACTCCCCTTCGGTGCCACCGTCACTGCGCTGGGATCGGCTTGGGCCGGAACGCCTGTCGACATCGTCGGACCCATCGGGCTCGTGATCGCGGTGATCGCCGGAACCGCATGCGCGATCCGGTTGTTTCGCTGGTCCTAGCGCGATACGGCATAGTGGTCGACGTGCCCGAGTTGAATCTGCATACGTTCGGACCCGCAGACGGTCCCGAAATCCTCGCCATCCACGGTGTCACCGGACACGGTGCCCGGTGGTGGGATCTCGCCGAGAACCACCTACCCGAGGCCAGGATTCTGGCACCCGACCTCATCGGTCACGGGCATTCGATGTCCACGCCGCCCTGGGACATCGACGCTCAGGTCACGGCTCTGAAATCCGTGCTCGACGCCCATGCGCGCGGACCGGTGGTGGTCCTCGGCCACTCGTACGGCGGCGCGTTGGCCGTGCACCTCGCGCAGAGATTCCCCGAAACGGTACGCGCCCTGGTGCTGCTCGATCCCGCGATCGCGTTGCCGCCGGAGGAACTGCTCGAAGTGGCCGAGGCGACCGCGAAGTTCCCCGATTACACCGACGCCGACGAAGCGCGCTCGGAGAAGATCCACGGCGCGTGGGCCGACGTGCCGACCGAACTCCTCGACCGCGAGGTCGCCGAACATCTGGTTCCGGCCGAAGACGGGAAGGTCGCGTGGCGGATGTCCATTCCGGCCGTCGTCGCGACGTGGGGCGAGCTGGCCCGCCCGCTGGTCGTACCGGCCGAGAGCATCCCGACCATCGTGGTACGGGCGATGCGCGTCCAACCTCCCTATGTCACCGAAGAATTCCTCTCGGCGCTGCGAGACCGGCTGGGCGAGAACCTGCGTACCGTCGAACTCGACTGCGATCACATGGTCGGCCAGGCCAAGCCGGTCGAGGTCGCCGAACTGGTGCGATCCCTGCTGTAGATGGCCCCGATCACCGAAGCCCAGGTCGAGAGAGTTCGCGCGTTGGTCGCGTCGATCCCCCGGGGGTTCGTTGCCACCTACGGAGACATCGCAGCAGCCGCAGACCTGTCGAGCCCGCGTATCGTCGGTTGGATCATGCGCACCGATTCTGCCGATCTGCCCTGGCATCGAGTCCTCGGCGCGAGTGGAAAGCCGGCCCCGCACCTGGCCTCGCGACAGCTCGAGACTCTGCGCACCGAAGGCGTACCGATACACGACGGGCGCGTGCCACTGACCTCGATTCGATTCGACTTCGGGGCGCTCCCGCCGCCTCCGCCGCCGACCACTAATCTCGGAGAATGAACATCAGGGACGCACTCGAGCAGTTCGACCCACGCCCCACGGCGAAGTACGCGCTGTCGAAGGCGAGCAGCTTCGTCGCCTCCGCCGGTCTCGTCGTCGACGAGGTCTCGGGCACCAGAGTGGCGGGGCACATCGATTTGACGGACGAGCACTTCACCCCGTGGGGCGTCGTTCACGGCGGCGTCTACACCACTGCCGTCGAGAGCGCCGCCAGCATCGGTGCCAGCGAGGCGGTCAAGGATCGCGGTGAGTTCGCAGTCGGCGTTCACAACGGCACCGACTTTCTCCGCGCCAGCAAGGGCGGCCGCGTCGACGTTGTCGCAGAACCGTTGCAGCAGGGCCGCATTCAGCAACTGTGGCTGGTCACGATCACCGCCTCCGACAGCGGCAAGATCATCGCGCGTGGGCAGGTTCGCCTGCAGAACGTGCCGCTGCCGACATGACAGCGCCCGCACCATGACGCCGATCTGCGACGCGATCGTTCTCGCCGGCGGTCGAGGGTCGAGGATGTCAGATCCCGAGCACCCCACCGCGCCCGGAGAGGTCGACAAGCCTGCCCTGACCGTCGGCGGGCGTCGCATGGTCGATATCGCCGTGGACGCGGTATCAAGTTGTCGCAGAACGGTTCTGGTGGGCCCGACCCGTACCGGAGTGCCCGAGCACGTGGTGCAGACTCGCGAGTCGCCCGCAGGCGGTGGGCCCGTCGCTGCCCTTGCCGCGGGACTGCGATCACTCGACGACTGTGCGGATTCGGAGGGCACTGCAGATCTGGTCGTCGTCGTCGCGTCGGATCTGCCCTTTCTCGACGCCGCGGCGGTCGAATCGCTGACCGGATCCATCTCGCACTCGCAGACCGACGCCGTCTTCGCCCGCGACGATGCGGGCCGCACGCAATTCCTGCTCGGAATCTGGCGACAATCCGCACTGCGTTCCGCGCTGGCGCAACTGGATTCGGTCGATGGTGCGCCCATGCGCACGATCCTTCCGTCCGAACATCTGGTGATCGCGGTGTCCGGTGTCGAGGACTGCGACACCCCCGCCGATCTTCTCGCCGCCCGCCTCGCCGCACGGCCGTCGGAGACACTCGAGGTGAGCGAGGCACTCGAACGCATCCGGAGCCGGCTCTCCGCCCTATCGATTCGGCGAATTCCCCTGCAGGACAGCACCGGGACTGTCCTCGCGGAACCGCTCGTGACCCAGACCGCGTTGCCGGCCGTCGACATCTCCGCGATGGACGGCTACGCCGTCTGCGGCACCGAACCGTGGACGCTACGGTCCGACATCGCATACGCCGGAAGCTCCGACGTCGCCCGACTCACCGAAGGAACGGCCGTGCGCATCGCGACCGGCGCTGCGCTTCCGCCCGGAGCGACATCGGTGGTTCGCGACGAACACATGACTCGCGAGTCCGACGGTTCGGCTCGGCGTATGCCGACGGCCCCGCAGTCCGACGACACGCGTCGACGCGGCGAGGACTGGCTGCCCGGCACCGAACTCGTCGCAGCAGGCACCCCGATCGATGCCGCCGTCCGGTCGCTCGCCGCCAGTGCAGAGGTGTTCGAGGTGGCGGTGCGCGGTCCGGTCCGAGGACGAGTGGTCATCAGCGGCAACGAGATTCGATCCACCGGACCACTCGCTCCCGGCGAGACCAGGGATGTTCTCGGATCGGTGTTGCCGGAGTACCTGGCACACTGCGGCATCTCCGTCGTCGATGTGGCGCTGCTCGACGACACCGCAACGGGGTTCCGAGACGTGCTGACCCGAACCCAGGATGTGGACGTGATCATCGTCGTCGGGGCAACCGGAGGTGGGGCCGCAGATCAACTCCGTGCGACCCTCACCGGCCTCGATGCCGAGACCGTCGTCGGGCGAATGCGGATGCGTCCCGGCGGTTCTCAGATCACCGCGGCACTGCCCGACGGCACGGTGGTGCTCGGCCTACCGGGGAACCCGTTGGCGGCCGTCGGCACCGCGATGCTCACCGCGCCCGCCATCGTCGATGCCCTGACCGGGAGAACGGTGCGCCCGCCGCGAATCGGCCTGTTGTCCAATGCCGCCGAGGTTCGATCCGCGGCTCCTCGCCTCGTCCCGGTCACCGCGGACGGCACGCGGTGGCGCGCAGACACCCAGGTCCGCACGGCGCACCTGGCCCACCTCGTCGGCCGCGACGCCCTGGCAGTGATTCCGGCCGAGGTCAGCGCCGACGAGCCGGTGACAATTCTTCCGTTGCCGCACCACTAGATTCACCGAGAGAGCGAACACCCTCGCGGTAGCGCGCGACCACGAGATCGACGATCGCGGCATGCACTCCGAGCGGTTGACCGACGCCGTCGGCCCCGGCGTCAGCCAAACGAGTGTGAAAGAGCCCGCGCGCCAACAGATACGACGCCACGAACACACGTTCGTGTCCGGCTTCTCGTAGAGTCGAGACCGCGTCGGACACGGTGGGGGTGCTGGTGGCGACGTAGCCGATACGCACCGGCACCCGGGCGACGTCGGCCAGCATCGCTGCCGCGCGTCGATGTTCTTCCAACGCCCGAGCGTCGGAGGATCCTGCGGCAGCGAGCACGATGCAGTCACCCGCCTGCCATCCTGCATCGCGCAATCGGTCGACCATGACCTCGGCCAGCACGGGGTCGGGTCCGAGAGCACGGGTGACCGCGACCGACGTGTGGGCGCTGTCGGCGATCTCTCGCGGCACGTCGGTGTGCACGTGGTAGCCCGAGGCAAGGAAAGCGGGAACCACGACCGCCGACTCGGCGGTGTCGCGGAGCACCTCGGCCGGCGACGGCCCGAGGACGTCGACGAATGCCACCCGCGTGGTACCGATCTGCGTCGACACGGCATCGGCGAGTGCGGCGATCATCTCGACACCACGGGGGTTGCGGGTGCCGTGTGCAACCAACACCAGAGTCGGTGTCATCAGTACTTTCCCCCTTCTACGACGGCCGCACGTGCGGCCGATTCGTCGGAATCGCAGTCCGTTTCGGTCTCGATGTGATCGAGTGCGATGCGATAGCCGCGCTTGACCACGGTCTGGATCGCTTTCGGCGCGCCCAGCGAGGACCTGAGTCTGGTCATCGCGGTTTCCACCGCGTGGGTGTCTCCGCCTCCACCGGGCAGCGACGCCAACAGGTCCTCGCGGGAGACGACGCGTCCGGGATTGCGGGCCAGTGTCTTCATCAGCGCCATGCCTGCCGGGGACACCGGTCGAACTTCACCGTCGACCACCACGCACTTACCGCGGACACTGACCACGTGTCCGCCTGCATGCAGCCGACCGGTGCGCCTCGGCAATTCTTCGGCGATGTGCCGCGCGAGTGCCCCCAGACGCGCTCGTGTGGGCTGTGTGGTGGCCACGTCGAGTTGTTCGAGGGGCGCGGCCGTGACCGGTCCGACGCACACCGGCAGCACCCTCGATCGCATCGATTGCAGCAGGGGTTCGAGTACGCCGTTCTCGTCGGCCCGCATCAGCATCGACGCCACCGCCGGTGCCGAGGTGAAGCTGAGGGCGTCGAGATCCCCGACGATGACGGCTTCGATCATCCGGTCCATCGGGCTCTGGTCGTCGGGCGCGGTCCAGCGGTACACCGGCACCGGAACCACTTCGGCTCCCGCGCAGCGCAACACCTCGCAGAAATCGGGGACCGGCTCCCATTCGGTGGTCGCGCCGTGCAGCTGCACGGCGATACGTTTGCCCTCCACCCCTTCGGCGAGCAGATGTTCGAGTACCTCCGCCGAGGACTCCGAAACGGGTGACCATTCCTCGCGCAGATCGGCCGCTCGGATGGCTCCTTTGGCCTTCGGGCCGCGAGCCAGCAGGCGGGACGCGCCCAGTGCGCGCCCCAGTTCTTCTGCCCGACCCCACCCGTCCGCTGCCTCGATCCAGCCACGGAATCCGATTCCTGTTGTGGCCACGGTTATTTCGGGAGGATCAGCGATGACGGCGGCGGTGACGCGTTCGAGTTCGGCGTCGTCGGCCAATGGGATGATGCGAATCGCGGGGGCGTGCATCACGGTGGCACCGCGCCGCTCGAGCAGAGTCGCGAACTCCTCGGCCCGACGCGACGCGGTGATCCCGACTGTGAACCCGGCCAGAGGCGTTGCTGCCCCGGCGATTTCGCTCACGTAGATCCGCCGCGGACGAGCACGACGCCTTCGACGCAGGAGACCTCGAACGATCCGAGGGTGACCTGTGGGTCGTCGAGGCAGCGCCCGTCGGCCAGGGAGAAGACCTGCTTGAGCAGCGGCGATGCGACGGTGGGTTCGCCCCCTCGGTCTCCCACCAGTCCGCGTGACATCACTGCTGCGCGCCCGTACGGATCGATGTTGCCCACCGCGAACAACCGCCCGTCCGCGAGCAGAAACAGCGCCGCCTGGGTGCCCCCGCGCAGGAGCACCGCCACTCCACGCCCCGGAATCAGCGCGTCGAGTGTGCAGGCCGGGGTCCAATCACGAGCGAGGTCGTTCGGTACCGCTGTTGCTGACTTCACTGTTGATGAATCGATGACAGTCATGGCGCACCTCCTGGTCAGCTATTCCACGTTGCTTGTGTTTCTGGCCCGTTAAGTCGCGATTACTCGTCTGTGCACATGCACTCAGTCTCGTGACCTGCCGGTTGTCAGCTCCCGCGTCGACTCACGCGCCGATACGTGGCATTCCCATCAGCACGGGCACCTTGCGCACCCCGGACTCGTCGAACGCGATGGTGGGATCGGTCTCGTCCGGAGCATTGACGAAGGAGACGAACCGGCCGAGCTTCTCGTCGTCCTCGAGCACACCGGCCCACTCGTCCTTGTACCCGGCGACGTGGCGTTCCATGTCGGCCTCGAGCTCGGCACCGATGCCGAGACTGTCCTCGCACACGACGGCTCTGAGGTGATCGAGTCCCCCGTCCAGCGATTCGAGCCACGGCGCCGTGCGTTGCAGCCGATCGGCGGTACGCACGTAGAACATGAGGTAGCGGTCGATGTAGCTGACCAGGGTGGCATCGTCGAGGTTGGAGGCCAGCAGCTGCGCGTGCTTGGGCGACTGACCGCCGTTGCCGCCCACGTACAGGTTCCAGCCGCCCTCCGTCGCGATGATTCCGACGTCCTTGCCACGGGCCTCGGCGCATTCTCGCGCGCAACCCGAGACACCGAACTTGATCTTGTGCGGCGACCGTAGACCCCGGTAGCGGTTCTCGAGGTCGACCGCCATCCCCACCGAGTCCTGGACGCCGTAGCGGCACCACGTGGACCCCACGCAGCTCTTGACCGTCCGCAACGACTTCCCGTACGCCTGGCCCGATTCCATCCCGGCGTCGACGAGGCGCTTCCAGATCGCAGGCAACTGCTCCACCCGGGCACCGAACATGTCGATACGCTGGCCCCCGGTCACCTTGGTGTACAGCCCGAAGTCGCGAGCGACCTCACCGATGACGATGAGCTGCTCGGGCGTGCACTCGCCGCCGGGCATCCGGGGCACCACCGAGTACGTGCCGTTCTTCTGGATGTTGGCCAGGAAGTGATCGTTGGTGTCCTGCAACGACGCCTGCTCGCCGTCGAGAATGTGATCCGAGGACGTCGACGCGAGAATCGATGCCACGACGGGCTTGCAGATGTCGCAACCGGTTCCCGTGCCGTACTTGGCGATCAGCGACGAGAAGGTGCGGGTGTCGGTGGCCCGAACGATCTCGAACAGCTCGGCTCTGGACTGAGCGAAGTGCTCGCACAACGACTTCGAGAGCACCACACCGGATGCCGCCAGCAACGACTTGATGGACGGCAGGCATCCACCACAGGTGGTACCCGCGGTGGTACAGCTCTTCACGGCCGCCAGATCGCAGGCTCCGTCGGCGATCGCCGAACAGATGGCACCCTTGCTCACGCCGTTGCAGGAACAGATCTCGGCGTCGTCGGGCAGCGCACCGATACCGACCTGTTCGGCTGCCGGTGAGATCAGGGCACCCGGGTCGCCGGGCAATTCCCGTCCGACGAGCGGACGAAGCAACGAGTACGCGGAGGCATCGCCGACGAGGATGCCGCCGAGGAGCGTCTTGGCGTCGTCGGTCACGACGAGCTTGGCGTACGTGCCCTTGGGCGCGTCGCTGAACACCACCTCGAGTGCACCCGGTGTGGCCGCCATCGCGTCGCCGAAGCTCGCGACGTCGACGCCCATCAGCTTGAGCTTGGTGGACATGTCGGCGCCCGGGAATTGCGCTGCGCCGCCGAGCAATCGGTCGGCCACGACCTCCGCCGTCGAATATCCGGGGGCGACCAGGCCGTAGCACCGACCCTCGACCGCGGCACATTCGCCGATCGCGTAGACGGCAGGGTCGGAGGTACTGCACCCGATGTCGACCATGATGCCGCCGCGCTCACCGACCTCGAGGCCACTCTCGCGGGCCAGCCGATCCTGTGGACGCACACCGGCGGAGAACACCAACAGCGCGGCGTCGATGGTGCTGCCGTCGCTCAGTTCGACGGTCAGGCCTGCGCTGTCGTTCTCGGAAATCGACGACGTGCCCACTCCCACGTGCACGTTCAACCCGAGTTCGGTGACGAGGCGAGCCAACAGCGCGCCGCCGCCCTCGTCCACCTGCAACGGCATCAATCGTGGAGCGAACTCGATGACGTGCGGGGTCATGCCCATCTTCTTCAGCGCGTTCGCCGCTTCCAGACCGAGGAGGCCACCACCGACCACCACACCGACGGCTCCCGGTCCCGCGGCGTCGGCCCGGGCACGGATCTTGTCCAGGTCGTCGAGGGTGCGGTAGACGAAGCACGCGGGCAGGTCGTGTCCGGTGATCGGCGGCACGAACGGGTAGGAACCGGTGGCGAGGACCAGAGCGTCGTATTCGACCGTGTCTCCCGCCGAGGTCACGACGGTGCGGTGGTCACGGTCGATGCGATCGGCCCGTACTCCGGTGCGCATCTCGACGAGTGCGTCACCGGGATAGTCGTTGCCCGCCAGAGCGAGTTCCTTGTGGTCCCAGGCACCGACGTAGGACGACAGTCCCACCCTGTCGTACGCCGCCAGTGCCTCTTCACACAGGACCGTGATCTTCCACTCCGCTGCCTCGTCGCGCGCACGCAACGCTTCGACGAATCGGTGTCCGACCATCCCGTGACCTACCACTACCGCGTTCTTCATTGCGGGTCCTTCCGATCTACGTTGCCGTGCAGTGTGTTTCGTTCTCACCGGTGATGGATCCTCAGACGGCCACCGGAGCGTCGGCATCGGCGGAGTTGGTCTTGCGCAGGTAGATCGCCCACGTGACGAGGGCGCACACGACATAGAAGGCGAGGAACACCCAGAACGCCGTCGTGGCCGACTTCGCTGTGCCCGAGTACGACGCCCGCAGCACCAGGTTGATTCCGACTCCACCGAGAGCACCGATCGCACCGGCGATGCCGATGAGTGCGCCGGACATCTTGCGTGACCAGTGCTGCTGCTCGTCGACCGTCATACCCTGCAGCGCAACCGATTTCGCGGCAAAGATTGCGGGAATCATCTTGTAGACCGAGCCGTTTCCGATACCGGAGAGCAGGAAGAGTGCAATGAATCCGACGACGAAGAGCACCATCACCGTGCCGCTGGCCGCCCCGGGAGTCGAATCGTCCCAGGTACTGGCCGCGACCAGAACTCCGGTGGCGAACGTCATGGCCACGAACGTGTACAGAGTGATCTTGCCGCCACCGATCTTGTCGGCGAGCTTGCCGCCGAACGGACGCGACAGCGATCCCAGCAACGGTCCGATGAAAGCGATCTGAGCGGCCTGCAGCGAAGCCTGCGCCTGCAGAGCGGGAGTCGAGGGTCCGCCGTCGGTGAGTCCGGCGAGGAAGTTGATCTGCAGTACCTGGCCGAACGCGAAGCTGAAGCCGATGAACGATCCGAACGTGCCGATGTACAAGAAGGCGATCCACCACGAGTCCGAGAACTTCAATACGTCGATCATGGAGCGCCCGTTCGTCTTCTGATTGTCCAGGTTGTCCATGTACAGCGCGGCACCGACGGCGGCGAGGGCGATGAAGACGAGATAGACCGCGCACACGATCTCGGGAGCGGTGTTACCGATGGTGGCGATGACCAACAAGCCGATGAGCTGGATGACGGGCACACCGATGTTGCCGCCGCCCGCGTTCAAGCCGAGAGCCCAACCCTTCTCACGTTGCGGATAGAACGCGTTGATGTTGGTCATCGAGGAAGCGAAGTTGCCGCCGCCGAGTCCGGCGAACGCCGCAACGATGATGTACGTGGTGTACGAGGCCGGGTTGAGCATGAAGTACATGGTCAACACGGTGGGGATCAGGAGCACCAGAGCGCTGAAGATGGTCCAGTTACGCCCGCCGAACTTGGCCGTGGCGAAGGTGTACGGAATCCGCAGGATCGCGCCGACGAGTGTGGGGACGGCGACGAGGAAGAATTTGCCCGCCGCGTCGATGCCGTAGACCGACAACGGCATGAACAGCACCATCACCGACCAGATCGACCAGATGGAGAATCCGACGTGCTCGGCGATGACCGACCAGATCAGATTGCGCTTGGCGATCTGTTTGCCGCCGGCCTCCCAGGCCTCGACGTCCTCGGAATTCCAGTGCGCGATGTGATGGTTGACGGAGACGGGGACTGTTCCGGGCGGAACCGTCGCCGTGGTGGCTGAGCCGGCATCTGCCGAAGCGCTGCGAGAAAGGCTGGTCACGTGTGGCCTCCTGATCGGTGTGTGGACCGAACATAGGAAAGCCATGTTGCAGCGGCGCTGCGTGCGGTGACGCGAAAGATTAACTTGGTCTCACGCGCTCACCGACACCGACGTGAGATGAAGCGTCAACGGTCGCTATGCGTCACCAGGTGTCTTCGAGCATCCTCGGCCGGCAGCACAGGAACCCTCCGACCAGCAGAACCGCCACGCATCCGGTCAGCAGTACCAACGGCAGTCCCCATCCGCCGGACTGTGTGTGCAACAGCCCGAACAGAATCGGGCCGGTCGAGGACACCACATAACCGAGCCCCTGAGTGAATCCCGAGAGCGAGGACGATCCCACCGCGGTTCGTGTCCTGAGGTTGATCAGCGTCAGCGACATCGGGAAGGTCATCGTTCCCAGCCCGACCAGGCACACCCACACGACCGTACCGGCAGCAGGCGACCAGTGCAGTCCCGCGAACCCGCAGAGATAACACACCGCGGCAACCACGACGAGACCGAAGGGATTGCGCAGTTTGGCGCACAGGGTCGGCGTGGCCAGCGAGGTGATCAACCCCATCGCACCGAACGCGGCGACCGATGCACCGGCCAACCCTTCGCCGATACCCGAGTCGATCAACAGCGTCGGCAGCCAGGTGAGCATGGAGTACGTGATCAGCGACGTCATCGCGAACATCGTGACCATTCCCCATGCCAGCGAGGAGCGATGAATCCGGCCGCCGGACCGGGTGTGCACTGCTGCCGAACCGGCCTCGCCCGAGACATCCTTCTCGTCACGGCTGCGTCGGGAGATCACGACGCCGAGCCACGGCAGTGCGGCGGCAACGCCGACGATCGCCCAGAGGCCGATCGAGAGCCGCCACCCGTTGGCATCGGCGATGGGGACCGCGAGCAGGGGCGGGATCATGGTGCTGATCTGCATCGCGCAGATGTAGATGGTGCTCACCACAGCGAGGCGATCGGAGAAATACCGTTTGACCAACGGCGGGATGACGACGTTCCCGATTCCCATTCCGGCGAGGGCGATCGCGGACAGGGCGAGCAGCGAGGCGGTGTTCGGCGCGAATGCACGGGTGGCCATGCCGATGGTGGTCAGCGCCATGGCCAGCAACGCGGCTCGCTCCAGACCGGTGCGCTTGGCGAGAAACGGTGTTGCCAGACCGAACACGGCGAACATCGCCGGAGGCAACATTCCGACGATGCCGATCACCGTGGTGCCGAAGTCGAGGTCGGTGCCGATCCTGCCGAACAGCGGGCTGATCGAGGTCACCGCCGCACGGAGCGTCAGTGCGGACAGAACGATGGCGGAGAAGACCAGAATTCGCCCGCGCAGGAGTGGGGTACCGACGATTCGGCCGGCGGGGACGGTGGGCGCACTCACCGCGCAATCATAGGATGACCGGATCATTGGGTGCAAAGTATTACTATCGACGCTGCAACGTCCCCGGCATGAGGAGCCCACGTGCGGCAGGTCCAGCGATCGAGCCTGATTTCCCAGGTAACGGCTGCGCTGCGCGCGGAGATCACCTCGCAGCGATGGCCGGTGGGTACCCGCATTCCCACCGAAGCCGAACTGTGCGAGATGACCGGTACCGGGCGCAACACCGTACGCGAAGCAGTACAGGCACTCGTTCATGCCGGCATGGTCGAACGCAGGCAGGGTTCGGGCACATTCGTCATGACGTGCTCCGACCTCGGCGGAACCCTGGGAAAGTACTTCTCGGACGCCCGGCACCGCGACGTCACCGAGCTACGCGAAACCCTGGAAGTCACTGCAGCGGCTCTCGCAGCCGACCGACGCGACGACGCCGACATCCGTGCCATGCTCGCCGCGCTCGCCGATCGCAACGCGGCGTGGTCCGACGCGACCCCGCTGGCCGATGCCGTTCGGATCGACGCACGCCTGCACCGGGCCATCGTCGCGGCCAGCCACAACGCCATCTATCTGGAGTTCTACGATTCGCTGCTGCCGGTGATCCACGACGCAATGCGCCACCATGCCGTCGAGCACGACGACGATTACATCGACGAACACACCGCGCTCGTGGCGGCGGTCATCGCCGGTGACGCCGCCCGTGCGATGCAGGCCGCCAGGTCACTGTTCCACGAACTCTCCGAGTCCCCAGCTCGCGCAGCGGAATTGCCGGCTCGCGCAGTGGAACTCACAGAATGAGGCGCACCAGATCTGCTGTTCGCGCCAAGCCGGGGAAGGCCTCCGCCGTCGATCGCGGATGAAGCGCGTGTACTGCGAGACGAAACATCAACGCGCGCAGCAACATCTGCGGCCATTCCGGTAGATCGTCCCAGCGGCCCACCAGACCGTCGTCGGCATCACCCCAGGAAAGTGCGTCCACCACGGCCACTCCGGCAGCCCAGGGTGCGGGACGCCAGTACGGGGTGATGTCGCTGATCCCGGGGGCATCGCTACCGGAGAACAACACCGTTCCGAACAGATCACCGTGTACCAACTGGTCGGGTGACTCGACGGGCTTGCGCAGTGTCGCAAGCTGTTTGACCAGTTCCAAACTGCTCTTGCCATCGCTGGACGACGGTTCGGGTGCGCCGGCGCCGCGAGCAGAGCGCAGCGGGACCGCTTCCCAGGCGGCTCTGTCGGCAGCAACGAACACGTCCACGTCGGCCCACGGGGCCACGGGAGGCTGAACCAGAAACCGGGGTCGCTCGAGTTGCGCGGTCGCCGCGTGCAACCGCATCGACAACGAGATCACCTCGTCGTGACGGGGCTCGGGTTCGCCGGCGACGAACGTGTCTGCGCGCCAGCCCGACACGACGTATCGGCCGTCGGTCGAACGCACGGGTCGGGCGAGACGAACCCCGTCGACGGTCAATGTCTCGCGCACCTTGGCCGACCACGCGGCGCGGGCATGGTCTGCCACCGGAGACAGGACGACGTCACCCAGACGCCATCCACCGTCCCAGTCCGCACCGAGAGGTGCAGGCTCGACATCGCGCAGCCCGAACGTAGAGATCACGTGCTGAGGAGGTTCGACAGAGCTCACGAGCGCCACGCTACCGCCGATCGCGGTGCCGCTGCGGACGACGCGCACACACGGACAGCATCAGTACATGGGCAAATCGGGATCGATCCGCTTGGCCCACTCCACTATTCCGCCGTGCAGATGGGCGGCGTCCGAGAAACCGGCACCGACGAGAGCGGAGAGCACCTCCGCCGACCTGATGCCGGTTTTGCAGTAGAGCACGATGGGGACGTGCTGCGGTAGATCTGCCATCGCCGCGCCCGACAGGATTCGATCCTTGGGTATCGAACGCGCACCGGCGATACGGACGATGTCCCACTCCACCGGCTCACGCACGTCGATGAGGGCGATCTCGCGACCGGACTGCATCATCGCGTGCAGCTCCTCCGGGGTGATCGACTCGCCGATGGATTCGGTGGCCGGGACCACTCCGCAGAATGCCTCGTAATCGATGAGCTCGGTGATCGGCGTTCGATGCGGGTCCCGAGTCAGACCCACGGTTCGATAGCTCATCGCCAGCGCGTCGTAGATCATCAATCGACCCAGCAACGTCTCGCCGATTCCGGTGATCAGCTTGATGGCCTCGGTCACCATGACCGACCCGATGGACGCGCACAGCACCCCCAGCACCCCACCTTCGGCACACGAGGGCACCATGCCCGGCGGCGGAGCCTCGGGGTAGAGGTCGCGGTAGTTGATTCCCGCGTCGCCGGGGGCCTGATCCCAGAACACCGACACCTGCCCCTCGAACCGGTAGATCGAGCCCCAGACGTACGGGATTCCGACCAGCGCGGCCGCGTCGTTGACCAGGTATCGGGTGGCGAAGTTGTCGGTCCCGTCCAGCACGAGGTCGTACTGCCGAAAGAGCTCGAGCGCGTTCGACGAGTCGAGTCGAACACGGTGCAGCGCCACCTCGACGCCGTCGTTGAGTTCGAGAATCGAGTCCCTGGCGCTGTCGGCCTTCGGACGACCCACGTCGGACCGGCCGTGGATGATCTGCCGTTGCAGGTTCGACAGTTCGACATCGTCGAATTCCACGATGCCCAGAGTCCCGACGCCGGCGGCTGCGAGGTACAGCAGTGCGGGTGAGCCGAGTCCCCCGGCACCGACGACGAGCACGCGCGCGTTACGCAGTCGCTTCTGACCGTCGGTTCCCACGCTGGGGATGATCAGGTGCCTGCTGTACCGGGCGACGTCCTCGGGCGTCAGTTCGCCTGCGGGTTCGACCAGCGGGGGTAGATGGACCACGACGCAGCGACGCTCCTCGACTCGACACGGCGACCGGTTACCCGGCGCGCCACGTTCGAATCTAATCCCCCGGCCTGTCCTGAACGCAGCCGATCAGCCTCGCGGGTATGGCCACGGATTGAATCGGCACGTCTTGCCGTCCATGGGGACGACGCCCGCAGGGTCAAGTCGCGCGATGTCGTCGTTGGACGTCCCGAAGGTCTGCTGCATCATCACCGGTGCGAGCCCGCCGTCGGTCTCGCACGGTTGGTGCTGCTGGTAACCGATCGCGTGGCCGACCTCGTGATTGATCTGGTACTGGCGGTACGAGCCGATGTCGCCCTGGAACGAGATCGCCCCGCGCACCCATCTCGGCTCGTTCAACACCACTCGCTCGATGCCGGGGTTGTAGCAGGACACCTCGAGCTGGATGTCGTAGCCACAGGCCTGTCGGATCGACAATTGCGACGTCAGCGAGATCCTGAAGTCGGGGTCGCCCTGATCGATTCGCCGAAATCCGAACCGTGGATCGTTGGTCCAACTCTTCGGGTTGGCGAGCGTCTGATCCACGAGACGGCCGAACGACTCGTCGCCGCCGAATCCAACGGTGTCCACGCCGTCCTCGACCTCGACCGTGTAGGTGAACACCCGCTCGGTCCCCTGACCCACCTGCTCGGTAGTGCCCGGCACGGTTCGCCAGGTTCCGGCTCCCTGCACCGCGAACGGACCACCGTCGGGTAGTTCACCCGATGAGATCGACGCCGCGAAGTTACCGTCGGCCTGCGGCGGCACACCGATTATTCCGGTGCCCGACGTGGTATCCGAACTCAAGGTGCCGAATCCAGGATCGGCGTTGGTGGACTGCGCTGCAGAGCCGGTGACGGGGTCACCGGTACGCACGGCATCGAACACGACGAGCGCGGTCACCACGATCAGGATCGGAACCGCGTACGCCCGCCAGCCGTACGTGGACGCGAACTTTCCGAGCTTGCTCTGCTTCCTGATGTCGCGATCCGGACGACGACTGCGTTGCTTGACCTCGCGTTGCGTCGGGTCCCACTGCGCCCGGAGCGGTTGATGCGACCCGCGACTTCCCACGGTGCGTGGGAAGTCGTCCGACCGATCGTCGTCACTCTCGTCGACGCCGCCCGACTGCACACCACCGCGGATCCGCGGCCCGCCTCGGTCAGTCACTCGATCACGATCTCACAATCCTCACCGCTCGCTGCTCGGCACGCCGATACAGGGAACGGAACTATCGGGTTTCAGGTACGAAAACATGGTACGAACAAACCGCTCGACGTGATCCGGTATTGCTCACTTTCGGCAACGGTCCCCCAGGATCCCGTGAGTGCAGGCGGCCACGAGTATCGTTGCCCGTGATCTGCGCTACGAGCGGTCCGAACCGACGGCCACCCGCCGGAAGTTCATGCCGGACCGTTCGTTGTCGAACCAAGACGAGCGCAGCTGTCGACGCGGATGGGAACAGAATTGATGACAGATCTCGATGACCGGCGGTCTTCCGACCGGCCGGCCACCACCGGCAATCGCCGCAGCGCACGGCTGCCGCGCGATGCCCGTCGGGCGCAACTGCTCGCTGCCGCGAGCGAAATATTCGTGACCCGCGGATATCACGCATCCGGAATGGACGAGATCGCCGAATGCGCGGGCGTGAGCAAGCCTGTCCTGTACCAACACTTCCCCGGAAAACTGGAGCTGTATCTGGCGGTGCTGCAGAGCTACGTCGATACCCTGATCGCGGGAGTGCGTCAGGCCCTGCGCTCGACCACGGACAATCGTCAGCGCGTTCGAGCCGCAGTGCTGGCGTTCTACGATTTCGTCGACACCGACACACAGGGATTCCGCCTGGTCTTCGAGTCCGATCTGATGGGCGACCCGCAGGTCAACGCGCGCGTCGAGCAGGCAACCGAAGCGTGTGTCGACGCCGTCTTCGACCTGGTTGCCCACGACTCCGGACTCGATCCCTACCGGGCCCGCGTACTGGCTGTCGGCCTGGTCGGTGCCAGCCAATTCACCGCTCGGTACTGGCTCGAAGCCGACCGGCCGATTTCCAAGGAAGACGCCGTCGACACCACGGTGTCGCTGGCCTGGGGCGGTCTGTCGCACGTTCCCCTGCAGGCACCGTAGATCCGGACCAACGAACGCAACACGCCCCTCACTCGATACGAGTGAGGGGCGTGTCGTGCGTTCCGCGCAGTCTCAGGCGGTCGCGAATCCGACCTTCCGAGCATCGGACGGGCCGATCTCGACGTACGACACCTTGGAAGCCTGAATCAAGAACTTGCGTCCCTTCTCGTCCTCCAACGACAGCACTCCGTCCTTACCGGCGAAGGCGGTCGATACGAGCGCTTCGACCTCGGCCGGGGACTGCGTGCTGTTCACGACTAGCTCACGGGAACTCTCCGAAACACCGATCTTGACCTCCACGGTCAACCTCCGAACTCTCGACAACTCTGCTCACGCCAGGCTAGTGCAGCGGCGTCGCCCCAGACGCCCGACGCCCTGTGCTGTCAGCGAACACCGCCCTGTGCTGTCGGCGAACACCGACCACAGTGGTCAGTCCAGGCCGAGTGAGGACATCCGTTCCGCGTGCTGTTCCTGCATGCGATCGAACAGTGCGACGACGCCGTTGAGGTCTCCCGACGCGGTGATGACGAGATCGGTCAGCGACTCGCGGCGAGCGAGCACGAACTGCGCCTGGGTGATGGCTTCACCGAGCAGACGACGACCCCACAGCATCAGTCGTGCCTTGTCCTGAGTGCTCGCACGAACCCGGTCGGACACCTCGTGCACCACGAACTCCGAGTGTCCGGTCTCGGCGAGCACGTCGCGAACGATCTCGGCAACCTCGGGGTCGAGACTGTGCGCGATCTGCCGGTAGAAATCGGCCGCGATGCCGTCACCCACGTACGCCTTGACCAACGACTCCAACCACGTCGAGGGAGTCGTCGACTCGTGGTACTCGTCCAGAGCGCGAACGAACGGATCCATCGAGGCATAGACGTCGAGACCGCGGTCCGACAAGGCTCTCTGCAGCGTCTCGAAGTGGCTCATCTCGGCGGCCGCCATGCTCGCCAGCGCGACGCGACCCTCCATGGACGGAGCCATTCGAGCGTCATCCGCCAGTCGATAGAACGCAGAGATCTCGCCGTATGCGAGCACCGCGAACAGATCCGGAATACCGGGGTGATCGTGGGCGATCGCCGGCTCGACTCGGCCCGACTCGACGAGCGTGGTGGGTGAATCTGCGGACGACGGCTCCGACGAATGGGCTCCCATGTGGCAATCGTAGTCCGGTGCCCGACGCCTCGTCGCGGCGCGCGCCGGACCTGTCGTGACCTGCCGACAATGGAGAATTCCGTTCGGCAAGCTACCATGGTGCTCGATCGTCGCTCGCGGACCGATGAAACGGACCGAAGAAGCACGCGACGGTCATCGATAATGTGTGCGCACCTGATCCGGGTCGCCTCGACAGCTTCGCCGCAGCGGACATCGCAGTTCGCGGCCGCGCTGAGGCTGACGGCGACATCACATCGGATCGAGGGCATCGACTTCGGCCGGCAATAGGCCTATGCCCTTCCTCGTGCGCACGTTCGACCACGAGGAAGGCCAGTCCCCTGAGCAAGATAGTCATCGACCAAGAGTCCGACACCGGCGACAACACGCTGTCGGCGCAGCTGGACGACACGCACGTGCCTCCCACTTTCGCCGAGCTGAACGTGGATCCCACCATCGTTCGTGCGCTCTCCGAGATGGGAATCGAGCGCACGTTCGCCATCCAGGAGTTGACGCTGCCGCTCGCCATCGCGGGCGACGACCTCATCGGTCAGGCACGTACCGGAATGGGCAAGACCTTCGGCTTCGGTGTGCCCCTGCTGCACCGACTCGCCACGGACAACTCCGGCACCTCCCCGCTCGACGGCACTCCCCGCGCCCTGGTGATCGTGCCGACGCGTGAACTGTGCGTTCAGGTCAGCTCCGACCTCGAGAACGCGTCCAAGTACCTCAGCGGCGCGAACGGCCCCGTCAAGGTGCTCTCCATCTACGGCGGCCGTCCGTACGAGGCGCAGATCAGCGCGTTGCAGAACGGCGTCGACGTCGTCGTCGGCACCCCGGGCCGACTGCTCGACCTCGCCAAGCAGAACCACCTGATCCTCGGCAAGGTCGGCGTCCTGGTTCTCGACGAGGCCGACGAGATGCTCGACCTCGGGTTCCTCCCCGACATCGAACGCATCCTCGGCATGGTTCCCGACAAGCGTCAGACGATGCTGTTCTCTGCCACGATGCCGGGGCCGATCATCACCCTGGCCCGGACGTTCCTCACGCAGCCGACGCACATCCGCGCCGAAGAGGCGGAGTCCTCGGCCGTCCACGACCGCACTGCTCAGCACGTCTACCGGGCCCACGCCCTCGACAAGGTCGAGATGGTCGCCAAGGTCCTCAAGGCCGAAGGTCGCGGCGCGACGATGGTGTTCACCCGCACCAAACGCACCGCACAGAAGGTTGCCGACGAACTGGCCGAACGCGGATATTCGGTCGGTGCCGTGCACGGTGACCTCGGCCAGGTCCAGCGCGAGAAGGCCCTCAAGTCGTTCCGGACGGGCAAGATCGACGTTCTGGTGGCTACCGACGTCGCAGCCCGCGGCATCGACATCGACGACGTCACCCACGTCATCAACTACCAGTGCCCCGAGGACGAGAAGACCTACGTGCACCGCATCGGCCGCACCGGCCGTGCAGGACGCACCGGCATCGCGGTCACTCTGGTCGACTGGGACGACATCCCCCGTTGGCAGCTGATCGACAAGGCGCTCGATCTCGGCATGCCGGATCCGGTCGAGACCTACTCGAGCTCGCCGCATCTGTTCACCGATCTCGGTATCGCCACCGACGCCACCGGCACGGTACGCAAGGCACCCTCGCGCGCCCCGGAGAAGGCGGACGAAGACGGCGAGGCGAACACGGCAGCGCCTGCGGCCGACGCGTCGCCGGCGAGCAAGCCCCGCCGCTCGCGCAGTCGCAGGCGCACCCGCGCAGGGCAGGACGGCGACAACGCCGCCGCAACCTCCGGTGCGCAGGCCGATTCCGCATCTACCGCGGATTCGGTTGCCGAACGATCGGATACGTCGGACGCGTCGTCCGCGGACACGGTCACCAAGACTGCTCCGCGCCGCCGCAGGCGTCGTCGCCCCAGTGGGTCGTCCGCCGATGCCGGACCGTCGACTGCGAGCGCATCGGAGTAATCTCCCGCCGTGCTGGCTCCAGAACGTCGGACGAGAACCGACCTCGTCGTCGCCGCCGTCATCGCAGTGGTGGTGGTGGTTGCCGCGAGCATCGCGTGGTTCACCGGTGATGCTCGCGGGACTGCATCGATAACGGCCGAGGAGCCACTGCCTCAGGCCGAGCCCGCGACCGCGGTGCCCACGGCGCTCACCGAATTGTGGCGCGCGCCGAGCGCAGCGACGGATTCGACGCGAACTCCCCTCCCTGTCGTCACCGGATCCACGGTGGTGACTGCGGACGGGGGCTCCGTCCTGGGCCGCGATCCACGCTCGGGTGAGCAATCCTGGTCGTACACACGCGATCTCCCGCTCTGCTCGGTGGTCGCGTCGTGGAACACAGCGGTGACGGTCTACCGCGACGACCGCGGCTGCTCTCAGGTGACCGAGCTCGACGGGCCCACCGGAGAACGCAAGGCACAGCGCACATCCGATGCCGACGATGCGGTCCGCCTGTCCTCCGACGGCACCTACGTGACATCGAGGGGCGAGACCCGCATGGAGCTGTGGCGGTCGGACCTGGTGCGCACCCTCGAATACGGTCGAGTCGATGCCCCGGTCAATCCCGGTAGTCAGCCGAGAACCGGATGCACACTGCTGTCCTCGGCGTCGACGAACTCACGTACGGCCGTACTCGAACAATGCCCCGGCGAGGCCGCCGCCCGATTGTCGCTGATCAATCCCGCGCCCAAGGACGCCAGTGAACCCGAGGAGTACGGGTCGACGGTGGTGCCGGAACTCGTTCCCGAATCCGACGCACCGACTGCCGGACGGATCATCGCGATCACGGGCGGCATTGTGGCGCTGTACATCCCAGCGGCGAACGGCGCACCCGACCGGGTGGGACTCTTCGACGACGCGGCCGCGAGAGTATCCGAATTCCCTCTCCCGGCCGGCTCTTCCCCAACCCTGGACTCCCCGAATTTCCCTGCGACGAAAGCAGGTTCGGTGCTCACCTGGTTCACCGGCGCGGGAATCCTTGCGTTCGACGCCGACAACCTCGGTCCTCTGTGGACCGTCCCCGGAGCCCTCGGGAGTGGGGCGGTCATGGCCGGCCGACTTCTCGTACCCGTACCCGACGGCATCTCGGTGGTCGATCTGTCCACCGGTAACGCGACGGCCGACATTCCAGTCGATCGAGGCGATTACGACGGCCCGATTCAGATGGCGGTGATCGGCGATGTGGTCGTCGAGCAACGCGGTTCCGACGTGGTCGCTCTCGGCTGACTCGCTCGCACGGGCTTCGTTCTACCCCGCCGGATCGTAGGTCTTCAGATCGGCTTCGCCGTCCCAGTACGCCAGCAGATTCTCGGCGAGTTCTCGATAGGCCTGCGCGCCCTTGTTCTTTCGGCCCGAGAGTACGGTCGCGCCCGATGCACTGGCTTCGGCGAAGCGTACGGTCCGCGGAATCGGCGGCGCGAGCACCGGCAACGAATAGCGGTCCGAGACATCGCCGAGCACGTCCCTGCTGTGCGTGGTGCGGGCATCGAACAGTGTGGGAAGAGCCCCGAGCAGCGCCAGGTCGGGGTTGGTGATCTGCTGTACCTCGGACACCGTTCGCAACAACTGCCCGACCCCGCGATGCGCGAGAGTCTCGCACTGCAGGGGCACCAACACCGACTGTGCGGCGGTGAGGCCGTTGAGGGTCAGCACTCCCAGCGACGGCGGACAGTCGATGACGACGACATCGAAATCCTCGAGGATCGGTGCGAGCGCCCGCTTGAGTGCGAATTCGCGACCCGCACGCATCAGCAGCAACGCTTCCGCTCCGGCGAGATCGATCGTCGCCGGCAGCAGCACGATTCCTTCCGCAGTCTCGATCAGTACGTCCTCGACCTTCGCATCCCCGGTCAGCACTTCGTGGACCGAGGAATCGAGCTTGTCCGGGTTGTGTCCGAGGGAGAACGTCAGACAGCCCTGTGGGTCGAGGTCGACCACCAGGACTCGTCGATCGAGAGCATGCAACGCAGCCGCGAGCGAAGCCACCGTGGTGGTCTTGGCGACGCCGCCCTTCTGATTCGCTACCGCGAGAATTGTCGTCACGGCCCTGATCCTTGCTTACATCGAGCCGATGAGCGAGGGTTCGGCATCTCTCGGGCGCGTCTAGTGCAGCGCGATCGGTGCCGCGGCTCGCTCGGTCACGTGCTTCGTCCTGGGCAGGAAGAACGCGGGAACGAACGTCACGAGGATCAGAACCAACGCGACCATGAAGGTGGTGCCGAACGCCCTGGCCGAGATGTCGAAGGCCTCGACCTGGCTGGTCGCAGTCGATGCGGGCTTCTGCTGAGCGGTCAGCACCACCGACATCAACGCGGTACCTATCGAGCCGGCCGCTTGCTGAACGATGTTCATCAAGGTCGAGCCGCGTGCAACCGTGTCGTCGGTCAGCGTCTGCAGGGCGGCCGTCATGATGGGCATCATCGTCGAACCGAGGCCGAGCCCCATGACGAACAGTGCGCCGATGAGCAGGGTGTAGGAGGTGTCGGTGCCGACCTGCGTGAACACCGCCATTCCTGCGGTGATGAGCACCATGCCCACCAGCACGATCCTGCCGGGACCGAACTTGTCCGCGATCACTCCGGCGATCGGCATCGCGATCATCGCGCCGATGCCCTGCGGTGCCAGCAGCAGCCCGGCCGTCAACGTCGTTTCACCGCGAAGCAGGAAATAGCTGGGGAACAGCAGACCCGCGCCCATGAAGGCGACCATGAAGAACGTCGTGGTGATCACGGCCACGGTGAGCGATCTGTTCCCGAACAGCCGTAGATCGATCAACGGATGCTGCACGCGCAGGGCATGGAAGACGAACAGGACGATCAACACGAGCCCGACGATGACCGGGACCAGGACCTTGACCGCGAGAACGGTTTCGGTTTCGACGACGGAGGACGCGCCGTAGAGGAACAGAGCGAGGCCGGGCGAGAGCATCAGCATTCCGCGGAAGTCGAAGGACTCGGACGGGGTCGGGTTGTCCTTGGGGAAGATCACCACGGCCGCGATCAGGGCGAAGATACCGATGGGCAGGTTGATGAGGAAGATCCAGTGCCAGCTCGCCGCCTCGATCAGCCAGCCGCCGAGGATGGGTCCTGCGATGGGCCCGATGAGCATCGGGACGCCCAACACGGCCATCACGCGCCCGATCCGCTCGGGGCCTGCGGCGCGCGTCATGATCGTCATGCCCAGCGGCATCAGCATGCCGCCGCCGAGTCCCTGCAGCACTCGGAAGAAGATGAGCGAGGTGATGTCCCAGGCGAAGCTGCACAGCACCGAACCGAGGACGAACAGCACCAGCGCGGTGATGTAGAGGCGCTTGGTTCCGAGCCGATCGGCAGCCCACCCGGTCAGGGGTATGACGGTGGCCAGGGCGAGCGTGTAACCCGTCATCGTCCAGGCGGCGTTGGCGTAGGTGGTGTCGAAGACGTCGGTGAACGTCCGGAGCGCGACGCTGACGACGGTGACGTCCAGAATCGACATGATGGCCCCGAGGACGACGACCCCGGCGATCTTCAACAACGCACCGTCGAGCTTCTCCGGAGCATCGGGCGACGCGGGCTTGTGCAGGTCGGTCATGGTTCTCCAGGCGATGAGAAGGAGCTGTGAGGCACGACGGGCAGACCTGTGTCGCCCGAGAAAGTGAAGAATCGAAACGAGAGTAACCGGCCGGTAGGTCCGTACTCAATCGACAAATCGGACACATCCGCAGGCCACCTATGACAAGAGCCACATCCTGCGGGCAGGCATGATCGTTGCATGACCACACACGGCGGCGGCGAGGCCGGCAGAGTCGTTCTACTTCGGCACGGCGAGACCGAATGGGCGCTGGCCGGCAAACACACCGGCAACACCGACGTCTCCCTCACGAGCACCGGCGAGCAACAGGCCGTCGAGGCCGGATCACTCCTCCGACTACTGAAGCTGCGCGATCCCCTGGTGATCACGAGCCCGCGAGAGCGCGCTCGCAGAACCGCCGAGCTCGCAGGCCTGCAGGTCGATCGAACGTGGGATGCGTTGTCGGAGTGGGACTACGGCGACTACGAGGGCATCACGTCGACGCAGATCCACGAGACGGTGCCGCACTGGACCGTCTGGACGCATCCGTGCCCGGGCGGTGAGTCCATCGGCGACATCGCCGTGCGCGTCGAGCTGGTGCTCTCGGTCGTCCTACCGTTGTTGAGCGGCCACGACGTCGTGTTGGTCGGCCACGGCCACTTCTCGCGGGCACTGATCGCCGGCTGGACCGAGGCACCCATCACCGAGGGCAAACGCTTCGCACTCTCGCCCGCCGCGTATTCGGTGCTCGGCTTCGAGCATTCGTTTCGCCAGCTCGTGGCGCACAACGTGCACCCGTCGATTCTCACCGCCGCCACGGCACCGAAAGGAAACCCCGAATGATTCGCCGCGCCGCCGAGGCCGATGTTCCCGCCATCACCGCTCTCGTGCACGAACTCGCCGCGTACGAGAAGTCGTCCTCGCTGTGCACCGTTCGAGACGAGCAGCTTCGCTCTGCGCTGTTCGGAGCGCAGCCGTCGGTGTTCGCACACGTCGCCGAGCACGAGGGCACGGTGGCGGGATGCGCGCTGTGGTTCTTGAACTTCTCCACTTGGGACGGTGTGAACGGGATCTATCTGGAGGACCTCTACGTGCAGCCCGCCGCGCGGGGAGAAGGCTTCGGAACTGCATTGCTCGCCGCGTTGGCCGCCGAGTGCGTAGATCGGCAATACACGCGATTGGCCTGGTCGGTGCTGGACTGGAACACCCCGTCGATCGGCTTCTACCGATCGCTCGGTGCTGAGCCACAGGACGAGTGGACCACGTTCCGCCTGACCGAGGACGCGTTGGCAGAGCTGGCCACCCGGGCGCGTTGAACGACTATCTCAACGGAGCTCGTCGTCGACGTCGCTGTATTCGGCGGCCATCCACCGGGAGGACGGCGGGCTGAACAGCAACACGAGTACGCCGACGACCACTGCTCCGAGGGCGACGCCGTAGACGGTCTGATGCGATCCGGTCAACAGCGACCACACGACGGGGAGCAGCAGCAGCTGTACGACGGTGGCGATGGACCGTCCCCACCGCTTTCCGAGGATCAGGGCGACGCCCGCCGCCCCCACTCCGATACCGAGGACGCCGAACCACCCCGCGGTGCCGTAGCCGTTGGCCACGGCGTTGTCCCCTTCTCCGGAGAACGCTCGGACGAGTAGGACTATCGCGGCCACCAACGACGCCAAGCCCTGCGCTGCGACGAGCGCCCCGGCGGATCTGAACGTAGCCGGAGGGGTGAGGTTCTCGGGTGAGGTGGACACGCGTCCAGCCTAGGCAACCGGGAGTGGAGCCGGCGGAACGACCCATGGCCGGGAGTGGAGCCGGCGGAACGACCCATGGCCGGGAGTGGAGCCGGCGGAACGACCCAGGTGACCGGAGTGGAGCCGGCGGAACGACCCAGGTGACCGGAGTGGAGCCGGCGGAACGACCCAGGTGACCGGAGTGGAGCCGGCGGAACGACCCAGGTGACCGGAGTGGAGCCTGCGGAACGACCCGGTTAGTGTCAGTGCTCGTGCGTGCGCTGCTGATCGTCAATCCCAATGCGACTTCTACGACGGCTGCGGCTCGTGATCTGTTGGCTCATGCGTTGTCGAGTCGGGTGCGGGTGACGGTTGCGCAGACGACTCATCGGGATCATGCGTCGGAGCTTGCTCGGGGTGCCCGTGAGGACGGGATGGGTCTGGTGATCGTTCACGGTGGTGACGGGACGGTCAACGAGGTGATCAACGGTTTGCTCGGGGTGCCGTTGCCGACGTCGATGCAGGCGGTGACGATCGGTGCGATTCCGCCGCTCGCGGTCGTTCCGGGCGGTAGTGCGAATGTGTTCGCGCGGTCGCTGGGGATCGAGGCGGATCCGGTGGCGGCGACGAATCAGTTGATCGGTCTGCTCGATGCGCGGGCACGGCGGACGATCGGGTTGGGGCATTCCGGCAATCGCTGGTTCACGTTCAATGCGGGTATGGGACTCGATGCGGATGTGTGTCGGGCCATCGATGCCAGTCGCAAGGACGGCAAGCCGGTCTCTGCGACGCGTTACCTGAGGTCGGCGGTGCAGGAGTTCTTCAAGCACAAGCGACGGCCTGCTCGTTTGACGGTCGAGGTCCCCGGGCAGGATCCGTTCGAGGGTGTCCACTATGCATTCGTGTCGAACTCGAGTCCGTGGACGTATCTGAACGAGCGGCCGGTGCACACGAATCCGGGTACCGGCTTCGATTCGGGTCTGGGCGTGTTCGGTATGCGCTCCACTGCTCTGTTCCCAACGTTGCGGGTGTCTCGCCAGTTGCTCGCGAAGGGGGCAGAACCGAAGTCCCGCAAGCTGATTCGGATCGACGATGTACCGAGTGTCCGAATTTCCTCCGCGGAGCCGGTCGGCTTGCAGATGGACGGGGACTACCTGGGTGAACGCACCGAGGCCGAGTTCTTCTCGACTCCCGACGCGCTGGAAGTGGTTGCGCCGAGCCGCTGAGAGGGCTTGTCCCTGGGCATATGGGGCTGCACACAGCGTTGTTCTCGCGAAATCACGAGCGAAATCTGTTCACTCGGGGTACAAAGGAGCGCAGAAGGCTAAAGCGAGCCTAACAGAGTGAGCTTGACCACGGTCACGCGCGTACCCCTTGACTTCACCTGAGTTCGTGAAAGCATTCACAAGCAACAGTGCGGAAACATTGGTTACCCACTCGTGAACAGAAGAGAAACGAAACGGCGCTTCGGCGCCCGGTAAGGAGCAGAGGATGGACTGGCGCCACAAGGCTATTTGTCGCGATGAAGATCCGGAACTATTTTTCCCGGTGGGAAACAGTGGTCCGGCGCTCGCGCAGATCGCCGATGCCAAAGTCGTCTGTACTCGGTGCCCCGTCACCGCTGAATGCCTGTCCTGGGCACTCGAATCCGGCCAGGACGCAGGAGTATGGGGCGCAATGAGTGAAGACGAGCGCCGTGCACTCAAGCGACGCAACGCACGTACGCGCGCACGTAGCTCCGTCTAGGACGCGCAACCAGCAATCGGCAAGGCCCGGTATCCGCCACAGCGGACACCGGGCCTTCTGCGTTCCACGGGCCGTCTGCGTACCGCGAAGAGCGCGTTACGCACTGTTCACCGAACGTGCATCAGGGCCTCGGCACACGCCGTCCCAGAGGAACCCTCAACAGCGCGTCGGTTCCCCCGCCCGCCGCAGGATGCAGACCCAGCGATCCGTTCAGTTCCACCGAGACCAGCGTGCGCACGATCTGTAAGCCGAGACCGTCCGAGCGTTCCAGGGAGAACCCGGTGGGCAACCCGCGCCCGTCGTCGTGGATGACCACGTCCAGCCACTTCGCGGACCGGTCGGCTCCGATTCGGACGACACCGGCCGACCCGGCGTCGAATCCATGTTCCATCGCGTTCTGCACCAGCTCGGTGAGCACCATCACCAGGGGCGTCGCCCGTTCGGCCGAGAAGACTCCGAGTTTGCCCTCGCGCACCACTCGAACTTTCGGATTGACCGTCGCGATGTCCAGCATGATCGGCACCAGACGATCGACGATCTCGTCGAGGTCCACTTCTTCGTCCACCGACATCGACAACATTTCGTGCACGAGTGCAATGGATGTCACCCGACGGACCGACTCGGACAACGCCGTGCGCGCTTCCTCGTTCTCGAGTCGCCGAGACTGCAGCCGGAGCAACGCAGCCACCGTCTGCAGGTTGTTCTTCACCCGATGATGGATCTCCCGGATGGTCGCGTCCTTGCTGAGCAGAGCACGATCGCGTCGCTTCACTTCGGTGACATCGCGGATCAACACGGCCGCACCGGCAGACCTCCCCCGGGGCTGCAGAGCCAGCGTGCGCACGAGAACGGTGGCACCGCGCGCATCGACTTCCATCCGGTGGCCCACGTTGCCACTGAGCGACGATCGGATGTGATCGGCCACCTCCTGCGAGTCGAACGGGTCGGTGACCAGAGACCGCGTGACCGACGCCAGATCTCGACCGGACAACTCCGTCGTCAATCCCATCCGGTGGTATGCCGAGAGTGCGTTGGGACTGGCGTAGTCCACCCGCCCCTCGGTATCGACGCGGATGAATCCGTCGCCTGCGCGGGGGGACGAGTTCACATCGGTGCGCTCCTCCGGGGTGGGAAACGTCCCTTCACTGATCATCAGACACAGGTCGTCGGCACATTCCCGATAAGCGACCTCGAGGGCACTCGGCGGTCGAAGCTGCGCGGGATTGGTGTCGCGGGTCAGCACCGCGATGACGTGCTCTCCGCAGCGCACCGGAATGCTCTCGGTCCGCGTCACGACTCCTCCGTGCACGATCTCCCGCTGCTGCAGCGCGACCATCACGTCGGGGTGCTCGGATTCGGAGATCGTCGTTCCCACGATGTCGTGAGTGAAGACCGTGGGCGCGGTTGTCGGCCGGCACTGGGCCACACAGAGCACGTCGGCAGTCCCACTGGACACGTCGTCGGTGCCGACCCACAGCAGCACGTCGGCGAACGAGAGGTCGGCCAGCAGCTGCCACTCGCCTACGACGCGCTGAAGATGGTCGACCGCGACGCCGCGGAGGTCGGTGTGTTCGGCCAGAAGGTCACTGAGGGTCGACACGGGATCTCACGGGACCGATGCTCAGGACACGACGGCGATGAGGTCGCCCTGCTGGATGACGTCGCCGACCGCGACGTCCACCGACGTGACCGTCCCTGCGGTCTCGGCCAGCACGGGAATTTCCATCTTCATCGATTCCAGGATCACGAGGGTGTCACCGACCTCGACGGCGTCGCCTCGGGCCACGACCACCTGAAATACCGTGGACACCATCTCCGCACGAACGTCCTCGGACACCGGCGAACCCCTCTCTCACGTCACCACGAACTGCGCCGGCCACCCATCGGAGACCAGGCCAGTCACAGTAAGCCAATCACACGTGGGAGACTGTAGTGAACAAACGAGAGGAGCCCATCGTGGGAAAGCGTGGACGTAAGAAGCGTGCTCGTAAGGGCAACAAGGCCAACCACGGCAAACGTCCGAACAGCTGACGGTTTGCCACAAGCCGCGAGGGGCCGAGAAGCGATTGCTTCTCGGCCCCTCGTCGTTGTGCGACCTGCGACTACTCGGAGTCGGTCTGGCGAATCAGCACGGTCCGTCGAATCTCGACGCTGAGCCGTTCGCGCAGCCCGGCCGGCGCTTGGTCTCCCCCGCATTTGCGTGAGATCAGCCGCTTGACCTTCTCTTCGATTCCGTAGGCCTCGAAGCAGGATCCGCATTCGTCGATGTGCTTCTGCAGACGGGATCGGCTCGCTTCGTCGCATTCGTTGTCGAGCATCACCCACACGTCCGCGATCACGGCCGAGCAGTCGAGGCGTTCGAACTGTGCGTCGCCGTCGTCGATCCTTCCGGTGCCCGTCACTGGACTACCTCCTGCTCGTGCCGATCGACTGCGCCGTCCCGGTTGAAACCACGCTCCCGCGCAACCCCTGCCAGCAGGCCCCGCAGTTGCTTGCGTCCGCGGTGCAGACGCGACATCACCGTCCCGATGGGAGTGCCCATGATCTCGGCGATCTCCTTGTACGGGAACCCCTCGACGTCGGCGTAGTACACAGCCATTCGAAACTCTTCGGGAAGAGACTGCAGCGCGGCTTTGATGTCGTCGTCCGGCAGCGCGTCCAGGGCCTCGACCTCGGCCGAACGCAGCCCCGTGGACGTGTGTTCGGCGGTGGCGGCGAGCTGCCAGTCACTGATCTCGTCGGTCGGGTACTGCGCGGGCTGACGCTGCTTCTTGCGGTAGGAGTTGATGTAGGTGTTGGTGAGAATTCGGTACAGCCACGCCTTGAGGTTCGTGCCCTCACGGAACGACCGGAAAGCCGAGTAGGCCTTCACGAACGTCTCCTGAACCAGATCCTCGGCGTCGGCGGGGTTGCGCGTCATTCGCAGAGCTGCGCCGTACAGCTGATCGAGCATCGGCAACGCGTCGCGCTCGAAGCGCTCGGTCAACTGTGCCTCGGTCTCGGCAGCCCTGCGCTCCGCGATCGCCTTCTCGTCGTCCACGTCAGCGACGGGATTGCTGGCTTCTGTCACGCTGATCCCTTCGATAGCTTCCACCGCCCAGGCTACCGCGCCCGAAGTCGACTTCTGCGAAGAGATCACCCCCTTCAACGCGAGGGGACGTCCCGCGGTCAGCACTGCCATTCGTCTTTCCTTCCGCCTGCATCCGTATCTGTTGTTGCACAACACACCGTCGTGCCGCGGTGTTCCCGCGCGGTCGCTAGAGTCCGGTGAATGGCTGCGTCCACACCCGCTCTCGCGCTGCTCATCGCACGGAAGGTGGCGCACACCGTGCATTCGTACGACCACGATGCTCGGGCGCAGTCCTACGGCGAGGAGGCGGCACAGATCCTCGTCGAGCGGCTCGGCGTTCGGCCCGACCAGGTCTTCAAGACGCTCGTCGTCGAACGAGCAGATCGCTCGCTTGCGGTGGCGATCGTCCCGGTGACGGCCATGCTCTCGCTCAAGGCCGCGGCCGCCGCTCTGTCCACCAGAAAGATCACGATGGCCGACAGGGCTGCCGCCGAGCGCTCCTCCGGATACGTCTTCGGCGGTATCTCGCCTCTCGGCCAACGCAAGCCCCTGCCCACCGCGATCGACGTCTCGGCTCTCGATTTCGAGACGATTCTGTGCAGCGGGGGTCGCCGCGGACTGGAAATCGAACTCGCACCAGCCGATCTGGTGCGGCTCACAGGCGCAACATCCGCGCCCATCGCCGCGCACTGACAGCGAATGAGAGAAGATGGACGGGTGAGCAATTGGACAGCCCCCGCCGCCGTCGCACCCGTTGACGCGACAGTCACTCTGCCCGGATCGAAATCGATCACCAATCGCGCACTGATCATCGCCTCGCTCGCCACCGGCTCGTCGACGATCACCGGTGCCCTGCGCAGCCGTGACACCGATCTCATGATCGACGCCCTGGCAACCTTGGGAATCGAGATCATCGCCGCGGACGACGACAGGACGTCGTTGCGCGTGACTCCGGCACCGCTGCACGGAGGAGCCGTGGAGTGCGGTCTGGCGGGTACCGTCATGCGCTTCGTGCCGCCCCTGGCTGCCCTTGCCGCAGGCGAGGTGTCGTTCGACGGCGACGAGCAGGCACGTATCCGTCCACTCGACACCATTCTCGACGCTCTGCGCGCGGTGGGGGCCGAGATCGACGGCAGCGCGCTGCCGTTCACGATGCGCGGCACCGGTTCGCTGCGCGGCGGGTCGGTCGACATCGACGCCTCGGGGTCCTCACAGTTCGTCTCGGGTCTGATGCTCTCCGCGGCGGCATTCGACGAGGGAATCGAAATCCACCACACCGGCAAGCCCGTTCCGTCCATGCCGCACATCGACATGACAGTGGACATGTTGCGGCGTGCGGGCGTCCGAGTCGATACCCCCGAGTCCGGCGGCGACGCGAACACCTGGCGGGTGCACCCCGGGCCGGTCGCGCCGATCGAGTGGAGCATCGAGCCGGACCTGTCCAACGCCACCCCTTTCCTCGCTGCAGCGGTGGTGACGAAAGGCAGAGTGCGCGTGCCGAATTGGCCCGAATCGACCACCCAGCCCGGCGATGTCTTCCGCGAGATACTCACCCGGATGGGCGCTCGCGTCGACCTGACCGCAGGCATCTTGACCGTCGAGGGCCCCGATACGTTGCGCGGCATCGACTTCGATCTCCACGACGTCGGCGAATTGACCCCGACGGTCGCGGCGCTCGCCGCACTGGCCGAGGGGCCGTCGATTCTGCGTGGCATCGCCCACCTGCGTGGCCACGAGACCGACCGACTCGCCGCACTGACAACCGAGATCGTTCGACTCGGCGGACGCGCAGTCGAGACCGACGACGGCATCCGCATCGATCCGGCACCGCTGCACGCAGGCGTCTGGCATTCCTACGCAGACCACCGGATGGCCACCGCAGGCGCGATCGTCGGACTGCGGGTACCCGGGGTCGAGGTGGACGACATCGGCACCACCGCCAAGACGCTCCCCGGTTTCGAGATGCTGTGGGACGCAATGCTGTCCGCATCGACACCGAGCGGGGTCGGCTCCTGACCGCGCGCCGGTACGACGAGTCCGACGTTCGGATCCGACCGGGCAAGAGTTCGCGTCCACGAACCAAGACTCGACCCGAACACAACGACGCCGAAGCAGGCATGGTGGTGTCCGTCGACCGCGGCCGATGGGGTTGTGTGCTCGACGGTGACCCGGCACGGCCGGTCGTGACGATGCGTGCCCGCGAGCTGGGCCGAACTCCGATCGTGGTGGGAGACGAGGTCGGAATCGTCGGAGATCTGTCCGGCAAGGTCGACACCCTGGCCCGAATAGTGCGCGTGGCCGAGCGGCGGACGGTGTTGCGTCGCACCGCAGACGACACCGACCCGTTCGAACGTGTGGTGGTGGCCAACGCCGACCGGCTACTCATCGTCGCGGCGCTCGCAGACCCTCCTCCTCGCACCGGCTTCGTCGAGCGAGCACTCGTGGCCGCGTACGTCGGCGGACTCGAACCCGTTCTGTGCCTGACCAAGAGCGATCTCGCCGCCCCCGAGGAATTCACTGCGGCCTTCGCCGATCTGGACGTCCCGGTGGTGCTGGCCGGCCAATCCGAGGACCTCACGGAGCTGACCGCGATGCTGACGAACTCGGTGACCGCGCTGATCGGTCACTCGGGCGTCGGAAAGTCCACGCTCGTCAACCGGCTGGTGCCCGACGCCTATCGCGCCACCGGGGTGGTCTCGGGCGTCGGCAAGGGCCGTCACACCTCGACGCAGTCGGTGGCGCTACCGCTGCCCGGCGGCGGCTGGGTGGTCGACACTCCCGGTATCCGGTCGTTCGGACTGGCACACATCTCCCCCGAGAACGTCGTCGCAGCGTTCTCCGATCTGGCCGACACGATCGAGAACTGTCCCCGAGGATGCACCCACCTCGGCCCACCGGCAGATCCCGAGTGCGCTCTCGACGCACTCACTTCGGACGCCGGTCGACGTGTCGCGGCCGTGCGCCTGCTCCTCGAAGCCGTTCGAACGAACGAAGCCTGGTAGCAACGGACTCCGGTCGGAATCGGTTGCCACCAGGCTCGAACTCGGTGGAGAGCTTACGCGGCCCTACCGACCAGCCTACGAATTCCCTTGCGCTTCTTCGTCTCTGCGATGGCGGTGCGCAGACCACGACGCTTGCCGGTCTCTGGATCGACGGTGAACAGGCCTGCCGGCGCGTCGGCCCACTTGCGCTCGGACGCGGTCTCGGGAGCGTCGTCGCTGGTCGCCTTCAAGTACTTGTTCGGCAGCGACAGCTTGGCGATGGTTCGCCAGGACAAGAAGTACTGGTGAACGATCGAACCGGTCGTGTACGGCAGGTCGTACTTCTCCGCCAGTTCCAGCACTCGCACCTTGATCTCCCGCAGGCGGTTGCTGGGGAGGTCGGGGAACAGGTGATGCTCGATCTGGTAGCACAGATTGCCGCTCATGAACTCCATGACGGGACCTGCATTGAAGTTCGCGCTGCCGAGCATCTGACGCAGGTACCACTGTCCCTGAGTCTCGCCCTCCATGTCGGACTTGGTGAACTTCTCCGCACCGTCCGGGAAGTGGCCGCAGAAGATGACGGTGTTGGTCCACACGTTGCGCATCATGTTGGCGACGATGTTCGCCGTCAACGTGCTCTTCCAGGCGGGACCGGTCAGCAACGGATGCAGGATGTAGTCCTTGCCGATCTGCTTGCCGACCTTCTCGAGCACCTCGCGCCGCTTCTGCTCGAATTCCTCACGCGGCACTCGGCCCTTGGCGACCTTGCCCAGTTCGAGGTGCTGAAGCGCCACTCCGTACTCGAAGAACAGCTGCAGCAACAGGTTGTAGACGGGGTTGCCGATATTGAAGGGCTTCCACCGCTGATCGCGGGTGACGCGCAGCAGACCGTAGCCGACGTCGTCGTCCATGCCGAGCACGTTGGTGTACTTGTGGTGGATGTAGTTGTGCGTCTGCTTCCAGTGAGCCGACGGCCCCGTGTTGTCCCACTCCCACGACGTGGAGTGGATCTCCGGGTCGTTCATCCAGTCCCACTGGCCGTGCATGACGTTGTGGCCGAGCTCCATGTTCTCGATGATCTTCGCGACCCCGAGCATGGCGGTGCCGACGAGCCACGCCGGACGACGGCGGCTGGCGAAGAGCACGGCCCGGCCACCGATGTCGAGAGAGCGCTGCAGGCGGATCGTGTTCTTGACGTACCGGGCGTCGCGTTCACCGCGGGACGCTTCGATGTCACGCCGGATGGAGTCGAGCTCGTGGCCCAACGCCTCGATGTCGGCATCGGTCAGATGCGCGTATTCTTTGACGTCCGTAATCGCCATGGGAAACAACCTCCTGGCAGTCGTGAACACACAGCTCGCGTATCAGGCCATGTGCAATTCCGTCACCTACCGTATCGTAACTTACGGTTCCGTAGGTTAGCGGCGGAAATCTGTGTGACGATTCACAATCGAACGCGGTCGCCCGAACGACGAAGAGCCTTGGCCTGACGCTTGGCTTCCTTCTTGGCATTGCGCAAGCTCACGCGCGCCTCCTGCATCGCCGAACGCAGTCCTCGACGCTGCCCGGTGAGCGGATCGATCCGAAGCGCATGAACAGCAGGCGAATCGCCGACGCGCCATCGCCGCTCCGAGGACGTCTCGGGAGCGTTGTCGGACGTGGCCCGCAACCACGAGTCGGGCAGCGACAGCTTGTGGATGGTTCGCAGCGCCAGCAGGTACTGCTTGCCGAGCGACCCCGTGGTGTACGGCAGGTCGTACTTCTCGCACAGAGCGTGCACCTTCTCGGCGATTTCCGAGTACCTGTTGCTCGGCAGATCCGGGAACATGTGGTGCTCGATCTGGTAGCAGAGGTTGCCGCTCATGAACGCCATGACCGGACCGGCTTCGAAGTTGGCACTGCCCAGCATCTGACGCAGGTACCACTCGGGTCGTGTCTCGGTCTCGAACTGCCCGATCGTGAACTTCTCTGCCCCGTCGGGGAAATGGCCGCAGAAGATCACCGCGTACGCCCACAGGTTCCGGACGAGGTTGGCCGTCGCGTTGGCCGTCAACGTGGACTTCCACGCCGGGCCGGACAGTGCCGGGAACAGGACGAAATCCTTGCCGACCTGCTTGGCGATCTTGCGCGCGAAGGCGCGGCTGGCCGGAGACTTCAGCAGACCCTTCTCGTCCTCGCCGTCCAGCTGCTTCTGCGCGTCGTAGTCGTGCAGCGCGATGCCCCACTCGAAGGTGGTGGCCAGCACGATGTTGGCGAGCGGCTGAACGAGGTTGATCGGCTTCCACGGCTCGTCGCGGGTCATCCGCAGGATGCCGAAGCCGATGTCGTCGTCCATGCCGACGATGTTGGTGTACGTGTGGTGCGAGTAGTTGTGAGCGCGCTTCCACTGCTCCGACGGTCCGGTCTGATCCCACTCCCACGACGTGGAATGAATTTCCGGGTCGTTCATCCAGTCCCACTGGCCGTGCATGACGTTGTGGCCGAGCTCCATGTTCTCGATGATCTTGGCGACACTGAGCATCGCCGTGCCTGCGATCCAGGCCGGCCGATACTTGCTGCCGAGCAGCACCGCGCGGCCACCGAGCTCGAGCAGCCGCTGCAGCCTGATGGTCCGACGGATGTAGGCGGCATCGCGCTCGCCGCGGCTGTCTTCGACGTCTCGACGAATCGCATCCAGTTCACGACCGAACGCTTCCATGTCCGCTTCGCTGAGATGAGCGAACTCTTTGATGTCGGTGATGGCCACCGGGTCCTCCAACAGTTGAGTGCAGTGCCCGAAATATCGGGTTTCGACGTGGGCAACCTACGTAAGCGTAACCGAACAGCCTGAGAAGGCAGTGTGCGAAAAACAGACCTACAATTCCAATGTGCAGTCGCCCGCAGCTGCGGAAATACACGTCTGGACGCGGTCGCCCTCGCTGTGTTCCTTACCGGAACGCAGGTCGATGACATGTCCTGCCGTCAACGGCACCACACACGTCTGGCAGATACCCATCCGGCAACCGAACGGCATCTGAACGCCGACGTTCTCGCCGGCTTCGAGCAGACTGGTCGCGCCGTCGACGGTGGTCTTCTTGTCCGACCTGGAGAACGTGACGGTGCCGCCGGCACCGGAGGTGTCGGCGCGCGAGATCTCGAACCGCTCCAGATGAAGGCTGTCCTCGATTTTCTCGCGCTTCCAGGTCTTCTCGATTTCTTCGAGCAGTGCTGCCGGCCCGCACGCCCAGGTGTCGCGCGTGCGCCAGTCGGGATAGAGCTCGTCGAGAGAGGCGAGTGCGAACTTGCCGTCCGATCGCGTCAACTGCACGTGCGAGGTGAAGTTGGGATGGGACTTCTCCAGCGCGGCGATCTCGGCGGCGAACATGACTTCGTCCTCGGTGGGTGCCGAGTGGATGTGCACGGTGTCGGGCATGTCGCCGTGCCGATCCAATGCCCGCAGCATCGAGATGATCGGCGTGATGCCGCTGCCTGCCGTGACGAACAAGATCTTGTTCGGCGGCGGCACGGGCAGCGCGAAATTGCCCTTCGGGGCGGCCAGCCGAACGATGGTTCCCTGTGGCACACCGCCGACGAGGTGCGAGGAGAGGAAGCCTTCCGGCATCGCCTTGACGGTGATGGAGATCAGCTTGTCTTCCCAGTTCGGTGGGGAGGTCAACGAGTAGGACCGCCAGTGCCATCGCCCGCCGAGGTGCAACCCGATCCCGATGTACTGGCCGGGCCGGTAGTCGAAGTTGAAGCCCCAACCCGGCTGGATCACCAGGGTCACCGCCGTGGCGGTTTCCTTCTCCACCCGCACGATGCGGCCGCGGAGTTCGCGTGCCGACCAGAGAGGATTCGCCAGGTGCAGGTAGTCGTCGGGCAACAAGGGAGTGGTGATGCGGGTGAAGGCACCACGCACCATGTTCAGTCTGGGACGCTTGGGGGCCGATATACCGGCCGCCGGAGCCTCCAGCCACTTCTTCAGATCCATCGGGTGTTCCATCCCCTCGATCGAGATACTGAACCGCTTGCGGTCATCGAGGTTACGCTACCGTAGGTTCGGGTCCGGGAACACCTGTGCCGGTGTCGATAGTGCGCGAACGAACACCGCGGAGCTACAGCAGTTCGAGCAGAAACGACAATTCTTGCGGGGCGTACCACGCGAGCGTGTGATCCTCGGCGTCTCCGAGCACGAACTCCGCGTCCACGTCACCCATGTCCGCGGCATCGACAGCGGCAACGGCCTTCGCGACCGCCGATTCGGCCCCTTCGAGATCGACATGGACCGACGCAACCTGATCCATCCGCAACGGTTCCTTCAGCCGGACGACGGCATCGTCCAGATCTGGGCGCAGAGTGGGATCGTCCACATCGGCCGCGATCACCGCCCGCCGGTACACCACCCCTTCGGCGACCGTCCCGGTGTCGGTCTCGTCGTCGACTGCAGCAGCGATCAGACGCAGAGAGGCCCGAGCGGCCTCCCCCATCGCCACCTCGGAGAGCTCCTCGTCGTCGCCGGACGAGTACGCCTCACGCAGCGTCGGTGTCACCGCGAAGGCCGTGCGCGAGACCGGGCTGAACTCGCCCTCTGCCGACAACACTTTCAAGAACTCCAGCGTCGCCGGAACGTAGACACGCATTGCAGAAGACCTCACACTCTCGATTCGTTGCTGGCGTCGACCAACTCTTCCAGCGCCTCGTGCAGAAGCGCCGTGACGACGTCCACGTCCGGCATGGCACCTCTATCGGCATTGAGCCCGAAGAACACGTAGCCGTCGTAGGACGTCAACCCGATGCTCATCGCCTGGTTCTCGAACAGCGGCGACACCGGATACATCTCGAGCATGCGCGCACCGCCCACGTACAGCGGGAACTGGGGTCCTGGTGCGTTGGTGACGATCAGATTGAACACCCGCTGAGAGAGCCGACTGCCCGCTCGCGCACCCATCGCGTGCAGGCTCGCCGGGGCGAATCCGGAGATGCGCATCAGTGTCTGTGCAGTGACTCCGCGACTCTGTTTGGCGTGCGCCTCGGTGGCGTGCGCAATGTGCGAGAGCCGCACCACGGCATTCGATTCACCGACGGGCAGATCGACCAGAAACGACGAGACCTCGCTGCGATCTTCCTCGGCCGGCTCGACCGGCCGGTCGGCCGCATCTCCGAAACCGACCCGATCGGCCGAGACGTACACCGACATGGGCACCATGGCCCGCACCGTCGAGGAGGCCGTCACGGGCTCGCCCCGAGAGAGCAACCAATTGCGCAGTGCCCCGGTGACGACAGCGAGCACCACGTCGTTGATCGAGCAGTCGAACCTGTTGTGAATTCTGCGGTAGTCGGCGAGCTCGGTCTTGGCCACCGCGAATCTGCGGTTTCGCGAGATCGGGGCGTTCAGCGGACTCGACGGTGCACTCTGGGTCGCGGTGCGCAGCACCGCCGCGACCTTCGCTGCGGCCCGCAAGGCTTCACCCGCGACACCGGCAGCCCCGTGGACCGCGCCGCGCAGAGCCTCGACGCTCTCCCCCGGACGTACCACCAACTCGGTCAGCGCATCGATGACCAACGCCGAATCCTTGGGCTCGCGCGCAGGCATCCAGAGTTCCTCGGCCATCGGCGGTGGATTCTTGCTCGCATCCAGGATGACCTGACCGATGTCGAGCGCGTGTTCGCCGTCGACCAGCGCCGAGTGGGACTTGGTGAAGACGGCGAAGCGATTCTTCGACAACCCCTCGACCAGGTACATCTCCCACAGCGGCCGAGTGCGATCGAGTGGGCGCGAGGTCAGCCGCGCGATCAGATCGTGCAACTGATCGTCCGAACCCGGCTTGGGTAGTGCCGATCGGCGGATGTGGTAGGTGATGTCGAAATCCGCGTCGTCGACCCACACCGGCCGGGCCAGACCGAAGGCGACCTCACGCACCTTCTGCCGGTACCGGGGAACCAATGCCAACCGTTGCTCGACCAACGACAGCAGTCGGTCGTAGCTGAATCCACTGCGCGGAGTCCGGAAGATGGCGAGCGACCCGAGGTGCATAGGGCTGCTACTGGCCTCGAGAAAGTAGAACGACGCATCCTGCGCTGTCAGCCTGGTCGCCATCGCGTGTTCCAGTCCCCGTCCTCGCGTGAAGTACGCGCCGATTCCTGTGGCCGAGCGCGCAGTGTGCTCGAACCTAGAGTACGTGGCGGACATTTGTCGGTCTCGGGGTCGGTCGAGGACCGTGTCGCGGGCCGATCCAGGGTCCGGACGGGAACCGAACGCGCTCTCGGACCGTCAATGACGGTGTGAGTGTCATCGAATCGAGCGACCCGCCGGACATCCCGGACACGTCGGCCACGGGCCCGCGACTCCGCGCCGAACATCATTGCTTTCTCTCGCGTGCCGCTCCGTTCGAGCCGCCGCTCAGCTCCGGCGCCGTGCACACGTGGGACCCGGCGGCAGCCACCGAACCGCGGCCGGCCCGCCACCGACCATCCGTACGCAGCACCCGTTCTCGACCACGCGCCGAGCCTCCCGGCCGGCCACCGGTGCCCGTCGATGCACGTTCGAGTGCCGACCGCGCGATGCGCATGATGATCGAGGTGATCGATCGACGACGCAGCGCAGACCAGCTGGCGCCGTTGTTCACTGCCTCGATGATCGATCTGGTGCGGACCATAGTGCGGAACCCGCCGCCGGGCAGACGACTCGGATTCGCAGCAGTGCGACGAGTCCACGTGGCGTATCGGTCGGATGTCTCGGCGGAGATCTTCGGCTCCTACACCCGCGGCCCGCGCACGTTCGCCTTCGCAGGCCGAATCGAGCTGGCGATCGACCCGCGCCGCCCCGGGTGGACGGTCACGTCGCTGCGAGTGGGGTGAGGGCCGCGTCGCCCAGTGGCGACGCGGCCGTCGTGCACTACCTCTTCCGCTTGGAGCGAGCTGCCTTCTTGGGTGCCTTGCTCTGAGTCCTCGCTGCTTCGCGACGCTCGCGGCGGGTGCCCTCGGCGGCGGACTCGCTGCCGGACGGAGACGAGCCGGATCGACGAACGGCAGTGCCACCGCCCTCGGCCGGACCGGAGAAGGTCAGTCTCTGCTCTTCCTGCTCGTCGAGACCCTTCGCCCGCAGAGCCGAGGGCACTGCAGGAGCGGAAGGTACCGGAGCCGTCGGTGCCGGAGCCGTCGGTGCGGGTGCCGTCGGTGCGGGTGCTGCGGCGGGTGTCGCTGCCGGGCGGCCGGAGCCCACCGGAGAGGACAGTCCCGGAGCCACGGCGAGACCCGCCGAGGCCGCAGGTCCTGTCGGAGCCGGCGTCGCCTCAACCTGCAGGTTGAACAGGAATCCGACCGACTCCTCCTTCAGGCCGTCGAGCATGCCCTGGAACATGTCGTAGCCCTCACGCTGGTATTCGACCAGCGGGTCGCGCTGCGCCATCGCACGCAGGCCGATGCCTTCCTTGAGGTAGTCCATCTCGTAGAGGTGCTCACGCCACTTGCGGTCGAGTACCGACAGCAGCACTCGGCGCTCGAGTTCGCGCATCCCGTTCTCGCCGGCGATACCGTCGATCTCGGCCTCGCGGGTGGCGTACGCAGATCGCGCGTCCTCGAGCAACGCCTCACGCAATTCGTCGCGGCTCAGGTCGCCCTTCTCGCCGTCCTCGTTCTCACCGGCGAGCACCTTGTGGTCGACTCCCACCGGGTAGAGAGTCTTCAGCGCGGTCCAGAGCTGTTCCAGATCCCAGTCCTCGACGTAGCCCTCGCCGGTGGCACCGTCGACGTAGGCGGTGATCACGTCGGTGATCATGCCCTCGACCTGGCCCTCCATATCGGCACCTTCGAGGATGCGGCGGCGCTCCTCGTAGATGACGGTGCGCTGCTGGTTCATCACCTCGTCGTACTTGAGAACGTTCTTGCGGATCTCGAAGTTCTGCTGCTCGACCTGCGTCTGAGCACTCTTGATGGCCTTGGACACCATCTTGGCTTCGATCGGGACGTCGTCGGGCAGGTTGAGCCGGGTCATGATCGACTCGAGTGCGCCGCCGTTGAATCGACGCATCAATTCGTCGCCGAGCGAGAGGTAGAAACGCGATTCGCCCGGATCTCCCTGACGACCGGAGCGGCCTCGAAGCTGGTTGTCGATACGGCGCGAATCGTGCCGCTCGGTACCGAGGACGTACAGGCCTCCGGCCTCGCGCACGGTATCGGCGTCGGCCTTGACCTGTGCCTTGACCTCTTCGAGCGCGGGCTCCCAGGCAGCCTCGTAGTCCTCGGGGGTCTCGACCGGGTCCAAGCCCTGCTTGCGGAGCTTCAGGTCGGCGAGGATGTCCGGGTTGCCGCCCAGCACGACGTCGGTGCCACGACCGGCCATGTTGGTGGCCACGGTCACCGCGCCCTGTCGGCCCGCCTCGGCGATGATCGTCGCTTCCTGCTCGTGGAACTTCGCGTTCAACACGTTGTGGGCGACGCCGCGCTTGGTGAACTGCTTCGACAGGTACTCCGAGCGCTCGACGCTCGTCGTGCCGATGAGGACCGGCTGGCCCTTCCCGTGCCGCTCGACGACGTCGTCGACGACGGCGTCGAACTTGGCCTCTTCCGTCTTGTAGATCAGGTCGCCGTTGTCCACTCGGACCATCGGACGGTTCGTCGGAATCGGAATGACGCCGAGGCCGTAGATCTGGTGGAGCTCGGCGGCCTCGGTCTCGGCGGTACCCGTCATGCCCGAGAGCTTGTCGTAGAGGCGGAAGTAGTTCTGCAGAGTGATCGTGGCCAGAGTCTGATTCTCGGCCTTGATCTCCACCTTTTCCTTGGCCTCGATCGCCTGGTGCATGCCCTCGTTGTAGCGGCGTCCCACCAGGATGCGGCCGGTGAACTCGTCGACGATGATGACCTCACCGTCGCGGACGATGTAGTCCTTGTCCTTCGTGTAGAGCTCTTTGGCCTTGATCGCGTTGTTGAGGTAGTTCACCAGCGGCGAGTTGGCGGCCTCGTACAGGTTGTCGATGCCGAGCTGATCCTCGACCAGTTCGACGCCTGCCTCGTGCACACCGATGGTCCGCTTGCGGATGTCGACCTCGTAGTGGGTGTCGACCTTGAGCATCGGCGCGATACGGGCGAACTCTCCGTACCACTTGCTCGACGCGTCGGCCGGTCCCGAGATGATCAGCGGCGTGCGGGCCTCGTCGATGAGGATCGAGTCGACCTCGTCGACGACGGCGAAGTTGTGGCCGCGCTGGACGAGGTCGTCGAGCGAGTGCGTCATGTTGTCGCGCAGGTAGTCGAAACCGAACTCGTTGTTGGTGCCGTAGGTGATGTCCGCGGCATACGCGGCGCGGCGTTCCACCGGGGTCATGCCGGAGAGGATCACGTCGACCGAGAGACCGAGGAAACGGTGGACGCGGCCCATCCACTCCGAGTCGCGCCTGGCGAGGTAGTCGTTGACCGTCACCACGTGCACACCCTCGCCGGAGATGGCGTTGAGGTAGGCGGGGAGAACACACGTCAGTGTCTTGCCCTCACCGGTCTTCATCTCGGCGATGTTGCCGAAGTGCAGGGCGGCACCGCCCATCACCTGAACGTCGAAGTGTCGCTGCGACAGCACTCGCCAGGACGCCTCACGGGCCACGGCGAAGGCCTCGGGCAGGAGCTGATCCAGGGTCTCGCCTGCGGAGTACCTCTCCTTGAACTCCGCGGTCTTGCCGCGCAGTTCGTCATCGGAGAGGCTCTCGACGTCCGGAGACAGGGTCGAGACGTGGTCGGCGATGCTCTTGAGCCGCTTGACCATGCGACCTTCACCGACACGGAGCAGCTTGGAAAACGACAGCGACGGCACGGGCTTTCTCGTCCTCGATCCTCGGTTCACGGGTACTGGTACGAACAACACTGCATACTGCACGAGCTCACGGGTCGTCACCACGACTTCTGCGCGGCGGGTAACCCGAACGCGTCCATGGTAGGCGGTGTCGCTGCGAACCCGGCAGCCCGACTATCGGTCGTCGGAGATCGCCGGTCGGCCATTCGGACAACACCGACACAGCACTGCAGGCTCGACGTGGGGATCGAGTCTCCGGTGTCGAGCCTGCAGCGGTGCAAAGATTTCACGGACGGCGAACGTGTCGAGCCGTCCCGGGCGGTCCGGTCAGGTGAGTCTGATCAAGCCGTAATCGAAGGCGTGCCGTCGGTACACAACCGAGGGGCGATCGCTTGCGCTGTCGTGGAACAAGAAGAAATCGTGACCGACGAGTTCCATTTCGTACAGTGCGTCGTCCACGCTCATCGGTGCGGCCGAGTGGATCTTCGTTCGCACGATGTGCCCGGGACCGCTCTGGTCGTCCTCGAACGAGTCGAGTTTCGTCTCGGGATCGAGTGCCAGCGTGTCGTCCTCGGCGAGTTCGGCAGTGGCCTCGGCAACGGACACGGGCCTCTTCTCGCCGTAGTGGACCTTGCGACGGTCCTTGGTGCGCCGGAGCCTGCTCTCGAGTTTCGACGTCACCGCTTCGAGTGCGGCATAGAAACTGTCGGCACACGCTTCGGCTCGAACGACCGGGCCCTTGCCCTTCGCGGTGATCTCCACGCGTTGACATGCCTTGGCCTGGCGGCGATTTCGTTCGTGCTGCAGTTCGACGTCGAACAGGTAGATGGAGGGATCGAAGCGCTCGAGGCGAGCCAATTTCTCGGAGACGTATATCCGGAAATGATCCGGTATCTCGACGTTGCGGCCCTTGACCACGACGTCCGCATTGCTCTTGGCGGGTTCTTCCGAGGGCTTCTCGTCGAAGAAAACCGAGGCTTGTGAAGGGGTCGTCACGCGTACCTCCCGATATGGGCCACGCCCACTGTTGGACGTGGCAAGTGTGCATGCCGAATGGGGAACCTTCCGGCATCTCGAGTCCGGGGCATCACCTCATATCTGGTCCAGTCGGTGCGTGTCCGCGACGTTAGTCGGTCATCGACTCGTGTGCCACCGTTCACCCCGAATTGGTTGTCGGCGTGTCCCCCTTCCTTTCCGTCACGCACTCGCCACAACCAGCGCGCCGGCCACCGGCACTCCGAAATCGGTTAGCACTCTTGCCGATTCGGCCAACGTCGCGCCGGTGGTGACGACGTCGTCGATCAGCAGAACGGTGAAGTCCGCCGACCCCGTCACACGTGCGCCTGCTCGCGGACCAGCCACCCCGACAGCCTCGATCCGGCCCGCCACGTTGTGCTGGCGTTGCCCGGCCGACAGTCCGACCGAATCGCGGACTCCGCCGGTCATGCGGAGCAACTCGGGAACGAGCACTCGCTCCGGTGCCAACTGTTCGGCAGCGATTCGAGCGCATCGCAGAACGGGATCACCCCCGCGAGCGCGGGCCGCACGAGCCCGAGAGGGCGCGCAGATCAGAATCAGCGAACTCAGCTCGGGTGGATCGATCTCACCCGCGTCGCGAAGATGTCCGACGGCCTCGGCGAGCGCTCGCCCGAAAGGCCGGGCCACCGACCGTCGACCTCGCTCCTTCAGGGCGATCACACCACTGCGGCGCGGCCCGCTGTAGGTACCCAGGGACCAGCACGGCACACCGGGATCGACTCGTGGCCGAACGGCGATGGGCGGGACGAACAGGGCCAGGGAACACACCGTGCACCAGTGCTCCCCCGGCACACCGCACCCGGCGCATTCGAGTGGCAGAACCAGATCGAGGAGCGTCCGCATGGATGCAGAGTCTGCCCGGGCCCACCGACAGACATCCCCGGCCGACGTCAGCCGGGCAGAATCGGCACTGCTTTGACTCCGGCCAATCCGGTGACCTCGCGCCAGTACCGGTCGCCGACCGGATCGGCATTGTTGAGGGCGAACACGGCCCGTGCATCGGCCACGTACTCCGTTTCCGGCGAGGCATCGACCGCCAGCACCGGAGTGGTCAGATTGCGTGAGGGCAGCGGATCCATCCGGGATCCGTCGACGGTCACCTGGACCACCGGTGTGTCGGTGGCGACCCGCGCGATCACGATGGTGTCGCCGGTACTCCAGTCCAAACTCGTGGCGTCGCTACCGAGTCCGATGGCCACGGCCCTGGGCTCGGTCAGGGAGTACACGCCCGAGGGCTCGCGCACCACCGTCGCCACGTACACGACGCCGTCGACGATGAGCGCCGCTCGCACTCCGTCTCGGGCAAGTCGCAGTTCGGTGATCCGGTTGCCGAGTGTCGTGACGGCGGTGGCCTCGACCGGTATCACCGATACCTGACCGGTGGAAGGATCGCGGGCGGCGCGGATGACGTTGGTGCCGTCGATCACCGCCCACGCCGCGTTGTCGTCGGCCCCCCACGTGGGCCGCGTGATCGATTGCCCCTCCGCTACGGGGAACGCGCCGCCGTCGTAGCTGCCGACCATGAGCGTGCTCGACGGCGCAGGGGAAGGCCGTCCGGTGTCCGCGACGCCTGCCACGAGTGTGCCGTCGTTGGACAGCGCCACCGAGCGCAGGTTGCGGGCCTGCCCGAAGTACCCGGGAGCGGGAGTGGTCTCCGCCTCGTCGACGCGAAGCAATGTGCCGGACGCCAGTGCATGCAGTCCGACACTGTCGTCGGTGCTGCCCAGCGGATCGAACGAGTCGACGCCTGCGGTCGTCCACCCGTCGGGCTTGGTGGTGTCGATGGGTTGGCCGTCGGCGAGCAACACGTACGGCCCTGCCACCTCGGCCGAGGCGAGGGTCCAGATCACCTGAGCAGCAAGCAGTTCGCGGTCGCGGTCACCCTTGTTCTGCAGGCCGCCGAAGTCGATCTTGATGCCACCGAGCCCCACCCCCACCTGCGCGGTCTGACCGTCGGCCTTGGTGATGGGCCCGCGAATGCTCACATCCTCGGACAGTTCGTTGCTCACCGCGGCCGACAGCGCCGACTTGGGGCCGTCGATGAGCAGCTGCACGAGTTGGTTGGCGAGTTGGTCCTGCGATCCGCTGGTCCACCGGACATCGGGCACGAGCACGCCACCGAGCGGATCGACGAAGTAGAGCGATCGCTGCTGATAGGTGTTCAGAAACGCGGATCGATCGATGACGACGCCGGGCGGCAATTTCGAGATGCGCCACTGCCCGTCCACTCGCGCCATCTCGATCGCGGCGTCGAAGGTGTCCGAGCCGGCCTGGTATTCGCCGCCGGAGGCCAGCATTCCGGCCGTCGCCGAGCGGATCGTGAACTGCGCGGTGTCGGAGGTACGCGGTCCGGACAGGGTGTCGATCCGGTCCGCGACAACGGTGCGTGCGCCGTCGTCCCAGGTTCCCGACGCCTCCTCGGTGAGAAACTGGCGGGCGGCCTGGTGCCGGTTGGCCGAGACGGCGCTGGCCTCGAAGAAGTCGTCCAACAAGCGATCGGGCTCGCGTCCCGGCTCGGGAGCCGGAGCACTGGTGGGCACGGCACCGGCGGTCAAGGTGCCGATGGCCTGGGGGCTGGACGACTCGGGAAGGCTCGCGCATCCGCCGACGAGGGCGACGACGAGCGTGCACATCGCCAGCACGCGGGTGCTGCGACGAAACGAGAAGGTCACGTCGCAGGCTCCGACGCGGATGTCCTCGGCGCGGATGTCTTGGGTGCGGTTATCGCGGGAATCGGTTGTCCTTGTGCGAATTTCTTGGTGCTGGGTTTGAGGGGCAGTGGGGATCCGATCACCTTGTGCCCGCGCACGAGCGGCAGGGTGAGTCGGAAGCATGCGCCTTCGCCTACTGCTCCCCACGCTTCGAGCTTACCGTCGTGCAGGCGGGCGTCCTCGACGCTGATCGCCAGCCCCAGGCCGGTGCCGCCGGATCGCCTGACGCGGGAGGGATCCGAGCGCCAGAACCGGTTGAACACCAGCTTCTCTTCTCCTGGTCGCAGACCGACCCCCTGATCGCGCACCACGAATGCTGCCGCATCGGCGTCCGAGCGCAGCCGCAGCAGGACCGGCTTGCCTTCGCCGTGGTCGAGTGCGTTGGCCAGCAGATTGCGCAGAATCCGTTCCACCCGTCGGGGGTCGACCTCGGCGACCACTGCGGTCTCGGGCATATCGACGATCACTTCGGTACCGGTCTCGCGCGCCAGGTGCCGCACGGTCGACACGGCCGCTCGCGCGCACATGCGCAGGTCGAGCTGCTCGGCGGCCAGTTCGGCGACACCCGCGTCGTGACGGCTGATCTCGAGCAGGTCGCCGAGCAGGGTCTCGAACCGATCGAGCTCGTTGACCAGCAGCTCGGAGGATCTCTTGAGTGCGGGCTCGAGGTCGTCGCTGGCGTCGTGGATGAGGTCTGCGGCCATCCGCACGGTGGTGAGCGGGGTGCGCAGTTCGTGGCTGACGTCGGAGGTGAATCGGCGCTGAAGGTTACCGAATTCTTCGAGCTGGGTGATCTGCTTGGAGAGGCTCTCGGCCATCTCGTTGAACGACATCGCGAGTCTGGCCATGTCGTCCTCGCCGCGGACCGGCATGCGCTCCTTGAGCCTGCCGTCGGCGAACCGAACCGCGATCCTCGACGCCGAACGAATGGGCAGGACCACCTGACGTGCGACGAGCATCGCAATCGCGGCGAGCAGTACCAGCAGCACCACCGCGCCGATGAACAACGTGCCGCGCACCAGAGAGAGCGTGCGATCCTCGCTGGCCAACGGGAAGATGAGATAGAGCTGCAGAGCCGAGATGTCGGATCCGGTGGGAGATCCCATGATCAGCGCAGAGCCGGTATATCCGCCGTCACTGTCGGTGACCGTCGCATACTGCGAACTGATCAGGCCCTTCTTGACGAAGTCGCGCAGGCTGTTCGGGATCTGATCGACCGGACCGACCGAGGCCTCCGCGCGGGTGGCGTCGCCTTCGACGATCAGGACCGGGTCGAACGATCCCGCCGACCCGGTGGTCGACGCGGCGTCCAGGTCCTGATTGGTCAGTGCCGCCCTGGCTCGTTCGAGGCGCGTCGCGAGCCCGCTCGAATCGTCGGCTCCGGCGAGATTGCCCTCGACGGTGGTCCGCGAACGGTCGAGTTCCTCGGTGGCGGCGGACAGCTTCGCTTCGAGTAGTCGATCGGTGATCTGACTGGTCAACACCACCCCGAGGATGAGGATGACCACCAGGGACAGCGTCAACGTCGACACGACGACGCGTAGCTGTAGTGATCGACGCCAGGCATGGCCCAGCGACGTACTCAGCGAACGAAACCAACGCAGTACGGGAGAGAACTTGCCGTTGATTCGCCGCCGAGAATGGGAGAAACGGATCACGGCGGTCCGGCCTTGTAGCCGACCCCCCTCACGGTCAACACCACCTCGGGGTTCTCCGGATCCTTCTCGACCTTGGCGCGCAGGCGCTGCACGTGCACGTTGACCAGTCGGGTGTCGGCCGCGTGGCGGTAGCCCCAGACCTGTTCGAGCAACACCTCTCGCGTGAACACCTGTCGCGGCTTGCGCGCCAATGCCACGAGCAGATCGAACTCGAGTGGGGTGAGGGAAACGAGTTCGTCGCCGCGACTGACCTTGTGGGCCGGAACGTCGATGACGATGTCTGCGATGGACAGCAGTTCGGCCGGTTCGTCCTCGGTCCTGCGCAGGCGCGCGCGCACCCGAGCGACCAGTTCCTTCGGCTTGAAGGGCTTCATGATGTAGTCGTCCGCACCGGACTCGAGACCCAGGACGACGTCGACGGTGTCGGTCTTGGCCGTCAGCATGACGATCGGCACGCCCGAGTCGGCTCGCAGCACGCGGCAGACGTCGATGCCGTTCATGCCGGGAAGCATCAGATCGAGCAGCACCAGGTCCGGCCGGTTCTCGCGCACAGCAGCCAGTGCTTGAGTGCCGTCGCCGACCACGAAGGGCTCGAATCCCTCACCGCGCAACACGATGGTGAGCATCTCCGCCAGAGCCGAATCGTCGTCCACAACCAGAATCCGAGGCTTCATGGTCCTATGGTGTCACTTTCCGAACGCCTGATGGCTGATTGAACATGTCGGCGGCGAGTCGATCGGGATCGACGTCGGCGGTGACGACTCGCCACGGCGACACCCAGTGCGAGGCAGCGAGGCTGCCGTACGCAGCCGAGGTTCGGTTCTGCAGCGAACTGTCCCGTTCGTAGGCATCCCTGGTGCGAGCGGCGTCCGCACTCTCACGGGCCGCAGCCCGCTCGGCGGCCAGCGCCACCGGGACGTCGAGGAGAATTTGGACGTCGGGAACAGGTACTACGAATCGGTCGAATTCGAGCGACCTGATCCATTCGACGGCCTCGCCGTCGGCGGACTGCTCGAGCCGAGCCGCGGTGTAGGCCGCATTGGATGCCACATACCGATCGAGAAGAACGATATCGTTGTCCGCGAGCAACTTTCGGATCTCGTCGCCCGCGTCCCGGCGATCGAGCGCGAACAACAGGGCCATCGCGTGCACGCTGCCCGCGGTGTCACCGTGTTCGCCGTGCAACGCCTCCGCCGCCAGATCGGCATGGATCGACCGGTCGTACCGGGGAAACCCGATGCGCTCGACCGACAGGCCGTCACGTTTCCACGCCGAAACGAGCCGACGGGCGAGCGTGTTCTTGCCCGCTCCGTCGACTCCTTCGATGACGAACAGTTTTCCCACTGCCGGACCGGTCCTTCGGTCAGTAGCGGTAGTGCTCGGGCTTGTACGGGCCCTCGACGTCGACGCCGATGTACTCGGCCTGCTCCTTGGTGAGCTTGGTGATCGAGCCACCGAGCGCTTCGACGTGGATGCGTGCGACCTTCTCGTCGAGGTGCTTGGGCAGGCGGTAGACCTCGTTGTCGTACTCGTCGGGCTTGGTCCACAGTTCGATCTGAGCGATGACCTGGTTGGAGAAGCTGTTGCTCATCACGAACGACGGGTGGCCCGTTGCATTGCCGAGATTGAGCAAGCGGCCCTCGGACAGCACGATGATCGAGTGCCCGTCCTTGAACTGGTACTCGTCGACCTGCGGCTTGATGTTGATCCGCGTGACATCGGGGGCCTTCTCCAGACCGGCCATGTCGATCTCGTTGTCGAAGTGGCCGATGTTGCCCAGGATTGCCTGGTGCTTCATCTTGCGCATGTGCTCGAACGTGATGATCGACAGGTTGCCCGTCGAGGTGATCACGATGTCGGCCTGCTCGATGAACTCCTCGACCGTGCGCACATCGAAGCCGTCCATGAGCGCCTGCAGCGCGTTGATCGGGTCGGCCTCGGTGACGGTCACCCGTGCGCCCTGGCCCTTGAGCGCCTCGGCACAGCCCTTGCCCACGTCGCCGTAGCCACAGACCAGCACGGCCTTGCCACCGATGAGGACGTCGGTGCCGCGGTTGATGCCGTCGATCAGCGAGTGCCGGGTGCCGTACTTGTTGTCGAACTTGCTCTTGGTGACCGAGTCGTTGACGTTGATGGCGGGGAACGTGAGCTCTCCCGCGGACGCGAACTGGTAGAGCCGGAGCACGCCGGTGGTGGTCTCCTCGGTGACGCCCTGCACGGACTCGGCCACCTCGGTCCACTTGGACTTCGATGCCTCGAGCGAGCGACGAAGCAGGCCGAGGAACACCTTGTACTCGTCCGAATCGTGATCGTCGTCGGTCGGCGGGACGACGCCTGCCTTCTCGAACTGCGCGCCGCGCAGTACCAGCATCGTGGCGTCGCCACCGTCGTCGAGAATCATGTTGGCGGGCTGCTCGGGCCAGGTGAGCATCTGCTCGGCCGCCCACCAGTACTCTTCGAGGCTTTCGCCCTTCCAAGCGAACACCGGGACGCCCTTGGGCTCCTCGACGGTGCCGTACGGGCCGACGACGACGGCCGCTGCTGCGTGATCCTGGGTGGAGAAGATGTTGCACGACGCCCAACGAACTTCGGCTCCGAGTGCAACCAAGGTCTCGATCAGCACGGCTGTCTGCACGGTCATGTGCAGCGATCCCGAAACCCGTGCTCCCTTGAGCGGCTGAACGTCGGCGTATTCGCGACGCAGCGCGATCAAGCCGGGCATCTCGTGTTCGGCGAGTCGGATTTCCTTGCGGCCGAATTCCGCGAGCGACAGGTCTGCGACCTTGAAGTCGATTCCACCGCGGTGATCCACGGTGAGTGCCGATCCTGACGTAACTGAGGTCGTCATCTTGCCTCTCCTGTTGACTGAGTATCTGTGGTCCAGGCTATCGGGTCCGCGCGGCGGCACCCCCGGCTGCCCGAGCGTGCAGGAGTGGAACCGACGAAACGACCGATTGTCGAGAACCCGCTCTATCCGTTTCGTCCGGCTCGCGCCAAAATTCGCGCCCTTTTGCGGGGCAGGATGTTCGCGCGGGTGATATCTCCCTGGTAATGCGCCGATACCCGCGGATCCATCACCCGACGCCACAGCGGCGGAATTGCGGCGAGCATCACCATCGATGCATAGCCGGCGGGCAACTGCGGAGCCTCGTCGCAGGAGAGCAGGGTCTGATAGCGCTTGCCCGGATTGGCGTGGTGGTCGCTGTGTCGCTGCAGGTGGTACAGAAAGATATTGGTGCAGATCCTGTCGCTGTTCCAGCTGTGGCGGGGCGAGCACCGAACGTATCTGCCTCGATCGTTCGTTTCGCGGAGCAGGGCGTAGTGCTCCACGTAGTTCACCATCTCGAGCAGGACGAATCCGACTATGGCCTGCAACAGCAGGTACGGCGCGATGGACCAGCCGAACACGATCAGCAGCGCGCCGAACAGCACGACACTGAGCAGCCACGTGTGCAGCAGGGCATTGGTCGGGCTCGCGACCGAGCGGCCCTTGCGGCGAAGTCGCTGCGCCTCGAGCTTCCAGGCGGAGGCGAGTCCCAAGACGGTACTGCGCGGCACGAAGGTCCACACGCTCTCGCCGAGTCGTGCGCTCGCGGGGTCGTCGGGCGTCGCCACTCGGACGTGGTGTCCGCGATTGTGTTCGACGAAGAAGTGCCCGTACAGCGTCTGGGACAGGGCGATCTTGGCCAACCACCGCTCGTGCTGCTCGATGCGATGGCCCAGTTCGTGAGCGGCATTGATACCGGTGCCTGCCACCAGGCCCACCGTCACCGCGAGGCCGATCTTGTCCACCACGTTCAGCTCGCCGTACGCCCACATCCAGCATGCGACGAAGAGTCCGACGAACTGAACGGGCAGGAAGAGGTATGTGCACCACCGGTAGTACCGATCGTTCTGCAGCTTTTCGCTGGCCGAGGCATCCGGGTTGTGCCCGTCCTCGCCTGCGATCAGATCGATCACCGGAATGATCACGAAAAACACCAGCACGCCGCTCCACCAGAACAGCGGCATGCCCGTCCAGTAGACCAACTGCGACGGCAGTAGCGCCGATGCCGGGGCCAACAGCCCCAGCATCCACAGATAACGTTTGTTGTCCTGCCAGCGAACCGACCGTTCACTGGCCTTCGAATCCCGCCCCCCGAAAGCGACACCCGAACCCTCCATCGAAGGAATTCGGCCGTCCACACTCACTGTTGCAACACCCTCTCATCGAACGTTTTGAGTCCTCCAAGTCTGTTTTCGAGGGTATAACATTCCAGCGGTTTGATGTGACGCTATCTAAAGTCAGCCGGAAGTCCCTGCTCAGGACGTAACTCGGCGCTTACGCGTCGTCGGTGCCGGGTCAGTGCTCCGACTTTTCGACACGAACTTTCTCGGCTTCCCGCATTCCCGTCACCGAGTGCCGTCTGCTGTACACGACGTAGATGACGACACCGGCGGCCATCCAGACCAGGAAACGCAGCCATGTTTCGACCGACAGGTTCAGCATCAACCACAGGCACGCGAGGACCGCGAGAATCGGCACCAGCGGAACCCACGGAACGCGGAAACCACGCTGGAGGTCGGGGCGAGTTCTGCGCAGTACGAGAACCCCGGCCGAGACCAGCACGAACGCGAACAGCGTACCGATGTTCACCATTTCCTCGAGCGTGCCGAGCGGAACGAAAGCTGCGAGCAGGCCGACGATGACACCGACGAGAATCGTCGTCCGAACCGGCGTGCCCTTCTTTCCGGTGCGCGCCAATGCCCGCGGCACCAGCCCGTCTCGCGACATCGCGAAGAGCACCCGGGTCTGCCCGAGCATCAACACCATCACCACGGTCGTCAGACCGGCGAGTGCGCCGAACGAGATGATGTTCTTGGCCCAGGTCAACCCGTTCAGCTCGAATGCCGTCGCCAGCGTGGAACTGTCACCGGCCAGATCGGTGTACTTGACCATCCCGGTCAGAACCAGCGTGACGGCCACGTACAGCACGGTGACGATCGCGAGCGATCCGAGGATTCCGCGTGGGAGCGCCTTCTGCGGTTCCTTGGTCTCTTCGGCGGTCGTTGCCACCACGTCGAATCCGATGAAAGCGAAGAACACCAGAGACGCCGCGGCCAGCAGTCCGTACCAACCGAACGTGCTGCCTCCCGCACCAGTGACGAACGAGAGCAGAGACTGATGCAGCCCCTCGCCCGTCGAGCCCGGTTCCGACGGCGGAATGTAGGGGTCGTAGTTGGCGACCTTGATGTAGAAGGCTCCGAGCACGACGACGAACAGAACGACGATCACCTTGATGGCGGTGATGACCAACGACACCCGTGAGGACAATTTGGTTCCCGACGCGATGAGCACCGTCAGCACCACCACGATCAGCAGTGCACCCCAATCGAAGTTCAGTGAGCCGATCTCGAGCACCGGGGCGGCCGTACCGAGCAGATCGCCCAGATAGAGCGACCACGCCTTCGCCACCACGGCGGCTGCGAGGCCGAACTCGAGGATGAGATCCCATCCGATGATCCAGGCGATGAACTCACCGAACGCCGCGTACGAGAACGTGTACGCGCTTCCTGCCACGGGCACGGTGGACGCGAACTCCGCATAACACAGCGCCGCGAGGCCACAGGCGATCGCCGCGAGCACGAAGGCCAACGACACTGCCGGCCCCGCAACGTTTCCGGCGGTCCGCGCGGTCAGGGTGAAGATGCCTGCACCGACGGCCACGGCGACGCCGAACACGGTCAGATCCCAGGATCCGAGTTCCTTCCGAAGTTTCGTGTCCGGCTCGTCGGTGTCCTGGATCGACTGCTCGATCGATTTGGTCCGGAACCAACCCGTCGTGCGTGGGGTCTTCGCGGGCCGGTCTGCTCTGGTCATCGGGTCTCCGTATCGCCACTTCACATCTACCGACGGATCACCGAACACATCCGTCACTTCGATTCACTGTGGCATCAGACTATTGCCTCCGGACGGACCGTTCGCACAATTACGCAGTTCGAAACCGCAAGCGGCGCAACGATGCCCGAATTGCCCGATCTACACGCGTCCGACGGAGGCCACGAACACCTCGGCCTCGCTCGAATCGGCGGTCACGGTGACGGATTCGTCTGCAGCGGGTATCCAGGCAGAGCTGCCCTGCGGCACCGTCAGCTCGACCTGTCCGCCTTTCGTACCGGCCACGACGGTGCCACTGGTGCACAACAGAATTCTCGGGCCGGAGCCGGGAACGGCGACCGTCTCCCCCGCCGCAACCGCAGTCCGGCTCAGTGCGAATTCGGGTGCAGGCGTCGGATAGAGGTAGGTCGGTCGATCGTCGACACCCGGGGTGATGGGCGAGATGTCGGCAGGCTCGAAATCCAACACACGCAACAGTTCCGGAACGTCGACGTGTTTGGGAGTCAGTCCGCCGCGCAGCACGTTGTCGGAGTTCGCCATGATCTCCACGCCGGTACCGCGCAGATACGCGTGCAGGTTCCCAGCGTCGAGGTACAGACCCTGGCCGGGAGTCAGTGTCACCCGATTGAGCAGCAGCGCCGCGAGCACTCCGGCGTCACCGGGATACGACTCCCCGAGCTCGAGCAGAGTTCTGGCCTCGGCGGCGAATCGTCCACCGTCCGTGCGTGCGGGACCGGAGAGATAGTCGATGCATCCCTGGGCGACGGCAGGCAAGATGTCGTCCAATGCCTGCCCGGGCAGCGTGATCCACGAGGTGAACACGGTGCGCAGCCCGGAAGCGTCCGGCTGGGCGGCCAGCAGGGTTCGATACCCACCCAGGGCGGGGACGGCCAACGCGTCGAGCAGTTCGACGGTGTCGGCGGGCCGCCGGAAGCCCGCCAACGCCTCGAACTCGGTGAGCGCGACGATCAGCTCGGGCTTGTGGTTCGGATCCCGGTAGTTGCGTACCGGAGAGTCGATGGGGACACCCGCGGCGTTCTCGCGTGCAAAGCCTTCCCGGGCCTGAGCACTGCTGGGATGCGCCTGCAGCGACAACGGCTCTTCTGCGGCAAGCAGTTTCAGCAGATACGGCAGGCGCGACTCGAAGTGCTGTGCAGAGCCGCCCAGGTGCGTGCCCGGGTCGCCGTCGATCAGCGTGAGCAGTGGTGTGCTGCCGCCCTCGTGCACGACGTGCGCGGAGTCGGCCGGGTGAGCGCCGAGCCAAATCTCTGCCTCGGGATGATCGGACGGCACCTGGCGGCCTTGAATCCGAGCCAGCGCCGTTCGCGAACCCCATGCGTAGGACCGCACCGCGCCTCGCAAGAGCTGCACTAGCTACCGCCCATCAACAGCAGATACGCGGCAGTGGTGTCCAACCGCGTCGCCAACACGGACATCGTGTCGAGCACCGAGAGTCTATCCGGATCCGGCACCGGTGCGGGGTTGTCGAATTCGGATCTCACGCGATCGCCGCCGAACAGCGGCTCACTCGAATCGGCGAGCAACAACTCCGATTCCGGAACACCGGCGATTCGTCGTTCGGTCATCGCGCGATCAGCCTCCGAGGCCACCACGACGACGCGCATCGGCAGCACCGGCGGTGGTCCGTCGAGCTGCTCGTCGTGAAAGAACGAGTCGAATGTCTGTGGTGTGCCGGATGATTCGACGACGGACGCCCGGATGGATGCAGCAATGACGTCGCCCAGCTCCCCCGCACCGACGACGACACCCGCAACGCGCAGCAGCACCTCGCTGCCGTGCCGAGCGACCTCGACCGCAGCGGGACTGCCCCCGGTCAGCACCACCCGCCGACCGTTCAACCCACTGGCGAGGGCCTTGGCCGGATTGTGGAACATCTCGTTGGACGGACTGTTTCGTACCGCCTCTGCGTCGAGCAGGTCTGCAAGACGAGACAAATTGGGCAGCAACGTCTTCCACGATCCGCCGGCAACCGCCCCCAGTACGGCCACGAACGCCGCGAGGTAGCGCATCAGAGCATTGTGGTCACGGACTGCGATTCGCGGCGGCAGCCACATGACTCTGGCTCCCCGGACGGCACGCAGAGGCCCCTCCTCGGGAGCGACCACCACGACTTCGGCACCGCGCCGGGCTGCCGCGTCGACCGACTCGGCCAGTCGTGGATCCCCGGCGTCGTCGCCTGCCACCACCACCACGTCGAGTGGGCCGATCCACGGCGGAGTTCCGGTGCTTCGTACGAGAGGGACCCCGAGGCGATCACCGAGCGCGGCGACGAGCAGTGACGCTGCCCGGCTGCTCCGTCCGTCGCCGGTGACGATCACCACGCTCCGGGGACGCAGATCGGCCAACCGGGCCAGAACCGATTCGTCGACCGCGGTCGCAACGGCACGAACCTGCGCGCCCGCCAGCGCTGCGCTACGCAGGGAGCCCTCACGATCGGCTGCGATGAGAGCATCCGAATCGTCGAGATCGACCAGAGACGACACTGCCGTCATGGCTGCGACACCTCCCCTTACCTCACCCGCTCGAAACGTCTGCATACCCACTCATGAACCCTTGGTAACCACTATTCCAGTCCGGCGCGAACGATGCTCAATATCTCTGTCGAAAGCGCGTCGACATCCGCTGCGGTGCGTGCTTCGACGTTGAGCCGGAGCAGCGGTTCGGTATTCGAGGCCCGCAGGTTGAACCAGGCACCGTCGGCGAGATCGACCGTCACACCGTCGAGTCGGTCGATACCCGAAGTCCGATCCGCGAACGCCGCCAGTACCGCCTCGGTGCGTTCGGCGCCGTCGTCGACGGTCGAGTTGATCTCGCCCGATGCACTGTAGGTCTCGTAGGTGGCCATCATTTCCGACAACGGGCGATCCTGTGCCCCGAAGGCAGCGAGAACGTGCAGCGCGGCGAGCATGCCGGAGTCTGCACCCCAGAAGTCACGGAAGTAGTAGTGCGCTGAGTGCTCTCCGCCGAATATGGCTCCGGTGTCGGCCATCTCCTGCTTGATGAACGAGTGCCCCACTCGGGTGCGGACCGGGGTGCCACCGAGCTTCTCGACCAGCTCCGGCACGGCGCGGGAGGTGATCAGATTGTGGATGACGACCGCGCCCGGCTCCTTGGCCAGTTCGCGTTCGGCCACCAGGCAGGTCACCGCCGATGGTGACACCGGGTCGCCCTTCTCGTCGACGACGAAGCACCGATCGGCGTCGCCGTCGAAGGCAAGGCCGATCTCGGAACCGGTCTCGACGACGAATCGCTGCAGGTCCACCAGGTTCGCCGGGTCGAGTGGATTGGCCTCGTGATTGGGGAAGCTGCCGTCGAGTTCGAAGAACAACGGTTCGATCGTCACCCGCAGCGGCGCGAACACGGCGGGCACGGTGTGTCCGCCCATGCCGTTGCCTGCATCCACCGCGATCTTCATGGAGCGAATACCCGACAGATCGACCAGGTCGCGCAGGAACTGGGCGTACTCGGCCAGCACGTCACGAGACGCCACGGTCCCGGCGGGGCCGTCGAACTCCGGCACCCCGTCCACCAATTCGGCCTTGACCGTGGCCAGGCCGGTGTCCTGGCCCACCGGCTTGGCACCGGCGCGGCAGAGCTTGATCCCGTTGTACTTCGCCGGATTGTGACTGGCGGTGAACATCGCTCCCGGGCATTCGAGCATGCCGGAGGCGAAGTAGAGCTGATCGGTCGACGCCAGCCCGATGTGCACCACGTCGAGGCCCTGAGCGGTGACGCCGTCGGCGAATGCCCGCGACAGTGCCGGCGAGGAATCACGCATGTCGTGACCGATGACGACCGAGCGCGCGGCCCCGGCCTCGTCACGAACCAATCGTGCGAACGATGCACCGACGTCACGCACGAACGCCTCGTCGATCTGCTCACCTACGACGCCACGGACGTCGTAGGCCTTGATGACGGCGTTCACGGACTCTGCGGTTCGGGCCACGAAGATTCTCCTGGTGATCGTTGTCGACGACGCCGCACATCGGCGTCGGAAATCGAGCGTCGGTAGCGGTGCGATCCACACCAAGTATCGGCGGACCGTCGCGGTCCGTTTCGGTCCTGCTCACGGAACCTTGCCAGACGGCAGACGGACCGGCCAGTCGGACCGATGCACACCACACTCGGTGCGCTCGGACGGCTCAGGACGTGGGGTCGGGAAGAACTCGAAGGTGCCCGCGCCTGCCGGTTCGGACGGCCGGAGCGGATCGGCGTTCGGTGTCGGACGGCCGAGAGATCGAGCGGTCGGAGCTCTCGCGATCCTCGGAGCGGACGCGATCGCCGCGGCCCGCTTCGCGTACGGCTTCCGCGAGGGCCGTCAGATCGTCCTCGTCGGGGCTCGACGTCGAGTAGCCGCCTTCGTACCGCACCAGTTCCCAGCCCTTGGGAGCGGTGGTGGTCGACGCGTGCACCTCGCACAGATCCCAGGAATGCGGCTCGTCGACTGTGGCCAGCGGCCCGACGACCGCGGTGGAATCGGAGTAGACGTATGTGAGCGTCGCAACGGCAGAACGGTTGCAACCAGGCCTGCAGCAGCCACGCAGTGATCTCACGAGTGCAGAGTATCCGGTGGGTGCAACCGACCGAACGACCGACACACCGGACGAGCGCGATAACCTCCCCCTATGCCTCGATTCTCTTCCGCGCGCAGGATCACCTCTCGATCCGTGGCTCGGCACGGCCGCGGCGTTCGCGGACCGGTTCTGCCCGAGGACATCCCGGCCAGGCGGTCACGAGCGGAGAAGTTCGACCGGCTGGTGCTCGAGGCTTTCGCGCGGATCGATCATCGATGGCACGAGAAGCTCTCGAAGCTCGACATCGCCGTGGACGAGGTACCCAAGATCAGGGCGTTGGATCCGGAATCGGTGACGTGGCCGCCCGAGGTGGTGGCTGAAGGTCCGGTGCCGCTCTCGCGATTGGTACCCGCCGGCATCGACAAGCGCGGCGAGACGACACGCGCCAGGGTGGTGCTGTTCCGGCGACCGCTGGAACGGCGGGCCAAGCACCCGGAGGATTTGGAAGATCTGTTGTTCGAGGTTCTGGTCGAGCAAGTGGCCACGTATCTCGGCATCGACCCCGACGAGATAGACCCGGCCGGGGAATGATCGATCCGCCCGGAGACGGAACCGAATTACTCAGCCGATTCCGCGCTTGAGCCTGCGACGTTCCCGCTCGGACAGCCCACCCCAGATGCCGAACCGCTCGTCGTTGGCGAGCGCGTACTCGAGGCACTCGTCCTTGACCTCACAGCCGAGGCAGATGCGCTTCGCCTCGCGGGTGGAACCACCCTTTTCCGGGAAGAAGGCCTCGGGGTCGGTCTGCGCGCACAGAGCGCGCTCCTGCCACTGGTCCTCGATCTCCTCGAACATCTCGTCGAAACCCGCGACGAGACTGAGGAACGGCTTGGCCGGTGGAACCGACTCGGCGACGAACGGCATCGAGTCGGCGTCGGAATCCGAGTCGAGTTCGACGTCGGTGTCGATGACGTCGACGTCGGTCTCGTCCGTCGGTTCGACGTACGCAGAACCCGCGTCGATCGAGACGCTCGAATCTGCGCCGATGCCGGACTCGGTTTGCGGCGCGTCGTCGACAGCGCTGAGATGTGCAGTGGGTCCGCCCCGCTGATCACGTGTCACGTGCTGGTCATACATCGCTTCCGCCTCCTCACCTGTGGTAGCGCAGATACTTTCGGTCCTCGTGTTCTCGAATACCTTGCCCCGCGCCGATATTCGATCGAGCTGGTCCAACGTGTCGGTCCGACTCTCGACCTCTACTCGACGTCCAGTCAGGGACGAACAGAAAGGGAACGAGTGTTCGAAACCAGGTTCGCTGCAATCGAACTCGTGCTGCGAACACTGAATGACATACCTGTGATTAGACACGTCCAGGTGTGTCGCGGTCAAGCCGATCGAGCAAATCCAATACCATCACATGCCCGAAATCGGCGCTCTCCCCGGATCGGAGCCCGTCCCGTGCGTGTCGCGGCGGTTATGGCACCTGCTCACCGTCCTCTCGCACGGGTGCGGCACCGGGTGGGCGCTCACCACGCACCACCGCAACCCCACTAGGCTCGCGTGTTGTGAAAGTTACTGTTCTGGTCGGTGGCGTCGGTGGCGCTCGGTTCCTTCAGGGTCTCAAATCTTTGTTCGGCGACAACCCCGAGCACGAGATCACCGCCGTGGTCAACGTCGGCGACGACGTGTGGATGCACGGACTGCGCATCTGCCCGGATCTCGACACGTGCATGTACACCCTCGGCGGAGGAATCGACACCGATCGCGGCTGGGGTCGCATCGCGGAGACCTGGAACGCGCGGGACGAATTGGCAGCCTACGGTGCCGATCCCGACTGGTTCGGACTCGGCGACCGCGACATCGCCACGCACCTGATCCGCAGTCGTATGTTGCGCACCGGCTATCCGCTGTCGGCCGTGACCGAAGCCCTGTGCAACCGTTGGCAACCCGGAGTCCGGCTCCTGCCCGTCACCGACGATCGCTCCGAGACCCACGTCGTCGTCACCGATCCCGAGGACCCGAGCGGGGAGCAGCAGCGCGCAATTCACTTCCAGGAGTGGTGGGTTCGGTACCGCGCACAGATTCCGACCCACAGTTTCGCCAACATCGGGGCCGAACAGGCAACTCCGGCACCGGGAGTCGTCGAGGCGATCACCGAGGCCGACGCCGTCGTTCTCGCGCCGTCCAATCCGGTGGTGAGCGTCGGCGCGATCCTCGCGGTGCCGGGTATCCGCGGGGCGCTTCGCACGACGGCTGCCAAGGTGGTCGGGCTCTCCCCCGTCGTGGACGGTAAGCCGTTGCGCGGCATGGCCGACGAGTGCCTGTCCGTCATCGGAGTCGAGACCACGGCGCAGGCGGTGGGCCGTCACTACGGAAGCCGAAGCGGTACCGGCATTCTCGACGCATGGCTGGTGCACACCACCGATACGGCGGTCGTCGACGGGGTGGACGTGCAGTCGGTTCCGTTGCTGATGACCGACCCCGAGACCACAGCGGTCATGGCCCGCACCGCTCTGCGAGCAGCGGGACTCGACCTGTGACCGACTCCCACGCCGCACACACTGCACCGGGTGATCACGCTCCCGGCGGGGCGATCGAAATTCTGCCGGTGACCGGGCTCCCCGAGTTCCGGCCGGGCGACGATCTGGCTGCGACCGTGGCGGACCGAGCGCCGTGGCTACGTGACGGCGACATCCTGATCGTCACCAGCAAGATCCTCTCCAAGGTCGAGGGCCGTCTGGTGCAGGCACCCCGTGATGCGGACGAGCGAGATGCCGCCCGCAGAGTCCTGGTGGAGCAGGAGGCCGTGCGCATCGTCGCACGCAAGGGCCGAACCCTCATCACCGAGAATCGACTCGGCATCGTGCAGGCCGCGTCGGGAATCGACGGCTCCAACGTCGACGGCGGCGAACTGGCACTGCTGCCCGAGAACCCCGACGCCAGTGCCGCAGCGCTCCGCACTGCACTCGGCGCGCTGCTGGGGGTGACGGTCGCCGTGGTCGTCACCGACACCATGGGTCGGGCATGGCGGATCGGCCAGACCGACGCCGCCATCGGTGCCGCCGGCCTGGGCGTCGTACATGCGTACGCCGGAGCCGAGGACGGTCAGGGAAACGAGCTCGTCGTCACCGAGGTCGCGATCGCCGACGAGCTCGCTGCCGCGGGCGATCTGGTGAAGGGGAAGCTCGGCGGGGTTCCGATCGCCATCGTACGTGGACTGACTCCCGTCGACGACGGTTCCACCGCCGCGACGCTGCTGCGCGGCGGTGAGGACGACCTGTTCTGGCTCGGTACCGCCGAGGCACTCGATCGTGGTCGACGCGAGGCGCTGCTGCGTCGACGGTCGGTGCGCTCGTTCACCGACGAACCGGTCGATCCGGACGCCGTTCGCGGTGCCGTTGCCGATGCACTCACCGCCCCGGCCCCGCACCACACCCGTCCGGTTCGGTTCGTCTGGGTCAGGACCCCTGCGCTCCGACGCCGGCTACTCGAGACGATGCGAGAGCAATGGCGAGCCGATCTGGCCGGCGACGGGCTGAGCGAGGAGCGGATCGCCGCCAGACTCGGCCGCGGCGACATCTTGTTCGACGCCCCCGAGATCGTGATCCCGTTCTGCGTGCCCGACGGCGCGCACTCGTACCCCGACGAGAGGCGTCGAACCGCGGAGGACACGATGTTCACCGTCGCGGTCGGTGCGGCCGTTCAGGGGCTTCTCGTCGCCCTCGCGGTGCGCGAACTGGGCAGCTGCTGGATCGGTTCGACGATCTTCGCCGCCGATACCGTGCGCGCCGAACTCGGCCTGCGCGCAGACTGGAAAGCGATGGGAGCCATCGCAATCGGGCACCCGAGCGAAACGCTGACCGTCAGGGATCCGGTGGTTCCCGGGTCCTCGCTACTGGAGCTCTGAGTCGTGTCGGAGTCGCCACTGCCTCATTCGACACTGCCTCATTCGAAACTGTGGCACTCGGCTGCAACGACACTCGACCGGTGGGCACCGTCGGATGCGGGCGAGGAATCGCTTCGGCACACCATGCTGGCGTTTCTCGACAGCAACCCGAACGCCTGCCTGCGCGCCAACGAGGCCGGCCACTTCACCGCATCCTCGTTGGTACTCGACACGTCGGGAACCCATGTGCTGCTGACGCTTCACCCGAAGGTCGGTCGGTGGATTCAACTCGGCGGCCACTGCGAACCGACGGACGACACGGTTGTCGACGCGGCGCTGCGGGAGGCCACCGAAGAATCCGGGATCGCCGAGCTGACGGTCGATCCGATTCTGCTCTCCGCACACACGCACCCGATCACCTGCTCGCTAGGAAAGCCGACGCGGCACCTCGACCTGAGGTTTCTGGTGCGGGCTCCGGACGGCGCGCGAGCAGTGCGCAGCGAGGAATCGACCGATCTGCGCTGGTGGCCGGTCGATGCCCTGCCCGACGACGCCGAGCGCGAGACGATCGATCACCTCGTCGCGCTTGCCGCGCTTCGCTGATCGATCGCCCCCAGCGGCGTCGTGACGTCAGACGTCGGTCGAGAAACGCACTCCACCGTCGGGCAATTTGACCCCGGGCCACACGCGCGCGCCGCGGAGCAACTCGCAGCGAGCCCCGATGTCGGCACCGTCGCCGATGACTGCGTCGCGCACCAGTGCACGGGGTCCGATACGGGCACCGAAGCCGAGAATGGATCGCTCGACGACGGCCCCTGCTTCGACGATCGCACCGTCGAACACGACGGCACCGTCGAGGCGGGCACCCGCCCCGATCTCGGCACCGCGTCCGACGACGGTTCCACCGATCAGCAGGGCACCCGGTGCCACGCCTGCACCCGGGTGGACCAACGATTCGCCGCGATCACCGTGCAGTGCGGGCGACGGCGCGATGCCGCGAACCAGATCGGCCGAGCCCTTGACGAAATCCTCCGGTGTTCCCATGTCTCGCCAGTACGCACTGTCGACGTGCCCGTAGACCTTCTTGTCCTCGGCGAGCAAGGCGGGGAACACCTCTCGCTCCACCGACACCGGGCGATCGGATGGAATGGACTCGATGATCTCGCGCTTGAAGACGTAGCAGCCCGCATTGATCTGATCGGTCGGCGGATCCTGAGTCTTTTCGAGAAACGCTGTCACTCGGCCGGATTCGTCCGTCGGCACGCAACCGAACGCGCGCGGGTCACCGACGCGAACCAGGTGCAACGTGACATCGGCCTCGGTGGTTCGATGCGTATCGAGGACAGCTGTCAGATCGGTGCCGCCCAGGACGTCACCGTTGAAGACCATGACGTTCTCGGCGCGCAGACGCGGCAACACGTTTCTGATGCCTCCGCCGGTGCCCATCGGCTCGGTCTCGAAGACGTACTCGAGTTCGATACCGAGCGAGGATCCGTCCCCGAAATGCTGCTCGAACACTTCGGCTTTGAACGAAGTACCGAGAACCACGTGCTCGATACCCGCAGCCTTGATGCGCGCCAGCAGGTGCGTGAGAAACGGCAGCCCTGCGGTGGGAAGCATCGGCTTGGGTGCCGAGAGCGTCAGCGGCCGGAGCCGAGTTCCCTTGCCGCCCACCAAGATGACTGCGTCGGTACGTGCGGCGACCGATGTGGAACTATCCGACATGTCCAGCCTCTGTTCTCTCGTCCGATTCTCGTCCGTCAACTGCACGCGCCCGAAGCGCCGAGGCCACAACGATCTTCGAGCGAAGACCGAGACCGCCGCGCAGTGCCCATCGTAAGGGAGCCTGCCACGTCCGGTCGTGCCGATCGGCCTGGAATCGGTACGCGCTGGTGTGATGTGCGGGCAACATCACTTCCGGATGCCGTCCTGCCGCATGGCCTTTCGAGTGGGTCACCTCGACGTCGGGAACGTAGACGTTGTGCCAGCCCGCTCTGCCGAGCCGGTCGCCGAGATCCACGTCCTCCATGTACATGAAGTAGCGCGAGTCGAATCCACCGATCGAGTCGAACGCCGAACGCCGCAGCAACAGGCAGGATCCCGACAGCCACCCCACCGGCCGCTCGCTGACCGTCTCGTTCTCCTGGCGATACCGCCGAGTCCACGGGTTCGTCGGCCAGAGCTTGCCCAACACCGCGTGGCCCGCACCGGACGTGAGATCGGGCACCGACCGTGCCGATGGGTACCGCGAGCCGTCGGGCTCGCGAATGAGCGGTCCGAGGGCACCCGCCCGTGGCCACCGCGCCGCAGCGTCGAGCAGGCCGTCGAGCGATCCGGGATGCCACCGCACGTCGGGATTGGCCACGACGACGAACTCGATGTCGGGGTCGATCTCGGCCACCGCGCGATTGACTGCTGCGCCGTAGCCGATGTTCGCGCCGGTTCGCAGCAACTCCGCCTCCTCGAACGCGACCTCGGCTGCCTCGGGCGTACCGTCGACCGAGCCGTTGTCCGCCATGATCACCCGAAGGGGACGCGTCGTCGCCTCACGTAGAGACGTCAGGAACTGGTCAAGGTATTCGCCGGGTGAATAGGTCACCGTCACCACGGCCAGCTCGGAACTCACGCGGGCAAGACTAGCCCGATCTCGCGTCGAACCCTCATGTCGACTGCGCCAAGGCTGCTGTCAACGCGTCCGACCACGGCCGCGCCGGCGTCAAACCGGCCTCGACCCACGCGGTCGGTGAGAGCACCGAGTACGCCGGGCGAGGTGCCGGAACCACGTACTCGGCACTCGAGCACGGGTGCACTCGCTCGGGATCGGCTCCGATCCCCGCGAACACCGCGCGTGCGAGGTCGAACCAGCTGGCCTGCCCCGCATTGGTGTAGTGCAGCGTTCGTGCGCCCACAGCAGGGTCGGCTTCGATCTCGAGCAGGCCCGCCGCCAGATCGAGGGCGAACGTGGGCGAGCCGATCTGGTCGTTCACCACAGAGAGCGTCTCGCGCTCACCTTCGAGTCGGCGCATCGTGGTCACGAAATTCTTGCCCGTGTTGTCGTACACCCATGCGGTCCGCACGATCACGGCCTCGGGCAGCTCCTCGTGCACAGCGAGCTCGCCGGCGAGCTTGGTGCGTCCGTACGCCGACTGCGGCGCGGTCTCGGCATCGACCTCGTACGGTTCGGTTGCTGTGCCGTCGAACACATAATCGGTGGAGACGTGGATCAGCCGGGCTCCGACACGCCCGCAGGCGCGCGCGAGATTTCGAGGGCCGTCCGCGTTGACCGCGGACGCCCTGGCCTCGTCGGTCTCGGCGGCATCGACGGCGGTGTACGCAGCACAGTTGATCACCGTTGCCCCCGCGCTCACCGCGGCAGCCACGGCGTCGGGGTCGGTGATGTCCAGGTCGGCGGAGGAATATCCGGACACCTCGACACCGTCACCTCGTTCGGAGGCCAGAGACATCACTCGGCGGCCCAACTGGCCGTGTGCACCGGTCACCACGATCGCATTCACGGTTGCCAAGTGTGGCACGCCGCGTTCGCTTCGGCGAGGCAGCGACCGGCGACAAGTAACCTTCGAACGGCGGGGGGAGAACAACGAAGTAGGCGGGTGTTTCAGGCCGGCCGGAAACGAGAGAGGGTCGTCACGGTGCCACGAGATCCAGGCACGCCCGGAGGTGAGCGCACTCCCCCGCCGAGGCGGAGCGCTCCCCGGCGACCCGACGGTCCCCGAGCGCGCACCACGGGCCGCCCCAGCGACCGAGGGGGCGCTGCCCACCGATACGGCGACGACGAACTCCGCGGAGAACGCAGGCAGAGAACTCGCAGCGAAGGTGCGGACAGACCGCGCCGGCCGGATCGGCGCAACCAACGCGGCGGCGTCGAGCAACCCGAATCCGGCGGCAGGTCGCCTCGCGCCGCCGGTACCCGGTGGCCGGCGACCCACGTCGCGGTCGCCGTGCTCTCGATCCTCGTCCTGCTGGTGACCGGTTTCGCATGGCGCAGTGTCGACAGCCTGCGCTCCAACATCGCCACCGCGGGTGGTCTCGGTCTCGGCGGAGCCGCCGACGGTGCCGTCGACATTCTGATGGTCGGCACCGACAGTCGTACCGATGCCCACGGCAACGCGTTGTCCCCAGCGGAACTGGCGTCCCTCAATGCCGGCGAAGAGGTGGCGTCCAACACCGACACGATCGTGCTGATCCGCGTCCCGAACGACGGTTCGTCGGCCACCGCGATTTCCATCCCGCGAGACTCGTACGTCGAGGTACCCGGCATCGGAATGTCGAAGATCAACGCTGCGTACGGCGCGACCAAGGAGAACAAGCGGCTCGAATTGGTGGAGCAGGGTGTCACCGACGCCGATGCCGAATCCCAGGCCACCGAAGCCGGGCGCGAGGCCCTGATCGACTCCGTCGCCAACCTCACCGGTATCACCGTCGATCACTATGCCGAGGTGGGGCTGCTCGGTTTCGTGCTGCTGACCGATGCCGTCGGCGGTGTCGAGGTGTGCCTGAACAACGCTGTGCAGGAACCACTGTCGGGTGCGAACTTCCCGGCGGGCGTGCAGAAGCTCGCCGGTTCGCAGGCTCTGAGTTTCGTCCGTCAGCGGCACGATCTTCCCCGCGGAGATCTGGACCGCATCGTGCGCCAGCAGGTGTTCATGGCCTCGCTCGTGCGGAGTGTGCTCAGTGCCCAGACGCTGAGCAACCCCGGAAAACTGGGCCAACTCAGCACTGCTGTGCAGCGATCGGTGACGCTCGATTCCGATTGGGACATTCTGCAGTTCGCCACTCGCCTGCAGGATCTCGCCGGCGGCAAGGTCAAGTTCGAGACGATCCCGGCAGTCGACATCAATGCGACGACCGAGTTCGGCGAATCGATCGTGCAGGTCGATCCGGCTGCGGTGAAGAAGTACGTCGAAGGACTGCTCGGCGACGGCAATTCGGCAGAGACCAACGCCGAGGATTCGGACGCACCGGTTGTCGATCCGTCGACGGTGACGGTGGATGTCGCGAACGACAGCGGGATCGACGGACTCGCCAACGGTGTCGCCGGTTCGCTGACCGCATTGGGATATGTCGACGGCACCATCGGCAACTACGAGGGCACGTCGATCTCGGCAAGCCGCATCCAGGCTGCCGATGTGGACAGTGACGCCGCGCGCGCCGTCTCGGCAGCGCTCGGCGGACTACAGATCACCGCCGACGACTCGCTGTCGGCGGACACTGTGCGCGTGGTACTCGCGAACGACTACGCGGGGCCCGGCTCGGGTCAGGCCGCGACTGCGGAAACCATTGCTCCCGAATCGGGTACGGCGATTCCCGAGGCACCGGCCGCTCCGATCGACGCCGGCTCCACCGGTCCGATGTGCGTCAACTGATCGGTACCGCTCACAGCGTGTGAATCGGTGTCGGCGAGCGTCATCTAGGGTCGTGGGGTGGCTTCGAATCTGACTCAGACCCTGCTCGACCCGATTCTCGCCGCCGATCCGGCCGGTCCGCGCGTGACGTTCTACGACGATGCGACCGGTGAGCGGGTCGAGGTGTCGGCGGTGACCCTCGCGAACTGGGCGGCCAAGACCGCCAACCTGTTGCGCGACGAGTTCGGCTTCGAGGTGGGTGGCAGGGTGAGTGTGCTGTTACCCGCGCATTGGCAGACGGCTGCGGCGCTGCTGGGAATCTGGTGGGCAGGCGGCGAGGTGGTCGTCGGGGCCGACGACTCCGCGGACGTGGCGATGGTGTCGGGTGATCGGCTCGATGAGTCTCCCGACGCAGACGAGGTGCTGGCGTTCTCGCTCGACGCATTCGGCAAGGCAGTCCCCGATCTGCCGATCGGTATGACCGATTACGCAACGTCGGTGCGGGTGCACGGCGATCAGTTCAGGGTCGCGGGTTCCGGGAGCGGAGGCGCGGCGCTGGACGGGCGTTCGGTGGACGAGGTACTCGCTGCCGCTCGTGAGAGAGCCGACGCGCGGTCGTGGTCGGCCTCGGACCGAGTCATGTCCAGCGCGTCCTGGACGACGGCCGACGAGCTGGTCGACGGTCTGCTCTCGGTTCTCGTCGTGGGTGCGTCACTGGTTCAGGTGGCCAATGCGGACGAGGCGAAGTCGCAGCGGCGCGCCGAGACCGAGAAGGTCACCGCTACTACTGCTCAGCCGGGCTGACGGTAGCCACCGTCGGCGAGTCCGGCCTCTATCTCGTACTTGTTCGCCGGGCCCCGATGTCGCGCTTCTTCGGCGAGGTAGCGGAACGGGAAGGTGAGCCCGAAGTTCGCCCATTGGTCCGCATGTACGGCCTCGTGCCGCAGTACCCGACGGGCGGTGTTGCCCTTCGTCAGATAGGCACCGCCGAATGTCGTTCCGCCGCGGCCGAACCCACCGCGCAGCCCGGTGCACACGAACAGGGAGAACTCGTCGTCGAAGCGCGCCGTGCCGCGCCAGAGCCGGGCATAGAGCAACGCCGACCGCGTCACGAACATGGACTGCCGACTACCGCGACCCGCGCGTCTGATCTGCTCGCTCCGAGACACGGCTGCGTTCACCCGAGCAGAGTGGTGCGCAGCGCTTTGTCCTTCTCCAGCACCATGGCCTCGAGAGAGGCCTGGAACGCAGACATCCGTTCTTGCAGAGCCGGATCGGACGCACCGAGAATCCGGACCGCGAGCAGCCCGGCGTTGCGTGCACCACCGATGGAGACCGTGGCCACGGGAACACCGGCAGGCATCTGGACGATCGAGAGCAGTGAGTCCATACCGTCGAGGTACTTCAGGGGCACCGGAACGCCGATGACCGGCAGCGGCGTCGCCGATGCGACCATGCCGGGCAGGTGGGCCGCTCCCCCGGCCCCGGCGATGATCACCCGAATCCCGCGGCCTGCGGCCTCGCGGGCGTAGTCGAGCATGCGCTGCGGGGTGCGGTGCGCCGACACCACGCCGACCTCGAACCGAATTCCGAACTCCGCGAGCGCTTCTGCCGCGGCTTCCATGGTCGGCCAGTCGGAGTCGCTGCCCATGATCAGGCCGACGGCAGGAGTGGAGCCTGCGGAACGACCATCGGGGGCAGGAGTGGAGCCTGCGGAACGACCATCGGGGGCAGGAGTGGAGCCTGCGGAACGACCATCGGGGGCAGGAGTGGAGCCTGCGGAACGACCATCGGGGGCAGGAGTGGAGCCTGCGGAACGACCATCGGGGGCAGGAGTGGAGCCTGCGGAACGACCCTCGGACGCAGGCCCGGCCGGAGCGATAGTGGAGTTGTCAGTCATCGTGCGGGTCCCATCCGTCGGTCCATTCGGCGTGCGACATCCAGTGCGCCGCGCGTTCGGCTCGCTCGCGCACCGAGGCCACGTAGGCGGGGTCGGCGAGCGAACCCGACTGCGCGCCCAGGATGTTCACGTGGCCGATCTTGCGATCCTTGCGCTCGCTCTTGCCGTACAGATGCACTTTCGCATCGGGCATGCGGGCGAACAGGTGATGCAGCCGCTCGTCCATCGTCATCTCGGGGGCCTCGGGCGCGCCCAGAATGTTGGCCATCACCGTCAGCGGAGCGAGTGGATCGGTGTCACCGAGCGGGTAGTCGAGTACCGCGCGTAGGTGCTGCTCGAACTGCGAGGTGCGACACCCGTCCATGGTCCAGTGACCGGAGTTGTGGGGTCGCATGGCGAGTTCGTTCACCAGAAGCTTGCCCGAGGTGGTCTCGAACAGTTCGACCGCGAGGTCGCCGACCACACCGAGCGCACCTGCGATGTCGAGGGCCAGCCTGCCTGCGAACGTGGCCACGTCCTCGTCGAGGTCGGGGGCCGGTGCCAGCACGACGGCGCATTGGCCGTTGCGCTGCACCGTCTGCACGACGGGCCATGCAGCTCCCTGGCCGAACGGCGACCGTGCAACCATGGCCGACAGCTCGCGGCGCATGGCGACCTTCTCCTCCACCATGAGCGGTACACCCAGGTCGAGTTGGGCCGTGACGATCGCCTCGGCTTCCTCGGCGTCGGCGGGCATCCACACTCCGCGCCCGTCGTAGCCGCCGCGAACGGCCTTGAGTACCACCGGCCACCCGTGCTCGTCTCCGAACGCGATCGCGTCCTGCGCCCACGAAACCTCGGCGTAGGCGGGGCCGGGCGCTCCGAGTTCGGCGAGCTTGCGACGCATCCGAAGTTTGTCCTGGGCAAAAATCAACGCGCTCGGCGGCGGTTGTACGTTGACGCCTTCTGCCACGAGAGTCTCGAGGTGCTCGGTGGGCACCTGCTCGTGATCGAAGGTGAGCGCATTGGAACCGGTCGCGGCCGTGCGCAGCGCATCGAGATCGTCGTGGTGCCCGAAGACGACGTCGGGGCTGACCTGAGCTGCCGGCTCGTCGGCCCCCGCGGCGAGGACGCGAAGAGTCTGTCCGAGCTCGATCGCGGACTGATGAGTCATTCGGGCGAGCTGACCGCCGCCGATCATCGTCACCACGGGCATTCCGGTCGACGACGGGCGCGCAGCAGTGGGGCGCGGTTCGGTACCTGTCACGGCTCACCATGGTGTCATGTCGCGCGCATTCGGTCCGACCCGGCGTCTGGCACGGAAGACGGCAAGCTGGGCGAGGACCTGTGGAAACCCTGATGATCGGAGCCTCGGTTCGGCGAAACCGGGGTGTGTTTCGTAGACTTCACCGTTGTGCCGACGATCGCAAGCGTGCTCCAACGCCTACCCACGCCCATTCGGGATCTCGCGATTCGGCACAGTGAGCTGATCAAGTTCGCCATCGTGGGTGGCACGACGATGGTGTTCGACCTCGTCATCTTCTATTCACTGAGCCTGACGGTGCTCGAGCAGAAGCCCGTGATCGCCAAGATCATCTCGGGTGTTCTCGCCACCCTGCTCAGCTACTTCCTCAACCGCGAGTGGGCCTTCAAGCATCGCGGCGGACGCGAGCGACACCACGAGGCACTGCTCTTCTTCGCGATCAGCGGCATCGGCGTGCTCATCGCAGCCGGTCCCCTGTGGATCGCGAACAACATCTTCGACATTCGCGACACCAGCGAATCCCTGACGACGGTGGTCATCATCGACTTCGTCCTCAACTACATCATCGGCAACCTGCTGCAAATGGCATTCCGGTTCTGGGCACTGCGCCGCTTCGCTTTTCCCGAGGACAACGCGCGGACGATCCTGGAAGTGGACGCCGAACGCAACGAGGACCCGACCGACGCAGCGGACGCACTCGACCAACCCTGAGACGCTCAGCGCGGCTCGCGTCGAGGCACGGCAGGCGACGGTTCACGCCACGCAGGCAGGAACACCGAGAAGAGCGCGGGACGGCGTCGCTGCAATTCCAGCCTGCCTCCGTCCGCCTCGATCAGGGCCCGGGCCAGAGCGAGCCCGACACCGGTGGAACCGGCTCCGGAGAATCCACGGTCGAAGATGTGCGGAGCGAGTTCGTTGCTCACCCCTGGCCCCTCGTCCGAAACCTCGACACAGACCAGTCGTTCACGGCGTCTCTCGGTGCTCTCGACGGCCGAGACGGCCCGAACCGCCACCGTGCATGCCCCGTCTCCGTGCACCAGAGAATTGTCGATCAGCACCGAGACCGCTTCGCGCAACCGCGATCCGGTCACCGAGGCCTTCAGATCTACGTCACCCTTGATCACCAGGGTCCGCCCCGCGTCCTCGAAGTTTCGCTGCCATTCGACGATGGTGCCGAGCAGTTCCTCGACGACCGAGACCTCGTGCGCGTCGGCCGCGCCGTCACTACGAGAGGATCGAACGAGCTCGTCGATGGCAAGGGTCAGTCGGTCCACCTGATCCATCGCCTCGTTGGCCTCGTCGACCACCGCCGGATCCGGGTGCGTGGAAATCTCGTCCAGGCGTAGGCGGACAGCGGTCAGGCGGCTGCGGAGCTGATGCGAGACATCGGCAACCAACGTGTGTTCACGCTGCAGCCGTCCGGCGATCTCGACAGTGGCCGAGTCGAGAACTTCCGAGACCCGATCGAGCTCGGCGATGCCGTGCCGTCGTGGGTCCGGCCGGAAGTCGCCCTCCGCCAGGCGAGCAGCTCGCCGCGCCACATCCTGCAGCGGATCGGCCAGCCGCTTGGCTGTCACGACGGCCACGACGGTGCCTGCCATTGCAGAGGCGAGAACGACGAGGGTCACCGCTCCGAGCGCCTGACGCTGAAGAGAACGCATGTCGTCGGACGGCACTTCGAGCCGAAGCGAACCCGAGGTACCCATCGACAGCGACTCCACCAGTGGTCGAGGCACGGAGGACTGTCCGATGTCCGCGCGCGATGCGGCATCCTCGGGGGTCGGGTAGATGACCACGAGCCGGCCACCCTGCGGGATCGCCAACCGAAGCGAGCCGATGTCGAGCTGGCCCTCGATCAGCCCGGTCGACCCTTCCTGCGAGATGATCTCCGCCGCCATTCGATCCAGGCGTGCCTGCAGGTCGTTGCGCGTGAAATCCTCCACCCACAACCAAGCGGTGTACATCAGCGGCAAACCGAGCAGCAACGCCGTCATGACGACGACAGCGAGAATCGAGACCAGAATTCGACGCCGCATCGACCGCTAGTCGCTGTTGATACGGAAGCCGACGCCGCGCACCGTCGCGATACGACGCTCGGCCACCGGTCCCTCGTCGCCGATCTTGCGACGCAGCCAGGACATGTGCATGTCGAGGGTCTTCGATCCACGCAGCTCCGCGTCGCCCCAGACCTCACGCAGGATCACTTCGCGAGAGACGACTTGGCCCGCATGGTCGAGCAGAACCTTGAGCAGCTCGTATTCCTTGTTGGCGAGAGATATCTCGCTGCCGCCGACCAGGACGCGTCGAGCAGCGGGTTCGAGGCGAATGGCACCGACCTCGATCGGGGAGTCCTCCCCGGCACCACGGCGACGAAGCAACGCACGTACGCGGGCCATGAGCTCGGCGAGCCGGAAGGGCTTGCCGACGTAGTCGTCGGCCCCGGCGTCGAGACCGACCACGAAGTCGACTTCGTCGGTTCGTGCGGTGAGCATGAGTACGGCAACCTCGGATCGGTTGGCACGCACCTGCCGACACACTTCGAGGCCGTCCATCCCCGGTAGGCCGAGGTCGAGTATCAGCAGATCGAATTTTCCGTCCAGCGCGCGCTGAAGGGTTGCGGGGCCGGTCTGTTCGACGGTCACCGTGTAGCCCTCACGCCCGAGAGCTCGGGACAGGGGCGCAGCGATGGCTTCGTCGTCTTCGGCAAGCAGCACGTCGGTCACATCGGTCACCATACGGTTCGAAGGTGAGAACAGCCTGTGTTACCTGCGTTTCCCAGCTCGCCAACCGGGCTTGGACTCGGCAGCCGAATCCTCGGGCATCGGCTCGAACGCAGCCTCCCGGCCGTGCACGGATTCGCGGCGGTACTCCATCGAATCGAATACCTGCTGGTAGAGCAGGGAATGCACTCGTTGCACGTGCGGAATGTCGTCGAACTCGAGTGGATCGTCCGATGCCGAGGCGATGATGAGCGTGCCGGTCCGCAACATCCGGTCGATCAGTCCGTGTCGAAACTGGACGTTGCTGATTCGGCTCATCGGAATGTCGATGCCGGAGTGGGTGAGCACGCCCTGCCTGATCAACACTCGTCGATCGGTGACGATGAAGTGCGTGCACTTCCAGCTGATCAGCGGCACCAGGCACCGCCACACGACGATCGCCGCCCACAGCACAGCGGTGGCGATCATGGCGACGTTCGCAGCGGTCGATTCGAGCCGCGCACTCGCGACCCCGAGGCCGACGCCTGCCAGGCCCGTGACGAGCACGAAGGTCACCGACGGCAGGACGAGCATCTTCCAGTGGGGGTGATGATGAAGCAGGAGCTCTTCCTCGTCGGCCAACGCGTCCTGTGGATAAGCCACGTGCACTCCTGACTACTCGCTACGACTTCCGTCGAGTCGATATGGTCTCACGAGAGAGGTCGGAGATGAGTGACATCACCGGCCGCTACGGCCAGCACCGACGGCCGGTCGGACCCGGGTTGCTCGACCTCGATCACGATCCGGCCGTGCTCGTCGACGTCGACCGCGGTTCCGACCTTCTCGTCGCCGCCGGGCAGATCGACTCGCACGCGCTGCCCGATGGTGCCGCACCTCTCCCGGTACCGGTGGACGAGGGCGTCGGTGTTCCAGTTCGAGTCCCGCCACGAGTCCACCTCGGCGGCCATTCCACGCAGAATCGCCCGAACCAACGTGTCGCGGTCGAGAACCGCGGCCCCCTCCAGCGCCAGTGACGTCGCCGTGGGTACCGGCAGCTCGTCGACCGTCATCGACACGTTCACTCCGAGACCGATGACGACAGTGGGCGACGGTCCGTGTGCGGCGACCTCGGCCAGGATGCCCGAGACCTTCTTGCCACCGATGAGGACGTCGTTGGGCCATTTCAGTCGAGCATCGACTTCACCGACGGTGCGCAACGCGTCGACCAGAGCGATTCCGGTCATGAGCGACACCCACCCGAGCACCGCAGGATCGATTCCCGGGAACTTCAGCAGCATCGACACCAGAATCTGTGACCGCGGCGCGCCGGAGAACGGTCGCGCGTGCCTGCCGCGTCCGCTGTCCTGATGTTCGGCGATCAGTGCCGTGCGGTCGGCGTAGTTCGCTGCCCCCGCGATCAGGTCGGCATTGGTCGAACCGGTTTCCGCTACCACGTCCACCCGCGACCAGGAGGCCTGCGGGCCGTCCACCAGTGCCCGGCGAAGCGCGCGAACGTCCAGTGGTGGGCGGTCGAGGTTTGTCCACATGCGCACCAGCATATGGGCTCGTCCGACAGGCCGACGACCTCGGCGAACCACCCTCGGTCGGGGCGCAGATCACACTCGCAGTTAAAGTGGTTCCCCATGACCAGCGTCCAGGATTCCACTGCACACGGGTCGGCCGAAGCCCCCGATATCCATACCACTGCGGGTAAATTGGCCGATCTTCGTAAACGTCTCGCGGTTGCGGAGATTCCGTCCGGTGAGGCGGCGGTGGACAAGGTCCACGCCAAAGGCAAGCTGACCGCCCGCGAGCGGATCACCGCCCTGCTCGACGAGGGCTCGTTCGTCGAACTCGACGCCCTGGCCCGGCACCGCTCCCAGAATTTCGGGTTGGCCGACAACCGGCCGTTCGGTGACGGTGTCGTCACCGGCTACGGCACGGTCGATGGCCGCGATGTGTGCGTGTTCTCCCAGGACGCGACCGTCTTCGGCGGCTCGTTGGGGGAAATCTACGGCGAGAAGATCGTCAAGGTCATGGACCTGGCCGTCAAGACCGGCCGCCCTCTGGTCGGCATCAACGAAGGCGCCGGAGCCCGCATCCAGGAAGGGGTCGTCTCCCTCGGACTGTACGGGGAGATCTTCCACCGCAACGTCCGCGCGTCGGGAGTGATCCCGCAGATCTCGGTGATCATGGGACCCGCCGCAGGCGGGCACGTCTACTCCCCGGCGTTGACCGACTTCGTGGTCATGGTCGACGGCACGAGCCAGATGTTCGTCACCGGACCCGACGTCATCAAAACCGTCACCGGTGAGAACGTCACGATGGAAGAACTCGGCGGCGCGAGAACCCACATGGAGAAATCCGGGGTCGCGCACTACGTCGCCTCCGGTGAACAGGACGCCCTCGACTACGTCCGCGACCTCCTGTCGTACCTGCCGTCGAACAATCGCGCCGACGCCCCCCGCACCGCACCGTCGGACCCCGTTGTCGGGTCGATCGAGGACTCGCTCACTGCCGAGGATCTCGAACTCGACACCCTGATCCCCGATTCACCGAACACCCCCTACGACATGCACGAGGTCATCACCCGGATCCTCGACGACGACGAATTCCTCGAAGTCCAGGAAGGGCGGGCACGCAACATCATCGTCGGGTTCGGGCGCATCGACGGCCGATCGGTGGGGATCGTGGCCAACCAACCCACCCAGTTCGCGGGCACATTGGATATCGACGCCTCCGAGAAGGCTGCCCGGTTCGTGCGCACCTGCGATTGTTTCAACGTCCCGATCATCACCCTGGTCGACGTACCGGGCTTTCTGCCCGGCACCGGCCAGGAATACAACGGCATCATCCGACGCGGCGCGAAACTGCTCTACGCCTACGGCGAAGCAACGGTCGGGAAGATCACCGTCATCACCCGCAAAGCGTACGGCGGGGCGTACGACGTGATGGGATCCAAGCACATGGGAGCCGACGTCAACCTCGCCTGGCCCACCGCACAGATCGCCGTCATGGGAGCCTCCGGAGCCGTCGGATTCGTCTACCGCAAACAACTGCTCGACGCCGCGAAGAACGGTGAAGACGTCGACGCCCTCCGCCTGACGTTGCAGCAGGAATACGAGGACACCCTCGTCAACCCCTACATCGCCGCCGAACGCGGCTACCTCGACGCCGTCATCCCACCGAGCCACACCCGCGGCCAGATCGTCACCGCACTACGACTACTCGAACGCAAACAAGTCACCCTCCCACCCAAGAAACACGGAAACATCCCACTATGAGCGGCGAAGCGAATCATGACGCAGAGACTCTCGACGAGGTGGTCTCTCCGACCCCCGCTGCCGTTCGAGTGGTGAAGGGCAATCCGAGCGACGAGGAACTCGCCGCGCTGGTGACGGTTCTGACGGCTGCGCAGAGCGGATCGGAGTCGACGGGCGATTCTCGTCCCCGTGAGCTGTGGGGTTCCCCGGAGTTGCTGCACCGCCGGTTCGCGGCTCAGTCGGCGTATTCGTACGCCGCGTCGGGCCGCCACACGCGGTGACGCTCCGATCCTCCGACGCGGCGCCTGGCGCTGTTCGTCTGGTCCTGGCGTCGGCGTCGCCTGCGCGCCTGTCGGTGCTGCGCGGTGCCGGGGTGGAGCCGATCGTCCGGGTGTCGGGTGTCGACGAGGATGCGTTGACCGCAGCACTGGGGCCGTCGGTGACTTCGGAAACGGTGGTCACGGAACTCGCCCGGGCCAAGGCTGCGGCGGTGGCCGAGACGTTCGCGGATTCGACCGACGATCTGGTGATCGTCGGTTGCGATTCGATGTTGGCCATCGGCGGGGAGCTGCACGGAAAGCCACACTCGGTCGAGGTGGCGCGCGAGCGATGGCAGTCCATGGCGGGCAACAGCGGCGAATTGCTGACCGGCCACGCTGTGCTCCGGGTGACCGACGGCGTAGTCGTGGCGCAGGCTGCAGCACACAGCACGACCGTCGTGCATTTCGCGACGCCGTCCTCGGTGGACCTCGAGGCCTACCTCGACTCCGGTGAACCGCTGTCGGTGGCGGGGGCGTTCACGCTGGACGGTCTCGGCGGCTGGTTCGTCGACCGCATCGAGGGCGATCCGTCCTCGGTGATCGGGATAGGCCTACCGCTGGTGCGCACCCTGCTCACTCGTGTGGGTACGTCTCTTGCCGCTCTGTGGGACGGAACCGCGTCCTGATCGTTTCGGCTCCGCCGGCCGCTGGGCCATCGGAGCCGATTCCTACCGTCAGGGCAGCAGGTCGATCAGTTCGCGAGCCCACTCCTCGGCCATCGTCTTCGGCTTGATGTTCGACGAGCTGTCGTGCCGAGCGTGGGTGCCGATCTGCTTGCCGCCGAGTTCGGTGAGCTTCTCGGCCATGATCTCGCCGCCGCGGTTGAACGTGTCCTCGTAGACCCGGTCGCCCAGTCCGAACACCGCGAACTGCAGTCCGGCGAGGTCCGGCGCGTCCTCGACGAGTGCTTCGTAGAAGGGTTCTGCCCCGGTGGGGAGCTCTCCGTCTCCGTAGGTGGAGCAGATGACCACGTGGAAGTCGTCGGTGTCGATGTCGGACACCTCGTACTCGAGCATGTCGCGTACCTCGGCGTCATGATCGCTGAGCACGTCCGCAATCTTGTCGGCGACCTCCTCGGCCGTACCGGTCTCGGACCCGAACAACACGACCACTGCCATGGATCGCTCCCCTTTCTCACACCTGCCCGAACACTCGAACAGTCGGAAAGCATAGCCTCACCGGCGATCCGGTCGAAAATCCGTCCTCGCCTGCAGTTGTGACTTGTCTCGAGGTCACCAGAATTCGGGCGTCAGGCCCCATCGATCGAACTCCGCCTCGACCAGCCCTCGCAGGTGTTCCTTGCTGGGAAAGCTGTCCGGATCGAGCCCGGTGACGCACAGGGTCGCGCGTTCTCCCGATTCGTTCCACCAGGCACTGACGCCGCCGCCGGTGCGGCGCAGCAAGGCCACGTCGGTGTTCTGCGTGATCGACCTCATCGCCACCGCGGTGGCGTCGACACCACCGATGGTGCGCAGTGCAACACCTCTGGCACCGAGATTCGAGCACAGGCACAGCGGAGCCGAGCCCGACGCGGCGAGTTTGGCGACGATCGCGTCGGGCAGCAACTGCATCAGCGGTTTGAGGAGCTCGAACGTCGTCGTGACCGTGCGATCGGCCTGAGTTCTGAATGCCTGCTTGCTCGACGCACGAATCGCACCGAGATCGTCGAGGTACGCCGCTCCCGGTTCGACGTGGATCGAGACACCGGATGTCGCGTTGGCGCGCCGATCTCCCGCGGTCCTGGTACTGACCGGGAGGGCGACGCGTACCCGGTCCTCCGTGGACACTCGGCCGCTCCCGGTCAGGATGCCGAGCACCACCGCGACCAGCAGACTGTTGGAACTGCCGCCTTTGCTCGCCGCGGCAGCAGACCACTGCGCGGACAGGCAATCGACGACGACGGTGCTCGGCGTCCACGGACCCTCCGCAGGTGCGACGATCACACGTGGACGGTCCGCACCGGTACCGGTGCCCTCCGGCATTCCCTCGCTCGGGTCGGCGGACGCCGTGGATCGTGCCCGTACCGCCTCCACCGCGGTGCGGCCGAGCGCTCGTGCCGCACCCGAGAGCGCCGCACCGACACGGCCGACACCATCGAACAGATCGGCGCGCGAGATCACCGACGCGGACGCGGAACCGTCATCGAGCCCGACCCGTGCGAAATCGTCGGGAACAGCGTGTCCGGCCAGCGCGGCCGCGGCCGCGCTGGTGAGGGCGCCGCCGTCGCCGACGACGTGGGAGCCGACCAACGACACGACTGTGCCGCCGTCGTCCACCGAGGTGGCCGACAATCGCCACGCCGGTCCCCCGATCGGGTCCAAC